>JAJFGD010000230.1 GCA_021776315.1 Hyphococcus sp. | reverse complement strand
GCAATTTACGTACACGCCAGTCGACCATGATCGGTGCCGCATCTTTGCGTTCAAATTGGGTGCGCACAATCACATCGCGAGAACCGATTGCTTTGGCGTCGACCACTTCCAATGGCTTACCGACAATCTCTTCAAACTGTTCTGCATAGAGCTTGGTAATGTATGGAGAGAAGATCGCTTCATACCGCGTGGTCTGTTCCTCGGTCATGGTTTTGCGCGATTCACCGAGCATGAATTTGCCGATCGTCTCCAGCGCCAGGCCGTCAGCCAGAATTACCCGGAAATCTTCCAGTCGCTGTTCGTCATCAGCATCGGCATTCATCAGGGCGGTCGTCGCGTCATCCGTTAGCGATTTCGCGAAGGCAATCGCCGCATCCACATTGCTGCTTTGGGTTTCGGCCACGGGGTCAGCGTCTTGTGCAACAACTGGCGCAGTTGCTGAGGCAGCCGCAATCAACGCGGCAAAAATACGAACCCGAGACATAAACATAACAAGGCACCCTCTTTACGACTGATCATACACGATCACAGGCAGTTCGGACTATATGGAATGATTGCGGCAATATTCCAGCAATGATGCAGAATTATTCGCCAATGGGGTTAAAAAGTCGACAGGGTGTGGTTTTCGAACCCCTCGGGGAAAATCCAGGTTTTTTAGCTTAACACCTTGAAATTAATTGTCTTTAAAGGTGGTGCTTGGCTGTTTTGATTGGGGCAATCGGCTGTCCGCATATCGGAACGTGGCTGGCAGCACCAGAAGTGTACAGACCAGCGTATAGGCGATCGCGATCGATAAAAGCTCCCCCATGCTCGCCGTACCCCGATGTGGGGAGAGCATTAAGCTACCGAATGAGGCGACCGTGGTCAGTGCAGAAAACAGGACCGCGCGCGGGGTCGATGTGCCGAAAACACCCTCGCCAGCAGCGACTTGATCGTGGCGCAGCACCAAGTGGATGCCGCTATCGACCCCGATCCCAATCAACAATGGCAGGACAATCACATTGGCATAGTTAAATGGCATGTCGAGGAGGACGCCGGTCGCCGCGGTCAATATCGCCGCGAGTAAAAGCGGGAACAAAACCAACAACACAATTCTTATCCGGCGCACTAGCAACCACAAAAAGACAGCGATGACCGCAAACGCAATCGACGTCGCTTGCAACATGGCGTTGGAAATAATCTCACCCGCTTTTTCGGCCTGGTAGGCACCACCAGCGAGATCCGGGAACAAGGTTTCAACATCATCGACAAATTGATCGAGAGCGCGACGGTCGCGTAAATCTTCCTCGGGCAAAATATCCACGCGCCATTTATCGTCGCCGGCGAAATAGCGATCTTTTAATGAGGCTGGGAGTGTATCGATGCCAATATAGTCCGCATTCATTTGACTGCGTAATAAATCGATTAGTTGCGGCCAGAATACAAAAATATTGTCTTGAAGACTTTGTGCCAGTGCGGGGTCACTGGTGCTTTGGACATCGGCGAGTAATGCGGCAAGGCGTGCGCCTGGACCATCCGTGTAGGTTTCCGCGAGACGTGCTTGTAGTGATGCAATACCGTCGGTGGCGTTTGGACCGTCGATGCTATTGGGAACAGCGTCGAGCGCAAAAACCAAGGTGCCTGCACCAAAGCCGATGAGCTCAAGTTTTTCGTCTTGGTCCTCGGGGACAAAATCCGGCAATGACCGGGTGCTGGCAACGCTGGAGAGGGCAGTTGCTTTTGCCGCCGTATCAAGGGCTTCTTCTTGGGAGCCAACGAGGCGGGTTAAACGATAGGGTGCCGTTTCAGTATTGTCGAAAAGAAGGTTGAACCCTTGCACGGATGGTGCATTCGGGTTGCGTAGCGCCATTTGGTCGGCGTTAAACCGAACCTGGGGCATCAATATCAATGCCGCGATACCTAAGAGCACGGTGATGATCGCGATTGGCCCTGAAAATTTGGATAAGACATTGAAAAATGTTCTGACCCGACCGGAATGTTTGCGTGGGCGGGCATCTGGGAAGCCTGCAAGCGCGGCGGGAAGGAATGTCACTGACACAAAGAAAGCGATAATGACACCAGCACCTGCGATGACACCAAGCTGGGCAATACCATCAAATTTTGTCGGCACGAATGAAAGGAATGCCAGTGCTGTGGTGGGTGCCGCAATGGCAAGTGCCGGCCCCACTTCATGGAGCGCGCCTTTTAGGGCTTCGGCAATTTCTTGACCGGCCGCACGGCGTTCTTGAACATGTAGCAATAAGTGAATCGCAAAGTCCAAACCCAAACCGACTAACAAGACCGTGAAGGCGACAGAAACGAGATTGAGTTCTCCGATAAAAGCGGCAGCAAAAGCAGAGGTCAGGGTGATGGTCACCACAAGACCGACCAAGGTAATGATGGCCATGCCGATTGAACGATAACAAAGAAGAAGTAGCAAGCTAACGAGGATCAACGACAGGAGCATCGACATCCCGATGCCGGTTGTCACAGCTTCTAGTTCTTCAACACGCAGCGCCGGGTCCCCCGTAATATAACTGTCGACCCGGCCATTATATTTGACATTGAGCTTTTCAATTTCGGCACGAATAGTTCGTATACTCGGCTTGGCCGGCTGCAGTCTTGTGAAGTCAAGAGCAGGCGTTGCGTAGAGAAGGCGCGTAAAGGCGTCATCTTTATCGTCACTCGTATCGAGTGCACCCATCCAAGAAAAAGGTAATGCCTCGCCATCAACGCTCGCTTCAACCACATTGCCAAGCTCTTGATAGAGGGCTTGCAGTGTGTCCTGGCCTAGGTCGGAACGCTCGGCGAGCTTGTCATTGTCAGCGAGTGTCGAAAACAATGTTCCAATGTTTGGGCTTTGAATTAGCGTTTCAATCAACCCCGATGCTTTTGACATTTGGGTCAGGCGGCTTTCAAGCTCGCCCTCGCTCAAATACATCAGGCCGTTTTGACGAAAGAAGGGTTCTTGGGCTGGTGCGAAAACGGCACTGAACGCATCGGGCTGGTCGAGAAGCGCGGCGCGCAAATCTGAGATATAGGCGTCTGCCTCATCAAGGCTTGGTGCCCGCGCGATGACGATGATATCGGTCTTGATCTGCGGAAAGGCCTCCCGCAGTTCTGCGGCGCGCTGTTGGAAGGGCAGGTCGGGATCCAGCATTGAACTGGTATCCGTGTTCACCTTCAGGTTCGTCGCCGCATAATATCCAGCCAGCACTGTTGCGGCCGCGATCAAAATACCGAGCAAAACACCACCCCGGCGGGCTGTGTCTGACCAAGCAATCAACACCTTCTCGATGAGCTGTAACATAACTTTGCCGCCTGATTCCCCGATACTGATTGAAGCCGTGCGCCGCAATCGTCACCACTATAGGGATGTTCCGGGCGGCTTAAAACCGTCAAATCACCAATGAGTTGGCCGCGATACCGGAAGCCTTGCCCGAAGCCTTGGCCTTCGCTAGTGCTTGCGCCATGACAAAAAGCAATAATTTCGCGAGTGATCTCGCATATCTGGACGATAAACGCCCGGCCATGACTGAGGCATTGCGCGCCTGGTGTGCCATCAATTCAGGCAGCGGCAATTTGGATGGGCTTGCCGCCATGCATTGCGCCTTGAGCGATGCCTTTAGCGGGCTCGGCGCTGATGTCGAAAGCGTTGCATCGCGGCCCCACCAGATCGTGACCGATGACGGCCAGAAAAAAGAACAACAAGTCGGCAACATGCTGCGATTGGTGAAGCGCCCACAAGCCCCAGTTCGGGTTTTGTTGTCAGGGCACATGGATACGGTGTTTCCCATCGACCATGCATTTCAGGGCGAAACCTTTCTGGATGACGACACGCTGAATGCACCCGGAGCCGCGGATATGAAGGGTGGCTTGTTGGTCATGCTTTATGCGCTGCAAGCCATTGAGCGATCCTCGCTCGCAGACCAAATTGGCTATGAAGTGTTGATCAATGCGGATGAAGAGATTGGCTCCCACGGTTCAGCACATATGCTGACCGAGGCGGCAAAACGCGCGCAGTTTGCCTGCGTTTATGAACCAGCACTGCCCGATGGAACGCTGGCCGGTGCCCGCAAAGGCAGTGGTAATTTTGCAGCCGTATTTTCTGGCAAGAGCGCGCATGCAGGCCGCGAACATCATCTCGGTCGCAATGCCATCGCGGCTGCGGCGGAGTTTGTCACGGCGATTGACCAACTGACGGGCGCGCGCGAGGGCCTGACCGTGAATGTTGCAAAGGTCGATGGCGGTGGTCCGTTAAATGTGGTGCCCAACAACGCGATTGTGCGTTTCAATGTGCGCCTTGAACAACCCGATGATGCGGCCTGGTTCGAAAGCGAAGTTCGGTCGATCTTGAAACGCATTGATGAACGGGACGGATATGGCGCGGAATTGACCGGCGGATTTACGCGTCCGCCAAAACCCATGACGCCAAGTCTTCTGGCATTTTTCAACGCGTTGAAAGCCGCTGGTGCAGATCTCGGGCTTGCGATTGATTGGAAACCAACGGGCGGCTGCTGTGACGGCAACAATATCGCGGCTGCAGGCATTCCCGTGATTGATACGCTGGGTGTGCGTGGTGCAAATATCCATTCCGCTCAAGAATATGCAAAGCTCGACAGTTTGGTTGAGCGCGCAAAACTATCCACTCTTGTCTTGCTGAAAATCGCAGCAGGGGAATTGCCCAACCCGGGTGCCATAAATAATCAGGAGACAGCTTAATGTCACAGGCATTTATGCGACCGGTGCGCATGGAGGATTTTGATCAAATCCTCGCGTTGGCGAAACAATCTGGCGGTGGGATGACGAATTTACCACCAGAACCTGATGCCTTGCGCACGCGAATTGATTTCGCGAGCAAGAGCTTTGAGATGAATGCAACCGAGCCTGGCGGCGAAGTCTATATGATGGTGCTAGAGCTTGATGGCAAAGTGCTTGGGGTCTCCGCCGTTTTCTCCGCGGTTGGCCTTGATCATGGTTTTGTCAATTATCGCATCAATAAAACGGTGCACGCGTCGACCCAACTTCGCAAACGCGTCGAGCGTCGTTTGTTGGTGCCGACCCATGACTTTACCGGCTGCGCTGAGGTGGGGTCGCTATTTTTATCACCGGATGCACGGGGCGGTGGTTATGGAAAATATCTCGCCCGCACCCGTTATCTGTTCATTGCACAGCATCGCGATATATTGGCGGACCCGGTGTGTGCTGAGCTTCGGGGCTGGCGCGGCCCGAACGGGGAGCAACCGTTTTGGGAAGTCCTCGGCAAACCGTTTTTTGATATGGAATTTGAAGCCGCAGATGTTGCAAATTCGGCAATGGGTAACCAGATCATTGCAGATATGATGCCGCGCCATCCGATTTACGTGGCGTTGTTGCCGGAAGCGGCGCGCGAAATTCTTGGTCGTCCGCATGATAGCGCCATGCCAGCCTATGACATGTTGTTAAAAGAGGGTTTCCAGTTCCGCGGTTATATTGATGTGTTTGACGGTGGGCCGTTGGTAGACGCCCCGATAGATGAAATTGAGACCGTCAAGGCGAGCAAGGTCTATTCGATTGCAACGGTGGCTGATCCGGGTGAGGCGACGATGATGTTGATGGCGGCAGGACGGTTATCCACATTCCGTGCATTGCGCGCACCAGCAAAGATTGACGGCGAGAAAATGACAATTAGCGAAGAATCGGCACGGGCGCTCGGCGTGGCGCAAGGCGATGATGTTCGCGCGGTAGAATGGTGACGAGATGAGCAATAAAATTCTGATCAATGGCGAATGGCGCGATGGTTCGGGCGCTTCTTTTTCAAGTTTCGATCCGTCGACGGGTGAAGAGATTTGGAGCGGCAATAGCGCCACCAAAAGCGATGTTGAAGATGCGGTTGGCGCGGCGCGCGCAGCCTTTCCCACATGGGCACTGACACCCATCGCCGAGCGTATCGCTGTGATGGAACGCTATCGCGATATTATGAAACGTGACGGTGAAGAGCTGGCGCGGTTGATCTCTCGTGAAACCGGCAAGCCGTATTGGGAGACAAAAACCGAAGCCGCCGCTGTCGCTGGCAAAGTTGATATTTCGATCCGTGCCTATGACGAACGCAC
The DNA here is from genome assembly GCA_021776315.1 of Hyphococcus sp. GTDB lineage: Bacteria > Pseudomonadota > Alphaproteobacteria > Caulobacterales > Parvularculaceae > Hyphococcus. Next base: position 2,174 of record JAJFGD010000230.1, on the reverse strand, counting down.
AGGCGTAAAAGAAACCCTGTCTGGGGCGACGACGGGTATGTTGCGGCACAAACCCCACGGCGTCATGGCGGTGTTGGGGCCATATAACTTCCCAGCGCATCTCGCCAACGGACACATTGTACCCGCCCTGATTGCTGGTAACACGGCCGTTTTTAAGCCATCTGAAATGACACCTGGCCCTGGCGCTTTTATTATTGAGCGCATGGTAGAGGCTGGTGTGCCAGCAGGCGTCGTGAATATGGTGCAAGGGGCCCGCGAGACCGGTGAGGCGCTAACGGGTGCGGATGTCGATGGTGTCTTGTTTACAGGGGGCGCGAAAACCGGGCTCGCGATCCACAAACAATTTGCCGACCGATTAGATGTGATTTTGGCGTTGGAACTTGGCGGCAATAATCCGTTGATCTGGTGGGATACGGATAATGTTGATGCAGCGGCGCTGGCTGTTGTGCAATCAGCATTTTTAACTAGCGGTCAGCGTTGCACATGCGCGCGTCGATTATTCTTGCCTGAAGGGGCCGCTGGTGACAAAGCGATTGAAGCGCTCGCAAAATTGACGGACCGGTTGATCGTGGATCAGCCTTTCGCCGATCCACAGCCATTCATGGGGCCGGTGATCTCGCCAAAGATTGCGAGCGGTTTGGAGCGGGCATTTGATCAATTGGTAGAACGCGACGGGGAGGCAATCAGAAATCTTTCTGTGCGCGATGATGGCAGCGCTTTTGTTACCCCTGGCATTGTCGACGTTACCCGCAGCAGTGCCGTGCCCGATGAAGAGCATTTTGGACCGCTGTTAAAAGTGTGGCGTGTCGGTGATTTTGACGAAGCGATTGCACGCGCCAATGACACATCCTTTGGTTTGTCAGCGGGCATTCTCTCGGACGACAAAGCAAAATGGGAAAAATTCCTGGCCCTATCGCGCGCCGGTATCGTTAATTGGAACCGGCAGACAACGGGGGCATCCGGTGCAGCGCCTTTTGGCGGCATCGGTGCGTCAGGCAATCATCGCCCTAGCGCGTATTATGCGGCCGACTATTGCGCATTCCCTGTTGCGTCGATGGAAGGGGAAAAACTCCTTCCAATCGCGGCTGATCAAGTCGGTGTGAAATGACCCATAAGGAATATAATTTCGACGGCCTGATCGGCCCTACGCATAATTATGCCGGTTTGTCTTTTGGCAATCTCGCCTCAGCAAAAAATGCGGGCGCGGCATCGAACCCGCGCGAGGCGGCATTGCAGGGCTTGGCGAAAATGCGTGCGGCTATGGAGCTTGGGCTTCGCCAAGGTTTCTTGCCGCCCCAAGATCGCCCGCATCTAAAAACATTGCGCGCGCTCGGATTTTCCGGGTCCGACAAACAGATTATTGAAAAGGCAGCCAAAACTGAACCGCAATTGCTGGCCAATTGTTATGCGGCGTCATGCATGTGGACCGCGAATGCGGGCACCGTCGCACCGTCGCCAGATACAACTGACGGCAAGGTGCATTTTACAGCGGCAAACTTGGCCGCGAATTTCCACCGTTCCATTGAAGCAGACACCACCGCGCGCACGTTGGCGCATATTTTCAACAATGATGATTATTTTGTTCATCACCCTCCATTGCCGGGTGCGATGCATTTTGGTGATGAGGGTGCCGCCAATCATGGACGCCTTTGTGAGGCACATGGTGACGCGGGGGTGCAGCTTTTTGTCTATGGTGAAGATGGGGAGAAGTTCCCGGCGCGCCAAAAGAAACGCGCGAGCGAAGCCGTTGCGCGAAGCCATCTGTTAGATCCGGCGAAAACTGTTTTTGTACAGCAATCTGCTGCAGCGCTTGATGCGGGTGCATTTCACAATGACGTCGTCGGTGTCGCGAATGGCACAGTGTTATTTCTGCATGAACAAAGTTTTGCTGATCCTAAAGCAGCGTATACAGCGATCCGGGACGCGGCTCCGTTTGTTGAAATCGTTGAGGCTCCGGCGAACGAAGTCGCGTTGGGCGATTGCATCAAGTCTTATCTCTTTAATTCGCAACTTCTAACGTTGCCGGGTGGTGAGATGGCGTTGCTGCTGCCTGTCGAAGCGGAAGAAAATGCAAGCGTCAAAGCCTTTGTCGATGCGACCGTCTCGAAGAATAATCCGATCAATCGCGTGATCTACAAGAATGTGCGCGAGTCCATGCGCAATGGCGGCGGCCC
>JAJFGD010000229.1 GCA_021776315.1 Hyphococcus sp. | reverse complement strand
TCCTCGGGTGTGAGGTAACACCGATAGGCATTCCCTGTAGCGAGAAGTTGTTCTGCAATCTCCACATGGCGCTCACGGTTCGCAAATTGAGAAACCGGATCATCGTCCCAATCGATACCCAGCCAGGAAAGCCCCTCTAGGATTGCCCCAACTGCCGCTTCAGTATGTCTCGCGCGATCCGTATCTTCGATTCTCAATAAGAATTTGCCGCCGCGACCGCGAGCATAAAGCCAGTTGAACAAAGCTGTTCGCGCCCCGCCAATATGGAGATACCCCGTCGGTGACGGTGCGAAGCGGGTGACGATCGATCGGTCATTATTCGTAGCTTGCGACATGGCTTGCGCGTCGGCTCCATTAGCTATTGGATGTGAGAAGGTACATAGCCGATAGCACAACAAATATACCAGCGCCTATGCCTGTATGACGGTTAAATACGCTGAAGAACTGTATGACCCCGATATACGTATCGAGCGGGTGCGCTCTGGGTGGCGGCGGCTCTGGTATTTAGTGCCGCGCACCATCGTGGGCTGGGCATCTGAAGACCTTTCGCACGGGGCAGTTTGGGTGCCGGTCATGATCGGTATCGGTGCAGGGATCTATTTTGGGTTATTGCATGAGCCGCCTTTTTCGTTCGGGCCAGCAGTTTTTCTCCTCGGGTTGGTCGCTGCGCTAGTTCACAAAATGTTGAGAATACCGGGTCTCATCATCACATTTACGGCATTTGGATTTTGTGCGGCGGATTTGCGTACCAGTCGCGTGCAAGCCCCGATTTTGGAACAAGAGCTCGAAATTCGATCCATCGAAGGACGTCTTTTAAGCATCGAAAACCGAGCAAATGATCAAAGGTTTACCGTCGCCTTACAAGCAATCGACGGTATAGCGACCGTGGCGTTGCCTGCGAGAGCGAGAATAACCTGGCGAGGCGCGGCATATGACGGCGCACCAGGCGATATTGTTCGTCTTCGTGCGGGATTGCGCCCGCCGCCGCCGCCTGCTGCCCCTGGCACATTTGATTTCGGGCGATATCTTTTCTTTCAAAGGATTGGTGCGGTTGGATTTGCGGTGCAGACCCCTGAACGGGTTGGTGGCAATGCGCCATCCTTTTTGGATGAGATTGCTGCCCGAATTGAGCAATTTAGAAGTCGTTTATTTTTTCGCATAACCTCGAGCGCGCCGGGTGCTGGCGGTGCCATCGTGGCTGCGGTTGTGACGGGCAAACGGGACGCGATATCAGCGCAATCAGAAGCGGCATTGCGCGATGCGGGCCTTGCCCATCTTTTGGCCATTTCGGGCCTTCATATGGGGCTGGCTACGGGTTTAATATTTTTTGTCGTGCGCGTGACTTTAGCATCGATTGAAAAGATTGCGCTCCATAACCCCATTAAGAAATGGGCTGCCGCCGCCGCTTTATTGTCGGGGCTTGCTTATCTTTTTTTGTCAGGGGGCGGATGGTCTGCGCGGCGGGCGTTTATGATGGCCGCGATTATGTTTTTCGCAATTCTTGTTGATCGACGGGCATTGTCCCTCAGAAATGTTGTGATCGCAGCAACGATCATATTGTTGACAACGCCAGAAGCCCTGTTTCACCCAGGGTTTCAAATGTCCTTTGCAGCAGTAACCGCGCTAATTGCGACTTATGAATGGTTGACCAAGCGGGCTGACCCTTTTCGAAGTTTTTCACCCGTCGCCAAACTACGTCGATATACAATTGGCCTGGTCGTGACAGACGTAATCGCTGCCTTAGCCACGGCCCCTTATGCGCTCTATCATTTTAATCGCGTCGCGCTTTATTCGTTGCCCGCAAATGTTCTGGCCATGCCGTTGATGGGTTTTTTGATCATGCCAAGCGCTGTGGTGGCCTTATTGTTGATGCCGATCGGGCTAGATGGGTGGGCATGGCAGCTCTCAGCCTTCGGCATGGACGCCGTATTAGCGATTGCAACGGAAGTTTCACATTGGCCAGGCGCAGTATCGCTCACGCCCCAATGGCCTTTGTGGGGTATGCTTAGTCTGAGTTTTGGAGGGCTCTGTCTTTGCTTGTTACGCTCGCCGTTTCGATTGTTGGGCGTTGCGGGTATTCCTTTGGCGGCGTTTTTGGCAACTCAATCAAAACCACCGGATATTTTTGTTGCGTCTTCAGGACTGAACGGGGCCCTTGTAACTTCGGAAACCGAGCAATCATTAGCTGTTTACTCGAAACGGCGCGATCGGTTCGCGGTTTCCGTTTGGCTAGAGGTGATTGGACGAGACCCGTTAGAAACGGAGGCCCTGGTGATGGAGAAAGTTAGCCAGTGTGATCACCAAGGATGTGTGGCGAAGTTGAATCAAGACCGACGCGTTTCTTTCATTGAAGATCCCTCGGCGCTGCAGGAAGACTGCGCGCGTGCCGACATTGTCGTTGCCTTTTTCCCAGTCAGCGGAGGAGATTGGAAAGCGTGCCAAGCAGTTCTTATTGACCGTCGGTCAGTATGGCGGCGCGGTGCCCATACTGTCCGCATCGGCCCCCAAGGAGACATTGAGGTGCAATCTGTTGCGGCCATGCGCGGTGATAGACCCTGGACAGGCACCGACTAGGCTCAGTAGCGGCGCATCAAGCCCACAAGCTTACCCTGAACGCTGACACGGTCCGGCCCATAGATGCGGGTTTCAAATTCCGGATTAGCCGCTTCAAGGGCAATAGACGCCCCCTTTTTTCGAAGGCGTTTCAAAGTCGCTTCTTCGCGATCCACAAGTGCTACCACGATCTCGCCGCTGCTCGCATCGTCGCATCGCTTGATGATGACCTGATCACCGTCATTGATACCAGCTTCGATCATCGATTCGCCCTGAACCTCGAGGATGTAGTGCTCTCCTGAACCCATTAAGGCGGCAGGGGCTGCAATGCGGTCAACTTCATGCTGGATCGCCTCGATTGGCGTACCAGCAGCAATCCGACCGAGCACTGGAAGTTCAGAAATGCCATCAAAACTCCCCGCCATCGTGGATGCTGGCACCGGTGTAGGGGCTCGTTTCCGAAACCCACCATCGACGACAGATGGCGAAAAGCTTTTTGCTGCAGGCTTTGGTGCTGCGGTTGCCATATCGTCAGGAAGGCGCAGAATCTCCAAAGCCCGAGCCCGATTAGGTAGACGCCGAATAAAGCCGCGCTCTTCTAGCGCTGTGATCAATCGGTGAATACCCGATTTAGAGCGCAAATCGAGAGCGTCTTTCATTTCATCAAAAGAGGGAGATACGCCGCTCTTGTTGATGCGATCATTGATAAAAATCAAAAGTTCGTGCTGTTTTTTTGTAAGCACATGGATCTCCAGTTTAATCGAGGCTATTTGCGCGTCCGAAACGAGAAAAGAACAAAACAACAACGATGTTCTATGCATGTTCTCCAAGGGCGTCAATGCCTGATAAAACAGGGGCCACAATGGTTTACGTGATCCGATCGGATCCAAGGAGCGATTTGGTGGCGGATACGAGATCGGATTGGCGCATCAGACTTTCACCCACCAAGAAGGCTTTTACCCCATAATCTTTGAGTATCCCCAGATCTTGGTGTTCGGAAATGCCGCTCTCTGATACGAGAAAGCTGTCGCGAGGAGCCATTGGCGCGAGTTCTGCCGTCACCTTAAGGTCGGTATGAAATGTAGAGAGGTTTCTGTTGTTTATGCCAATTAACCTGGCATTAAGGTTAACTGCGCGTTCCATTTCGCCTGCGTTATGAGTTTCCACCAAAACGTCGAGTTCCATTTTCTCAGCAGCGTCCAAAAGCTCTGTTGCTTGGATATCGGATAGGCAGGCCATGATCAGCAAAATGCAGTCGGCACCTCGCGCACGGGACTCGGGAATTTGATATGGATCGATCATGAAATCTTTGCGCAAAATCGGCAGCGAAGATGATCCCCGGGCCAGCATCAAAAACTCAAGATCGCCTTGAAAACTCGGGCCATCCGTCAGCACGGAAAGGCAGCTAGCACCACCCGCCTGATAAGCTAAAGCATGTTGGGCAGGATCAAAATCCGCACGGATCAGCCCCTTGGAAGGGCTGGCTTTTTTGATTTCGGCAATTAACGCAAAGCCTGTCGAGGCATTCTTCTCAAGGGCTCGCTGAAACCCGCGCGGTTTGATCTCTTGCGCCAATGTTTCAAGGGCGCTGATAGGCAAATTCGCCTTTGCGATGGCGACTTCTTCGCGTTTGTAATCGATGATTTTAGAGAGAACGCTCATATCGGTGCATTTGAGATTTTGACCAGATTTTCAAGAGCGGCTTTCGCAGCACCACTGTCGATGGCTGATGCAGCTCTTTGTACACCGTCGGCAATGTCTCCAGCCTTACCGGTAATGACCAATGCGGCACCGGCATTCAGCAGCGCGATATCGCGAAAGGGCCCTTGTTCACCGTTCAAGAGCCGTTTGATGGCTTCTGCATTTTCAGCGGGTTCGCCGCCACGAAGGTCCTCAAGGGTTGCGCGTGGAAGCCCGGCGATATCCGGTGATACCATAAATTCACGCACGACGCCGTCGCGAAGCTCCGCGACATAGCTTGGACCCGTGGTCGTCAATTCGTCCAACCCATCCCCCCCATGGACGACCCAAGCGGCCTCTACACCTAACCGACGCATGACTTCCGCCGCCGGGCGCAGTAAATCGCGCTCATAAACGCCCATCAATTGTCGTTTGGCGTTGGCGGGATTGGATAGGGGGCCAAGGACGTTAAAAATTGTTCGAACACCCAATTGGCGGCGAGCGGCCATGACGTTTTTAACAGCCTTGTGGTGGACGGCCGCAAACATAAAGCCAACACCAGCATCACGGATACATTTTCCAATCTGTTCTGGAGAAGCCTCAAGATTGACCCCAAGTGCTCGTAAAACTTCCGCCGATCCAGATTTTGACGATGATGCGGTGGATCCATGTTTGGCTACCTTGGCACCGGCGCCAGCGGCAATAAGGGCAACAGCCGTAGAAATATTGAAGGTATTTGCGCCATCGCCCCCGGTCCCACAGGTGTCGATGGCATCTTCAGGCGCATCGACGGGTATAGCCACCTCGCGCATAGCTTCGACGCCCGCCGTGAGTTCCTCTACCGTCGCACCACGCATCCGCAAGGCCATTAGAAAACCAGCGATCTCTGCATCGCTCGCTTTCCCTGAGAGCAACACATTCATGGCATGATGCATTTCATTCGGCGCAAATGAATCACCGGATGCCAGAAGTTCCAGGCTTTCTTTTAAGACCCCAGTCATCGTTTTGCCCATTCCAAAAAGTTCGTCACCAACGCTGCTCCATGTTCCGACGCAATACTCTCTGGATGGAACTGAACGCCAGCAATTGGAAGGGTTTTGTGGGCTAAGGCCATAACTTCTCCGTCATCTTCCGCAAAAGCGGTCGCAGAGAGGTTTTCCGGCAGATGATCTGCGTCTGCAACAAGAGAATGATACCGGGTGGCAATAAAAGGTGAGGGAATGCCATTGAATAGGCCCATGGCCTCATGGGCGACATGACAAGTTTTGCCGTGCATTAGTTTGTCGGCGCGTTTGATTTTCCCGCCAAAAGCCTGTGCGATCGCCTGCATCCCAAGACAAACTCCGAAGACCGGTAGTTTTGCAGTGGCTGCCTCAGCAATCAGATCCAGGCATATGCCAGCATTTTCAGGGGCACCTGGGCCCGGCGAAATGAATACAGCCGTTGGTTTTAGCTTTATGACCGCGTCAACCGAGATCGCGTCGTTTCGGTGAACGGCAATCTGTTCGCCCAATCCGCCGATCAGATGGGCGAGATTATGGGTAAAACTATCATAATTATCGATCAGTAGGATCATGAAAGCCAAAGAATCAGCGGATTATTATTGTTTGTCATAACGCTGCCCAGCATAGGTGCAAGCAGCTCGGAGATAATACCTGCAACCCCGTCTGTGACCAAAAGAAAAAGGAAAAGGGTGAAACACAAGCGTTCAAATTTCGCAATTTCTTTTCGTGCTGGCAATGCCGGCATGATTGCGTCGTTTGTGATGGCGGTGGGCGGCATATTTATCGGTGCAGGTGCGACGTATCTGGGAGAGCGCGGGGCCGCCGCTCAGGCCGCACGTATCGAGGCGCAAACCACTTTTGAGCGAGAGAACACGCCCGAAGAAAAAGCCTACCAAGCGCGCGAGAAGATTATTCGGCGCGTTTTGACCGGGGCACCTCCCGAACGGTTGCCGACACCACAGTACACGCAAGTGCAAAAGATAAAGCCGAAAATCGTTATCATTTTCGATGATATGGGGCTCGATAGGTCCGCACTGGACGTCGTTTCAAACCTTCCTGGACCGCTCACGCTATCATTTCTTCCTTATGCGAATAATGTAGACGAGCTGGCACAACTGGCAAGTGATCGCGGGTCTGAAGTGATGTTGCACTTACCGATGGAACCGCAAGGTCGAGCGGACCCTGGGCCCCATGCATTGCGCAGCAACATGAATGGCTCTGAGTTCATAAAAGAGCTTGAATGGAACCTCAGTCGAATTTCAAACTATGTTGGTGTCAATAACCATATGGGTTCGAAAGTCACGACAAATGAAGCGGCGATGAAAACAGTGCTTGCGTATTTGGAGCACAAAAATCTCTTCTTTCTGGATTCTGTCACGACAGGCGATAGCGTTGTACGTGCGGCCGGTTCTTCAGTTGGTGCAAAAGTATTCTCCCGGGATGTTTTTTTGGATGCTGATGCGCACAATCCGCAAGCGGTTTTCAATCAACTCATGCTGGTGGAAAAAATTGCCACCGAGACCGGCTTCGCGGTTGCGATTTGTCATCCTTATGCGGAGACGATTGCAGTATTGGGGCCGTGGTTAACA
>JAJFGD010000228.1 GCA_021776315.1 Hyphococcus sp. | reverse complement strand
TGCCGCAGCAAATTCAATATGTCTTCGTCGGAAAAACGCTTCCTCGCCATCCTATAACCTCCACATGTTCGTAGAATATCACGAAATTTGTGGCTCAGTTATATGGGGGCAAGACACAACTGACACTGAAAACCTGGGTTTATTTTTTCAAATAGCAACGCCACTCATTCAAAGTCTGGTACCGGCAACAATTTTTCTAGTACCAAACCTAATCAATGCGTCATTTGCCTATTCCCACCAATAAGGTGCCCGCGTCGCATCGCCGGTCACCTCTTCATTCATGGTCTCGGCATCATAGAGGCGGCCATTCAACATGACGTGACTAATGTCATCCGTATTGTGGATATTATCCAATGGGTTTGCATCCAGGACGACAAGATCCGCAAGCTTACCCGCTTCCAACGACCCAATGTCATTCCAAAACCCAAGGTGCTTGGCGGGAGAAACCGTTGCCGCACGCAGAGCATCGAGGGGGCTCATACCGCCACGGGCAAATGACCACATCTCCCAATGAGAGGCGAGTCCCTCTTCCTGGCCATGAGCACCGATAGAAACAAGTACACCGCGGTCCGCCAATTGTTTTGCTGTGGCGGCGCTGACTTGATCATAATAGTCTTCATTCGGTGCTTTTTGACGACGCACAGAGCTACCTGCCAATTTGCTCGGCGGTACGTGCTTTGACAAAATCGGGTGCAACCAGACATCGGTCTGATCACGCCAATACGGGTCTCCCCCTAGGCCGCCAAAAGTCACAACCAATGTCGGTGTATAGGCAACTTCAGTTGCACTGTAGAAACTCAACACATCCTCATAAAGCATTGATTGTGGGAGGTTATGTTCAATGGACGTGATCCCATCCGTGACGAAGGACATATCCATATGAAATAGCGATCCGCCCTCGGCGACGATCGCCAAATCTTCCTCGCGCGCGGCCTGGTTCAACTGCTGGCGTTGATCACGTCGAGGCTGATTATAGTTTTTAATAGAATGAGCGCCTTGCATTTTGAGGCGGCGCACATGATTTCGCGCATCCTCAAGACTATCCACGACGGCATAGTAGCCGGGCGATTTCGCTCCATAAACAATCTCGCCAGTGGAATAGATCCGCGGTGCCATGATGCGCCCAGCACGTTGGTATTCCGCGGCAGCAAAGATGTGTGCGGCACGGTTCGACGGATCGTGGACCGTTGTCACCCCAAGCGCCAAATGCGCAATCGCAGACCAATTTTGCTGCGGGATGATATCACCCGTCCCTTGTGGCCCGTGAGCGTGAGCGTCAATGAGGCCAGGCATGATGGTTTTTCCAGTAAGATCTACCACCTCTGCTCCATTTGGAATCGCTACCGTTGACATGGCACCAACGGATTGAATCCGATTGCCATCAAGCACGATCAATCCGTTTTCGATAACTCCGCCATCATCACCGGCCATGGTGATCACCCGCGCATTGACCAATGCAACAAGGCCTGCCGGCTTATCGGCTGCCACGGACAATGAAAGATCAGCCCCAGTTTCTGGTGGCGAATATCCGCTATTTTCCTCATCGTCATCTGATTTTGGTTGCGCGGCCAACATTTCATTGATGCTCGCGTGATAGAGTACCGGGCCTAAGCTCCAGTTCAACTGCCCTCGCGACCAATCCATATAAGTGGCGCCAATACCGCTCGCTTTCGTGACGGGAACGGCAGATGCATTGCGGCCCGCCGCAATTTTTTGGGGGCCCGGCGTCATTGGCATGACGAAAGCATTGTAGTTTTCGGTAAATGCCAAGTAGTTGCCTGACGGTGCCACTTGGTAACCCGTAATAAGGTCGCCCGCCGCGTGAGTGCGTTCATCAACGCCATCGCGATTGACACTGATCAAGGAGGCATTGATCCCATCGACCCTTGTCATGAATATACGATCATCGCTTGCCCCAAAATGCGGTGCAGAGCCTGACTTACTGACACGTGTGATGTCACCACCCGAACTACGCACAAGATATACACCAGGCGCTTCGGACCAATCCTTTGATGTGAGGTAACCACCCGAACCTTTTTCAAAAACCACACTTCGCCCGTCGGGTGAAAACCGTGGCCGGCGATAATGACCGGGGTCAGATGTAATGGCTCGCCCTGATCCGCCACCCGCCGAAACCGTGCGGATCGTTCCCAATGTGTCATCATCCCAGCTGACATAGACAATGCGTCGACCGTCATAGGACCAGGATGGGAAAAATTCGAAATCACCATTAGTGCTGCTGGTTAATCGGCGCGGCGTCCCATTTGGCAAAGGTTTCACATAAAGCTTACCTAGCGTTTCATAAACCACGCGCCTGCCATCAGGTGATACGCTCGCAAAGCGAGCCAGCTTAGTTTGAAATTCATCCGGTGCGACGGCTACATCGGGACGCGGAGATTCCACTACGGCGCGTACGTCATTCACACTAAAGGGAATGACACTATGCTCACCCGAGGTCACATTGATCCTGCGGATTTTACCGCCAGCCCAGAACACCAAGGTACGACCATCAGGCGTCCAATCCATATTTGGATAGACACCTTGTACTGCCCAAATTTCTTGTAGGTCCTGGTCAAGATCGTCATAAATTTTGCGCTCGTCACCGGAACGTAGATCTTTCACATAAAGCTTTGACTTGGTGCGTTCCCGGCGCACAAATGCAATATAGCGCCCATCGGGTGAAGGCGCGGCTCGTACGGCACCGCCAGAACCCGAAACCGCTGTTTCGATTTCCCCCGTAGCCATCTCATAACGTTTAATATTGAAAAGATCCGTGTTGGAATCTTGCGCATAGATAAAGGTCGACCCCGACGTCACATTTTGGGAGTAGTAAATATCCTGTCCATCAGCAGAAAAAATTGGTTCACCCAATTCTTTTTGGTGCGCCTCGCTTGGGCGTTTGACCAGTTGAACGCCGTCACCACCGGAAATGTGGTACAGCCAAATTTCACCAACGCCGAGTGAACGCTGTGTCGTGAAATGTTTGCGTGCAGCAAGATATTGGCCGTCCGCCGACCAGGTCGCGTTGTTCAACAACCTGAAAGACTCTTTTGTGACCTGGCGTTTGTCGGAACCGTCGACATTCATGATCCAAATATTATCGCCTCCGGCACGGTCTGATGTGAATGCAATCTTTGTCCCATCTGGAGAAAAGCGGGGCTGCATTTCGTAAGGAACACCGCTCGCAATTGCTGTCGCCGCCCCACCAGAAATTGGCATTGTGTAAATATCACCGAGAAGGTCGAAAGCGATCATGCGCCCATCGGGACTAACATCAACGCTCATCCAAGTGCCTTCGGTAACATTGACCGCAATGTCACGGGTCGGCGCGACAGGGGTCGCGACATCCCATTTCGCATCTGCCTCTTCTTCTTGGGCAAACACAGAATTAAATGGTGCGAGACCTGTTACGGCCGCCGCCACGGCGATTGTTTTTAGCAATTTCATGAATATCCCCAGACAAACGATACAGTTCGGCTGAGCGTAAGTTGTTCTCGTCTTACAATGCAACAGCATTTGCGACGACATGATCAAAATAGAACCATGTTGCGCCGCAACAGACTAAACGCTGCCAGTAAAGCTTACGACAAAATGTTACTCACCCATGCCGGTACAATCTCCGTCGCTTGCCCATAACGGCTATCGGTAAACAAGTGTGCATTCTCCGATGGCTCTAAATTCAATTCCAGGCAAGAAACACCCGCATCTCTTGCCAGTCCAACAAACCCTGCGGCCGGATAGACCGAACCTGAAGTGCCGATCGAAACAAACAAATCGGCATCCCCCAAAGCGACCATCGCTTCGTCCATGAAACGCGGCATTTCTCCAAACCATACAACATAGGGGCGCATGCCACCTGTCGCCTTGCAGTCTGGGCAACGTGTTTTATTGGTCAAATCTTCAATCCAATCCCACACACCCGTACAATGAACGCATGTGGCTTTTTTAAGCTCACCATGCATATGCCAAAGGTTTTCCACGCCTGCCCGCTCATGCAAGTCATCAACATTTTGCGTGATGAGCGAGAGCGCACCGCCGCGCGACGTCAACCCTCGCTCTAATTCTGCGAGAGCATCATGGGCAGCATTAGGTTTTACCATACCGATGTTACGGCGGCGCTCATTATAAAATTCATGCACCAGAGATGGATTCGCAGCGAAGCCTTCGGGCGTCGCCACTTCCCGGTAATCATATTTCGCCCATACGCCACCTGTATCGCGGAAAGTCGCCACGCCCGACTCGGCGGAAATTCCTGAACCGGTCAAGATGACAATCTTCACAATAACTACCCTCCGTGTTGGTATTGCTTATGCGGGCACCGCAAGATAATCGCGCTTACCAACCTCAACACCAAGTTGGCGCATTAGAAGATATGTCGCCGATGCATGGAAATAGAGATTTGGAAGAATAAAGTTTTGCAAATAGGCGCTTCGTGGCAGCGTCATTTCTTTTCCCGCTCCAGCAGGAAATGTAATCGACGCATCGGGGTCCGCATCAAGCGCTGCTATATCAAGTGCATGAACAAGCTTTCGTGCTTTTTCGATCCGGCCCAAAAATTGGTCAAATGTAACTTCGTCATCGGCAAAGCTTGGCATGTCTGCACCCGCGATCCGTGTTAACCCGCGAACCGGCAACTCGGTTGCGATCCGAATTTGGCGGGCCAATGGGAACATGTCAGGGGCAATGCGCCAGTTGAGAAATGTTTCCTCCTCAACGCCTTTGGCTCTAGCAGCGGCAGCGCCTTTTTTCAAAACGGCCTCCATACCGGCATACATTTGGTCAATGGCGGCAAAGGCGATGGATGAAATGGTAAAACTCATGGTCAATCCTTTGAAATTCTCGGCACCAATCGCGCCTGTCCCAATTTAGGGAGACTTCTGTGCTTTATTAAGGGCGAAAAACACGTCACAAGTAAATATTATGACCAAACGCATTTTGTTTGTTTGCTTGGGCAATATTTGCCGCTCCCCCGCCGCTGAGGGTATTCTACGCGCGCGCGCCAAGGAACGCGGTGTCGACCTTGCCATTGAATCCGCAGGTACTGGGGCCTGGCATGAGGGCGACCCGCCCGATGCCCGTATGATCGAGGCCGCCGGCAAACGTGGATACGACATCGGCCATCAGCGGGCGCGAAAGGTCGACCTCTCCGATTATTATGAGTTCGACTATCTCTTAGCCATGGACCTGAGCAATCACACGGATCTGTTAGAACTCGCGCCGCCGAACCGCACATGTGACATTCGCCTGTTCCTGGATTTTGCGGAGGGTGAGACACGCGAAACGCCCGATCCCTATTATGGCGGTAAAGACGGCTTTAATCACGTACTCGATCTTATCGAATTAGGCGTCGACGGTCTTCTCGATCACATCGAAGATGAGGATGACAGCGCATAAGACGCCTCAGTCTGGTAATGACTTCCCTCACCGCCCAGTGTTGATGAATAGAGATGAAATGCATCTACAGAAAATGGACCTGCTGAAAACATCCCATTAACCGCACAATAAGACTCCGCAATATCGCGCCGTGTGCCTCTCAAATAGGCGAGCGTTACATGTGGCATAAATTTCCGGCTCTCAAGATCAAACCCACACCTACGCAGTGCAATTTCGACTTTGGATTGCAAACGCAAAAGTGGTGGTGACGATGAAACCCCTGCCCACAACGCACGTGGTTTGCGCTCCCCAAAAAGCCCGAGACCAGAAAGCGACAAATCAAACCCTGGCGCTTCAATTCCCGCCAAGGCTGAACAAGCATCGTTAAATCCATGCCGGTCAGTGTCGCCTATAAACGCTAGCGTTAGGTGGAAGTTTTCAGTTGGACGCCACTTTGCACCCTCAACACCATATTGGATTGCGGATAATGCCTCACCAACATTTGCAGGAATTTCAAGAGCGACAAATAATCTAGACATTAAATGCCCCTACCTTAATCGTTCCAAATATTGCATCGATGACGTGATCCAATGATCCAATACAAAGTCCTGATCTAACCCCATTGGTTCTTCCCCCCCATCTTGCAAATAGAGAATAAGCGCCAGCGTGCTGAAAATTTGAAACGTATGCAACCTTACTTCTTTGTCGATCGCCCGTTTGCCGATTTGTCGGCGTGTCCACTCAAGGAATAAATTCCACGCATCAGATTTGTTAAACTGGTGGATCCGTTCGCGTATGCGCGGGATCGACCGCCCTTCTTGCCGAAGGATAATACGTATATGCCGTTGCCGTGCTGCGTGATCGCGGGTCAGCCTTGCCATCTGCGTTAGCTCATCGATTGGCGATAGGTTTTTCAAATCCCCAAGCTGAACTATTTCATGAGTGATTTCTTCCTCATAGGCATCCATGGCCTGCATCAAGATTTCATCTTTACTGGAAAAGTGTCGGTAAAACCCACCAGCGCGCGGTGCCAAGCCCACGGCCTTTTCAATATCGCCAATGGATGTGCCCCGATACCCGTTTTCCGCAAACAGTTTTAAGGCCGCCAGCTGAATATCAGCCGCGCGTACTTTCATAGAAAACCCAACACTTTAAGGAGTGCCGATTTTTTTACTGGCATCACGTCGCGCATACACATTCAGTTCATCGATAATATTCCGATAACGGTTGATTACTTTTTTGTCAACTGTTACCAAAAACAAAATTGGGGTTAACAACAATATTTTTGGGGAAACAGGGAATATGACTGCGCAAAAACTTACTGGCTACGCGATGATGCTCGGCGCTATTTTTTATTTTATCGCAAATGGAATCATCACACCGCTAATGCCGACAACAGGTCCATCCGCGGATATTTTTGGTTCAAAAGAATTCCTGGCACGTCTGAGCTTTGCTGCTGCATCCGTGTTCTGTCTGCTTGTTGGGTCGATCGGAATTTTTATGCATCAGCGCCACAAAACCCGTTGGTTTGGTGCCTTGGCTTTTGGCATTGCTTTTATTGGCAGTGCCGGCGTTTTTGCTCATGAGTGGGCGCAAGTTTTTTACCTTCATGAACTCGCCATTGTTGCGCCTGAGGGATTGGAAACATTGGTCGATAGAGATGGAATAAATCTCTACTTGATTGAGGCTGTTGGCGTTTTGGTTTCTTTTATGCTCGGCTGGTTTCTGCTCGGCATTTCAATGTTGTTTGCTCGGGTATTTAACCCCATTGGCCCCTCGCTCATGGTTGGCGGATTTTTCGCCGTTCCAATCCTTGCCGCTTCTCTTCCGGATCTTTGGGGGTTTGTCATTGGCAACTTTATTATCGCGATTGGGTTCTTGCTTATTGGTCGAGAATTGTCGCGGTCAGAACAATCCTAATGGAAAGGTGATCCTTGCGATCACCCCTACCCTAAAGCGTAGTTCATAATTTTATAGGCAAGTTTTGCCGCTAGAAAATCAGGGCCATGCAATCCATTAATGGGCGCAAGCTCATTAATATCGGCGCCGACGATAGTTCCGATATCGCTCGCTTGTTTAATTATCGCCATCGCATCTTCCCAAAAAAGACCGCCTGGCTCAGGGGTTCCGGTCGATGGCATAAGAGAGCTATCAAATCCGTCGAGATCAAAAGTCAGATAGATGGGGCGATCCTTTAACGGCGCAACAATCTCAGACACATCCCATTTTTGTCGGTCTTTACCCCAGTGAATGGTGATCCGGTGTTTATTGGCCTCAAGAAAAGGAATCTCGGTTTTCGAAATATTGCGAATTCCACAGGAAACAATCGGAACTGTCGGGTGATCTAGCACACGACGGATTGCCGCCGCATGGGAAAAGTGCTCTCCTTCATAGCCATCACGCAAATCTGCATGGGCATCAAAATGTAAAACAATGAGATCATCAAAAGCCGACAAGAAAGGACGGATCGCACCGGGTGTAATGGAATGTTCGCCACCAAACACAAACGGAAATTTTCCTGCCTCCAACACCGTGCCAGTCAGCGCTGCCAAATTGTCTAATGCGCCAGAAATATTGTTCGGATCAATCTTTGGCTCTTCCAGCGTGACAAGACCATATGCATCAATGGGCTCGCGCCATAAATCTTCGTCAAACAATTCAACTTCATGGCTGGCTTCTATCATCGCCGATGGCCCATTGGCCGTACCACCACCGTAGGAAACGCTGCCCTCAAGGCCGAATGGAATAATAACCGCCCCCGCATCGGCATAGGACACAGCTTGCTTGCCCTCTAACGCAAGAAAACCTTTTTCGGCTGGCATGAGTGGCAGTGGCGGCTTCATTTTCTATGCTTCAAAGAGTTTGGCAAAATTTCTGCGCGGCCGGTCTTTCCAAACCCCTGAATGGTAGGCATCGGACCCAAGCAGCGGCACAACCGACCCTGCTTCAGCAAATACCATCTGTTCCAATGTGGTTTGTACCTTACCCCAACTTGCCGCTTCTTTAAGGGTTGAGCTTGAACAGGCACCATCACGCACATCGGCAACGGTGATCTGGATCGCATATTTGTGCATCTCAGCTTCGACGCCCAGAATTTCTGCACAGACCACCGTGTCCTGCACAAAATTTTTCGGTACCCCGCCGCCGATCATTAAAAGACCCGTTGATCCCGCTTTGATTTTAATGTCCGTCAATTCGCGAAAATCAGCGACACTATCGATGCTCATATAGTTGCCCGGATTTTCAACCTGATGTTTGACGAGACCAAACCCTGCCGAACAATCTGAAAATGCCGGTACGAAAATCGGTACATTGTGATCGTAACAAGTCTCAATCAAGCTTTCTTTTTTCTTCGCATTTGATTTCAACCATTTGCCCATCTCCCAAATGAACTCACGCGACGAATATGGTCGGCGCTCAAGGCTATCAGCGATTTCTTTTGTGACATGGTCGCATGCTTGAAGTTCTTCTTCATCAATATAGGTGTCGTAAATACGATCGATATAAAGTGACCGTAGCTCATTATCATCAACCGCGGCATCTGCTTGATAATGTTTAAAGCCAAGGGCTTCGAAAAAATCCATATCAACGATCGACGCGCCGGTCGACACGATGGCATCCACCATGCCGTATTTCACAAGGTCACGATAAACATGCATGCACCCGCCGGCAGAAGTTGATCCGGCGAGCGTCAAGATGACCGAACAATTTTTATCACCAACAGCTTGTTTGAAAATGTCGCTAGCGCGCGCCAACTCCCGCGAAGAGAATGACATCTTCCCCATCGCCTCAATAACGGGGCGCGCATCAATTTGCGCAATGTCTATATGTTCCACCGGATTTGAGAGCAATTCGGCTTTCGTATTCTTGATCATGATATTCCTCTTAATCGCGGTTCAAGACGACACATGTGGTGTCAGAATAAAAACCATTAAAACCTGATGCCAGCACCTGCCCATAAGCACCCAAATGTTGCACTTCGATCCAATCCCCTTCCCGCGCGTCAGACGGCAAGTGGAATGGCCCCGGCATCACATCAAGACTGTCGCAAGTCGGCCCAAAGAAACGAAACCCAGTTTCATCTCCGCCATTGATCTCAACTTTGTCGCGGAAAAGGCGCACCGGATATTTCCATGCACATTGTCCTGCATCAAAAAGAGAGCCATAGGAACCATCATTCAGATAGAGATCATTGCCTTTGCGCAATTCAATCCGCACAAGGCTTGAGCCGCCTTCAGCACAAAGAGCCCGGCCTGGCTCTCCAAGCACATCCAATGCTCCAAAATCATGATTTTTCAGGCTAGTTTTGATCGCGGCAAAAAACTCTGCCATGGGCGGCGATGGCATGCCCGGATAAGACACGGGAAATCCGCCACCAACGTCAATGCTATCAATCGTAACATCAGCAGCATCGACCACACTGCGTGCATAGCCGATCGCCATATCGTAATTGCCAATATTGCGACACTGGGATCCAACGTGAAAACAAATGCCCAGATATTCGGCACAAGCACGTGCTTTTTGTAACAGCGCTGGAGCCGTATCTTTGCTCGCGCCGAATTTACCAGTAAGCGGCATGTCCGCATCGCCTTCAGGCAAGGCAAGGCGCAGATGTATCGTCAGATCTGCAGCGCCATTTGTACATTCCAGAATCTTTTGGAGTTCGCCTTCGCAATCGACTGAAAAATCACGCACCCCATAAGCATAAGCCTTTGCAATCAGCGCACGCGACTTCACCGGATGCATCAAGAACATTCTGGCATCTGGAAAATACTGGTGAATCAATTCGACTTCTCGAATTGATGCCACATCAAAATTTCGAACCCCTTCATCCCACACGGTTTTCAAGACTGCCGGATGTGGGTTCGCTTTGATCGCGTAAAGTACTGTCCCCGGGAAACCATCGAGAAAAGTACGCGCCGCGCGAGAAACCTTCCGTGGGTAAATGACGTAAACGTGATCATCACCCTTATAGGCATTGAGCGCGTCGCCGACTGTACGATAGGTTGGCAGTTCAAAAAGACGGAAATCGGCAGTTGCCGTTGGCGACTGCTTTTCAGCAGCCAAATGAATTGGTGACATGGGGCTCATCGCAATTTGGAATTCAACAGAAAGCACATCGCATGTGCTGGCTCATGTGGGTCAGGCGGACATTAAGCCCGCACCGCACTCCAAAATTCTGCGACGACGGCCTGATAGTCCTGATGCTTCGATGACAGGAATGCTTCGCCCATCTGTGAAAGAAACAGGCACCGGCGAAGATCGATCATAGCCTGATGTGACGTCATAGCCCTAACTCCTCAATCCGTGGCGCTCTTTCAAGCGAAACCAAAAACCAAGACGTTACCGGCGGCTCGTGCCGACAGATTTCCCATTCAACCGATCGGGCTGTTCAGGGCTCGCCGTAACACGCTTTAGCGTCTGAAGGCGATTTAAGTGGAAAAATGGTAGTTTGCAAGGTGTTTTCAACAGGAAATAGAGACGGTTTTAATCAGCCGAAAAAAAAACTTTGAAGAAAGTTATCCTCCCCCTCCTGCGCGCCCGTATACTCTCTCTAGACGACCCAGGATGAGGGCCAGGACAGAAAGTCCCGCTCCGCGAAACAATTGAGACTAAACCGAAGCCCAAACCGGTAAACTATGCCCGAAATTTCTCTATTCTGTTTTGGATTCGGCTATACGGCGCATGCTCTCGCGGACCGTATAGCCCCAAACGGTGTCTGGCTCGCCGGCACAACCACATCCGCCGATAAGGCAAAAGCCATGGCAGAGATTGGTGTTTCCGCCCGCATATGGACTGGCGGCGATATTGACCCGAGCTGGCTAGATGAAATCAACGCGCTTTTGATCTCAGTACCGCCGGGTGCCGTGGGGTGCCCCGCATTCATCGCTGCACAAAAAGCCATCGCCGACCGGTGCACCAAATGGCGTTGGATCGGATATTTGTCTACCAATGGTGTTTATGGCGACCATGACGGCGCTTGGGTGGATGAGATGACCCCGTTACGCGCAACAAGCGACCGCGCAAAGTGCCGGATCGCTGCAGAACGGCAATGGCTAGATTTCGCAGCGCGTTCTGAATTGCCAATATCTGTGTTTCGGTTGCCGGGTATCTATGGACCTGGCCGTTCAGCGATAGACACAGTGCTAGCTGGCAAAGCGCGGCGGATATTCAAAGAAGGACAGATCTTTAACAGAATGCATGTAGCGGATATTGCGGCAGCGTTGGAGGCCGCCATGAAACATCCGCTTATCCACGATATCTATAATCTTGCTGATGATGAACCATCCCCGCCGCAGGACGTCATTGAATACGCATCCGAGTTGTTGGGTCGACCGGTGCCACCGCTCCTACCCATTGAGGAGGTAGAGATGTCGCCTATGGCCAAGAGCTTTTATGGGGACAACAAACGGGTCTCCAATCAACGGATAAAAGAAGCCTTTGGGTTGTCTCTACGATTTCCAACCTATCGCGAAGGTCTAAAGGCGATTGCTGAAGCGATAACCGGAAACGATCATGGGACCAAACGATGATAGGCGGGACGAACTGGTGATAAGTGAAGGCGTGAAATCAAGAATGCCAAAATCGGAGAAATAATATGTTCGCTGTGTTCACTGCTATGGCGCTCGCTTCGGCGAGCGGCCCCGTTCCGATCACGAATGTACGCGACTCCTACCCGGCGATCTCGCCCGACGGTGCAACGCTGGCCTTTCACTCCAATCGCGCCGGCTCAGTGGCACTCTATTTGTCGGATATTGATGGCAGCAATGTTCGATTGTTTCTGGATAATATCGAGGATCCTGTAACCCCCGATTGGTCTCCTGACGGCACAATGATCGCTTTTGCCGGTACGGTTGACGGCCAATCAGACGTCTTTGTCGTCGGCATTGATGGGTCCGATCCCGTTCGCCTGACTGATGATCCTGGTGACGATTCGCATCCTCACTGGTCGTCTGACGGACGAATTGTATTCAATTCCCCACGAAAGACCCCTGACCGAAACGCTGATTGGTCAGACCAATGGCACGACGTATACAGCATGCAACCAGATGGTAGCGATCTAATTCAACATACCGAATGCAAAACCGTGTGCACATTCCCAACACCCTCCCCCGATGGAACCCTTTTAACCTATCGCAAAGTGATCGACGGGCCCGCTATTTCTTGGGACCAATCGGAAGGGACACGAAATTCTGAAGTTTTTGTTTCAAACTTGGATGGGTCAAACGAGCGAAACATTTCAAATAGCCCAGCCTTTGATGGGTGGCCCGTTTGGACACCAGATTCCCGATATGTGATTTTTGCATCCAACCGAAAAGGTCGCCCATATGACAGTCAGATTTTTGCGGTCGACCCGAACGAGGGCACTGTAATTTCATTGACTGATGATGAATGGTCTCATGCGCAGCCGACTTTGTCACCTGACGGCAAAACAATTTTCACTTATCGGTTCATTGAAAATGCAGACAATGAATATGGTCATATTTCATCGTTTGCATTCGAAACGCAAAACCCTTGAGCGCATTACTGCGTTTTGTTTTCATCAATTGCCTCAGTGGCATCATCATCCCACTGGTAAATACGTTGCACGGCGCAGCGGCGCGTTGCTGCTGGGTTATCGCGAACAATAATTACATCGCCGGACGTAACACAGGCACCGCTCGGGCGGCCGCCAATGCCAATTTCAAGGGCCGTACGCAATACCCTGTTTGAACACCCACCGATGAGTTCGACATAATACCAGTTATTCACACCTCTTTGGAGTAATACTACGTCGTCCAAGTCATCAACGGTTCGCCAATTATTGATCGTAGATCTGAAACAGATCTTATCGACTTCCGCCCCGATCCGTGGGTCGTCACCGTCAGGCATCTCGGCTACAGCGGTCACCGAAACACCCGCTGCGATCAGACCGGCCAAGAACCCCAATACAATTCGCTTCATCATTGCCTCTCTCCGGTAAATTCGTTTCGCCCGCAGCCTTTACAAATATCGTTCGAAATTAAGGCACAAATTGGCCGCTTCACTCCACTTACAATCACATAAAGAAATCTTTATATGTCTCTTGGCATTGGGCTTCTGCCCTGTTATATGCCGCCTCAAGAGACGCACAGATTTGACGGCTATATTGCCGAGCACGAAAAACACCAGCAAAAACAAGGACTAAATACGATGACCGCGCCCTCACATCACGATTACCACGTAAAAGATCTTGAACTCGCCGACTGGGGTCGCCGGGAAATCGAAATTGCCGAAACTGAAATGCCCGGGCTGATGGCGACACGCGAAGAATACGATTCTGCGCAGCCGCTCGAAGGCGCACGGATTGCTGGCTCTCTGCACATGACAATTCAAACGGCGGTGTTGATCGAAACACTGCAATCGCTCGGGGCTGATGTCAGATGGGCTTCATGCAACATTTACTCAACGCAAGATCATGCCGCTGCCGCGATCGCCGCGACGGGCACGCCAGTTTTTGCCTTTAAAGGTGAAACCCTCGAGGAATATTGGGATCTCGCCGACAAGATTTTTGAATGGCCAAATGGCGAGACTGCAAACATGATCTTGGATGACGGTGGTGACGCTACCTTGTTGATCCTACTTGGTGCTGATGCTGAGAAAGATCCGTCAATCCTAGATAATCCTGCAAATGAAGAAGAGACCGCTCTTTTTGACACGATTAAACGTCGCCTCGCCAAACAGCCAAATTGGTATTCTACGGTTAAGGCAAATATCCAAGGTGTTACGGAAGAAACTACAACGGGTGTTCTTCGCCTTTACCAACGCCAAAAAGCCGGTACGCTTCCATTCCCAGCAATAAACGTAAACGACTCTGTCACCAAGTCGAAATTCGACAACAAATATGGTTGTAAGGAATCGCTCGT
>JAJFGD010000227.1 GCA_021776315.1 Hyphococcus sp. | reverse complement strand
ATTTTGTTGAGTTCACTTCTTCCTCCTTAGGAACGGTACGGTCGCCGCCACATCAAAGAGGTGCGAACGCGTAAATAAAGAGAGACTGCACAGAGCATAAAACGTCACTCAAATCCGAAATCTTTTAGATCATCGGTTATTATTTTGTATGCAACACTTCGCTTCTCATCAATGTCTCCAGAGTAGTCACAAAATTCAATATATATCCGAATGCACCGGAAGGTACGTTGCGACAAAGAATTTGTTAGCGCGCCATCGCAAGAAATAAGTGGGATGCTTTCCGAATGTGCTGGCGAAGCAGGTTTTAGGATGCGAACTAACTGTAATGACGCTTGGTCTGCTTCAGCAGCGGCATTATTATT
This sequence comes from Hyphococcus sp., assembly GCA_021776315.1. Classification (GTDB taxonomy): domain Bacteria; phylum Pseudomonadota; class Alphaproteobacteria; order Caulobacterales; family Parvularculaceae; genus Hyphococcus. Next base: position 6,160 of record JAJFGD010000227.1, on the reverse strand, counting down.
CACTCCCTCTTGATATCTAATTTTTGAGCCAATCGATGTTAACGGTAAGGCAACGTCCCAAATATGCCAGCGGTCAACAGGAATATCTGTGCTTTTTGCCCATTCTTTTACCTTATCTTGGACCTGTTTTACGCGATTACGATGGCTGCTCACATTTTCTCGCTCGGAAACTGTTTCTGCCGATACAACTAATTTGGGTGGATTTCTTGATAAGATAGACTTTGCATATCTCTTCAATATTGGATGTTTTTCGGAAAACTCATCTATTGTATTGAACTCCCGAAATAATTCCACAAGCCAATTGTCGTCGATTGTTGCCCAAGTGCCATTAGCGATTTTTCCACTGATCGTCTGTCCGGAGCAATCAAAAAAATCTATTTCTAGAAGACCTTGAAGTAATTTTTCCAGTATGAGTTCTAACGCAACTACGGTTTTGTGAAATACAACTTGCGTATAGTCAAAGTAGCGTGAAATCAGCATGTGATCCGCCGCGCGCTTTGCTTTATTCGTAAAGCAATATTGTCCATTGGAATCTAGCGTTGCTTGGCTGGCAAGGTATTCTACGTCAATATTCCCATAGGGAAGGCCAGCATGGTGTGATGTTCTCATCAGATAGTCTAAACGATCGCAGTCTAAATCTGAGCTTACTAAGGTGAATAGTGAGTCGCTTTGCTCGCTCGAGAAGGCTGCTTTAATCTCTTCTGACGAAATGCAATGGCGTGCTAAAACTTCTTGTATTTGGGGGTCATTTTCCAAAATTTCTCGGCCGAGCGCTTCGTGTTTGAATGCTGGCTTCGATTGATTAGAGGTGTTGCCTTTGGTGGTTAGGAAGGCTCGTTCTGAGTAGTGGTTAACTACTGCATGCTCAAAGGCGTGTGATAGTGGATAATGTCCAAGATCGTGTAGCAATGCTGCTACGCGAATGCGTTGCCGTTCTGTGTCTGTAAATTGTCCGTCATCAAATAACATGAGACTACAGAGTGTATTCAGCAACGGAGTCTCTGGCTCATCTGTTGTTTCAGTTTAAGCTGCAGCTTTTGCATGTTGCAAGCGTCGCTTTTCGAATGTTTTTCGTTTGATCCTTTCTCTTTTGAGTAAAATGGTCTGCCCACGTCCAGTGTAGACATCGGCGGGTGTGAGGTTTTTCAGGCTCTCGTGGTAACGCTGATGATTGTAGTGCCCGACAAATTCATCGATCTGTGCTTCGAGATCACCAGGCAGGTAGTAGTTTTCTAAGAGAATGCGGTTCTTGAGTGTCTGATGCCAGCGTTCGATTTTGCCCTGTGTTTGCGGATGATACGGCGCACCGCGCACATGCTTCATGCCGTGATCGCCCAGCCAATCTGCAAGATCGCCAGCAACATAACTGGAGCCATTGTCAGACAAGAGGCGCGGTTTGTGAATGACACGTGCATGATCAAACCCTGACGCTTCAAGCGCCATCTCCAACGTGTCGGTGACATCCTCAGCTTTCATCGTCGTGCAGAGTTTCCAGGCGATGATATAGCGTGAGAAGTCATCGAGGATTGTCGATAGGTAAAACCAACCCCAGCCGATCACCTTCAAATAAGTGAAGTCGGTCTGCCACATCTGATTGGGCGCTGTGGTTTTGTCCTTGAACTCATTGGCAGCCTTCATCACCGTAAAAGCAGGACTGGTGATGAGGTCATGCGCTTTCAGCAAACGATAAACGCTAGCTTCCGAGATAAAGTAGGATCGCTCATCGGTGAATGTTACCGCCAACTCTCGCGGAGATAACTCTGGCCGACACAACGCCATGTCGAGCACATCATCGCGCACTTTGTCAGGAATGCGGTTCCAGGCACGAGGCGGGCCGACGCGCTTGTCTTCAAGGCCTTCTTCGCCAAACCGTTGATACAAGTCACACCAACGATAAAACGTCGATCTCGATACGCCAATCTTATCGAGCGTGCGTCGCGCCGACAGATGCGAGTGCTCAACCAGGCGAATGATCTCCAGCTTTTCAGAGGCGGGATATTTCATTCTTGGTCGCCCCCATCCCCGATCATGCTTTTTTTAAGCAAGCGGTTCTCTAAGGTGAGTTCAGCAACAACCTCTTTTAAATCGCCGGCCTCACGGCGCAGATCCTTTACCTCAGGCGAGCTTGCCTGACGCGCCGTATCGCCAGCCAGGCGTTTCTTGCCAGCTTCTAAAAACTCTTTCGACCAACTGTAATAAAGGCTCTGCGCAATGCCTTCACGCCGGCACAGTTCGGCAATCGAATATTCGCCGCGCAAGCCCTCCAGAACAATGCGGATCTTTTCCTCTTTCGCGTGACGCTTGCGTGTCGCACGCTGGATGTCTTTGACTGTCTTTTCAGCCGATGAAAGCGGCCCTTGTTTCTGTCTCATCGTCATTCCCTTCGAGGATTACGATGAACCAAAACTCTCCCTTAGCAAAACACCTCAAAAAGTCTCATGATCGCTGACGGGTTTCAATTTGCCGAAGGCTGCATAAAACGACAATTATCGATGGCGGAGGGCTATGCTATCTTGCCGCGTGAGATCAATCTCATATCTTTGATGTCTTCACAATTTGTGATGGAAAAAATTGAGGTTTTTTCCTTGATGGATACTATTGTCAAAAATTAGATAATCAATACAAATTCTAATTCACTTTCAATATCACAATCAAAACCGAATGCGTAGCATTCATTGCGAAGCAATACTCAAGATACTATTGCTCTTCTCAATAAACTATATCCTTACGAAATATAATTCCAATTCACTACCGATCTAACAGTACAGGTAAAAGCAACTACAACATACTTTCGTCAGTAATTATAAAAACAAATAAATTCTCGACAAACAACAATTGAGTGTAGTGTTATAGGTATCGGATCTTGCGTAATGACCAGGAACCAAAGACAAACTTAATTGAGATTTCCTCAGTTGTATTCTGGCGATATATTTATTTGCATTGCGAGAGTGGCTTAATGCGCCATCTGTGTTTGACGGATTAGGCAGCATTTTGCGAACGCAGATTTCTTTTGGCGGTTCTTAACGATATGATGGCCTCAAACCCTTGCCCCTCACTTGATTGCAGGGCCAGATTTCCTCCGTGTAGCCTAACAATAGCATCACAAACATATAGCCCTAGTCCAGTTCCCTCGTGTGACCTGTCCCGAGCGCCATCGCCCTGAAAAAACATGTCTTTCAGTTTCAGTATCAATTCCGCTGGGCAACCCACACCATCATCTTTGATGTGTAGTTCGACCATATTGTCCACATTTTCAGTCCACAGTTCAATTTTGCCGGCGCAGCCGGAGAATTTTATTGCATTACCAATTAAGTGCCTGAGCGCATAGGTAATTGTTTTTGGATCACACTCTATGGCTGAATCTCGAATTGTATCATCTACGACAAAATGTCGATCACCCCATGCTGGGTCATTTTTTACAGCTTCAAATGCATCTTCAATTATTTCACCAAACGGCTCATCAGTAAATTCAAGAGCCACCTCTCCAGACTGTAGATTTGCTGCAAAAAGTATATCGTTCAAAACAGAAAGTAAATTCCGACCGCTTTGATTGATCATATTTGCATACTCGCGGTGTTCACTCGCGGTTGAAGTTTCGTTGTTGTCTGACCTCAGAATGTCTGAAAAGCCGATGATCGAATTGAGGGGTGTACGCAACTCATGACTCATGCTGGATATGAGCTGACTTTTCGCCGCTGACATGGCCGCATAAGATTCTTTTGCAGCCCTTTCCACCAATTCAGTTCTTTTTTGGGCAGTAATGTCATGGATGGCGAAAACGACAAAACCACGCTCTGTTGTTCTTTTCTCAAATCTACTTTTTGCCAACTCAACTACCGACCGAGTAACTGTTACTTCTATTGCTCGAATGTGGTCTTGGTCTTCCAATTTTTCCTCAATGACAAAATTCTTCAACATACCGACACGCAAATCATCTCGGTCAAAATGGGATGCTATTTTTGGAAAAGCGTTTTCTATTTTCTCGCCAACCAACGACTTATCCTCAGCGCCAAGAAGTTGCAAGGCGCGTGAATTACAGATTCCGATTTCGCCGTTATGATTTACCGTAATAAACCCTTCGTAAGTATCCAAAACCAAAGTCTGAAGCAGAGCGTGGGTGTCTTTTTCCGCTGCATGGGATTTAAAGGCCTGTAACGCCCGTTTTTCCAACTCAAGCGCAGTTACATACAAAAAGCAAAGTATCTGAGCCATGTGCAGTCCAGCCGACGGAACAATGGTATTCAGATACGCTTGCGCCACAATTGGCGTAGCGATCAAAAACGAAGCAAGGGCAATATTATAGAGAGCAAAATGGGTTGGATTGGTTCGTAGCGGTCGTGCACAAAGCACAGCACATAAACTCAGTGTTATCAAGAAAATTGGCCAATAATCAATTCTGGCCAGTTCCAATTTGCCTATGAGTGTTTCATAAGAAAGCGCGTTTAAGAAAACCCCGCTTCGCAACCCGTATGATGGCATTACATATTCATCGCCGAGCTCAATAGCGGTTGCGCCAACAAAAACTACTTTACCCAAGAAGAACTCGCTTGGGAAATTACCTTCCAACACATCAATAACAGAAATCCGATCAATACTATTGATGTCAATTGAATAGTCTACAAAGTAAGAGTTCTTATCTAGACCTCTTTTCGCCAGCGCCGCGCCAATCGTTGGCATCGTTGCAAAACTGAATTCAACGCTTCCATTAGCGCTTCGGATCACGCCGTCGTCGTCGATGGGATATATAACGGCCGCTAGCTGCGCGTTTTCTCTCAATATCGGATGCGGCAATATTTCTGCGATAACATCGGGGAGATCACTGGAGAGCTGTTGGCGATGCGCCGCAAGAAACACCTCGCTATTGCTGCTTTCAATAGCGTCCGCAAATGCTCTATCGCCGCGCTCATCACTAGGTGCGCTAAAATCAATATCGAAGGAAATGGAATTCGCCTCGGCCTTGTTGATCGTTTCGATCAGGTCAGCATACACCGAGCGCGACCACGGCCATTTTGGCATAGCCTGAAGAGATTTAGTGTCAATTTCAACGACTACCGAGTTGGCATCGATTGGAGACATCAACAGTTCAAATCGCTTTTCGAGCAGGAAGTTATCAACCTGTTCTGCATATCCAGACACAGTGAATAGAATAACGGCGACGACGATGGATAATGCGATCAAAGCATCGCGCACCAGGTTCAGACTCGAGAATAAAAGTCGCATCGAGATTATGGATCTAATGGCGGTAGAATATCTCCGATGACGATGTCACTACCCACAACAATTTCTTGATCTGCGTCGATATTGTTGTCGTCTCCAGTAATATCATTTCCAAAGCCGCCGAGAATATTGTCGTCACCGACTATGGCGTTTATGTTCCCTACAATTCCATTTTTCTTCCCATCAACGGTGTTTTCATCGCCCTCGATGATGTTCTCGTTGCCCAGTACTGTGTTTGAATCGCCGGTTATGGAGTTTTTATCTCCTTCGATTTCGTTGTAAAAGCCAAAAATTATGTTGTCATCGCCTTGTATGCTATTCCAGTCACCTTCTATCAAATTGTCTTTGCCAGCAATATTATTCCATACGCCGCGAACATAGTTCGTCGCGCCATCAATAGAATTATTGTGACCTTCGATGTCATTTTCTCTATCAATGACCGAGTTAAAGTCGCCAATGATAATATTGTCGTCCCCGTCTATGGTGTTTGCATTGCCGACAATGACGTTATCGTTGTATTTTTCTGTAAACACATTTGCATCTCCGGTTATCTGATTGTCATCGCCTTCAACTAGGTTCTCAATACCAGAGACTTCATTCTGTTTTCCACGAATATTGTTATCATCGCCAATAATGATATTATCGTCATCGTCATTATTCAGAATATTCCTGTTGCCTGTGATGGAATTGTCGTCGCCTTTGACTGAATTCCGATCGCCATCCAAACTATTTCGCTTGCCATCGACTACGTTGTCGTAGCCATCGACTACATTGTCCGGTCCAATAATATCATTAGGGCCTCCAGTTGGTTCGACAATCGTGATGGCACCGCCATCATCACCGCCAACGCTAGAACCGCCATCATCACCGCCAACGCGAGCGCCGCCATCATTACTTGCATCATTGTTTTCCGCGTCGTCCTTGCCTTTATTTTCGGCATCAG
>JAJFGD010000226.1 GCA_021776315.1 Hyphococcus sp. | reverse complement strand
ACGGTGCCGTGATGTCCGCAAGCTGAAACTCGTCGGCTCCAATTCGGAATCGGTTGCCGGAGATCGCGATAGGCTCATTTGAATGAGCTGACCCAACAGGCAATGTCATGAAGGCGGCAGCGCCGGAAAGAAATTTGCGGCGCCTCATCCGGATGCCAATACGCGCACTTTAGAAACGGCCTTACGCCCTTCCCCATCAACAACAGTCACATCGTAAAATCCCGGAACCGATGGGTGCCAAATATGACGTCCGCTCAAATTTTCAACGGGAACGGTCTCGCCATTCACGTACCATCGATAATCTCGTGCACCGCCGCGGGCCGCAAATGAGAACCCACGTTCCGCGCCGCTTAGAAAGACTTCGACCCCATCACGTGGAAAAACGATTTGTGGAGTCGATGTTGATCTTGATCCGTTGAACTGGGCGAGTGCTTCCAATGGCGCTTCGTCGTCATCACCGACGGATTGTCCCGTATCATCACCATCGCGTTCGAGCATGTCGAAAATATCAAACAACAACGGCGCAGCAGCTTTTCTGCCCGTCTCGCCTGGCCGCGAAGCACCGTCAGCGCGCCCGACCCACACGACGACCGTATAGCCGCCACCATGACCAGCCGCCCATGCATCGCGATAGCCATAAGAGGTCCCGGTCTTGAACGCGACGCGGGTTGCGCTCGCAGAAAGGCTGGCTGGTGCGCGGCCGGAAATGGCTGGTGCATCGGCAAGAATGGCACTGATGCGTGACGCGGTTTCTTTTGAAAACAGCTGATAGGCTTCGGCGTCAGTTGGTTTGTCAGTTGTCGTCCAAGACAGCGGTTTAACCGCACCGTCATCACCGAGCGCCGCATAAAGCGTTGCAATATCGCGCGCCGTCACGCCAGCACCGCCAAGCGCCAACGCCAAACCAGATTTGTTGTCCGCACGTGTTGGCGTTCTCAGTGCAACACCAGCGGCGTTCAACATCGCCGCAAATCTCGGGGCACCGACCCGGTTCAACGCCGCAACGGCAGGCAAGTTTAATGAATGCTGCAACGCTTCGCGTACCCGCACTTGACCACGGAAGGTACGGTCAAAATTCTCCGGCGTATAATCCCCGAATGCGCGTGGCATGTCATCGATCAATGTACCTGCGCCCGCAAACCCATCTTCAAAAGCAAGGCCATAGATGAACGGCTTTAGCGTTGATCCTGGAGAGCGCGTCGCCGCTGTCAAATCCATCCATCCGCCTGGCACATCCAATCCAGAAGAACCAACCACAGCACGCACGGAGCGGGTATCATTCTCAACAATCAACACAGAGGTTGTTGCCTCATCGTCAAATCGCTCTGCAAAGGCTGTGACCAATGCCTCAGCCCGGTTTTGAAGAACTGTGTCCAGGGTTGAATGAACAATTGCAGCTTTTTCTGTTTGCGCTAAACGGCGCGCCGCGTGATAGGCGTTCTTTGGAAATATGCCGCGCCCAGACGGGACGACAGCGTCCTTCGCCTCTTCCGCTTTTTTCGGTGAGATCGCGCCCGCCAGAACGAGCTTGTTCAAAATAGCGGCGCGGGTCGCTGTCGCATTTGTCGCTCGCAGATCAGGTCGGCGTGCTTCAGGCGCTTGGGGTAAAGCAATCAACAATGCTTGCTCCGCATCAGTGAGGCGGATTGGCTCTTTGTCAAAATACAAAAGACTTGCAGCGCGCACGCCTTCGATATTGCCGCCATATGGTGCCAAGGTGAGATACAATTCCAGTATCTCTCGTTTTGATAGTCGCCGTTCCAATTGAAACGCGCGCACCATCTCTACCAGTTTAGAGCCAAGCGTTCTTGGACGTGGTTCTAATAGTCGCGCCGTTTGCATGGTGATAGTGGACGCACCGGAAACCACCTGCCCTGCCTGCATTGAAGTTACACCCGCTCGGAAAACCGCCGCGGCGTCGACACCAGCATGATGCCAAAAGCGTTTGTCCTCTATGGCAACCAATCGCTCGACAAAACCCGGATCGATCTCGTCAAGATTGGCGCCAAAACGCCAACGCCCCCCGTCATTGGTGAAACTGTGGAGCCATTGGTCGTTACGGTCGAGCACCAATGGCGATAGGTTTTCAGCACGGTGCAATGGCGGTGGCAGCATAATGTCCATCGCCGCGATCAAAACTAAGACCGCAGCAATGGACCAAGCTGGCCAAAACCGTATGAACGACCGAGGGATCATCCCGCTTCAGCGATGGTCACACGGCCCACAGGTGTTCTGGAGAAAACACCTGGTCTGTACATGTCTTCGATCACGGCACCAGGCATCACAAAGGATCCCGGCGTCACCGCGCGCACGACATAAGCCAATGTAAAGCGCTGTCGCCCGCGCACATCGATCGCGGCAACAAACCGATCATCGCGTGCTTCTGAGACACGGGGGTAAGAGAGCTCGCCGACCCAACTATAGGGACCACTGCGCCCATTCCCACCACCATCTTCGGGTTTGAGAATTGTTTCAATCTCAAAGCCTGCCGGTAAAAGGTCTGCGACCACGGCCGGGTGCAAACGATTGCTTTGCGCGGTGCCGGTTAGCACAATCACGAAGCGATCATTTTGTCTGGCTGTCGAGAGTACAGCCGGACGCCCATCGCGTGTCGCAATGCGTTTGGTTAAACTAAAGCCTTGATCAACGGCCGCCGGTGCGGTCAACGGTGCACCTGACACCGTCAGCGAACGGAAAATTTGGCCATCACCATCATTGCGATAGTCGATACCGTCACCAATCTCGCCAACATTTGGTGCAAAGGATGGTGCCGGCGGTAAATCCTCAATGGATTGTCCGTCGACAGATAGGCTGACCGGTCCGGCAGCACGCAACAGCGCTTGCGACGCTAACAGGACAAAAGCTTTTTCCTGTGTGTGCATCCGATTTGGATCCTTCATCACGGATACGAGGTTTTCACTCAACGTTTCGACATTCGCTGTTTGACCCGCTTCTGCCGCCAGCGCCAAAACGCCAGACGTATCGCGCAATGATGTTTGGTAATAATCACCCGTATTCTGCCAACCGAGCGCGGCGATCGATTTCTCGAACGCACTCTTCGCACGAGCACGATCACCCATCATGGCAAGCGCGGCACCAATATGTGCTTTTGCCAATGGACTTGGCGTGCCTTCCATCAATGTGTCGTGGAAGTAACGCAGATCAGAAAGGTTCGCCCTTCCCGCACGTGCCAGAACGTACATGGCATAGGCCGCTGACCGACGGCGTAAAAATTCCGTCGTATCATTAGAGTTCGCCCCTTCATAAGCGCGGGTCTGATAGCTGGCAGAATACCAACGGTCGACACGGGCAATATTGGCGAGCGAGTCATAGGCCTTGTTGAGTGCCGCTTCGGGCACACCAAAGCCTTCATTTTTTGCACGGTACAAAAAGTCTGTGACATAGGCACCAAGCCATGGGGAGGCATAGCGATCACTGACACGCCACAAACCAAAGGCACCATCGGGTCCCTGTCGATCGAGCAGCGTATTAATCGCTTTTTGAATGCGCGGACGAACCGCCCGTTCCGGCCCGCGTCCGACTTCGCCGCCAAGTACATCGACAAAGAGTAACGGCATCGCAGAACTCGTCAGCTGTTCGGAACAGCCATAAGGATAGCGATAGAGCCCATCCAGCAAGGGCCCGGGCTCCACACCGCGAAGCCGTGAGAAAGATACGGCGACATCCGCCGACCCCGGCACAAAGGAACCGACCACAGCGTTGGTGAGTTGGAATGTCTCCCCTGAATCCAAGGAAGCCGTCCGCACTTCCGTAACGGGGAAATACGGTGTGCGTGATTGGATCGGATAGCGACGCGACACCGCGAAGCCGTTTGGCCCTGCAACCGAAAGATTGACGGCGCCAATACCCACTTCGCCCGTTTCAATGGAAAAGACTGCGGTGTCGTTTTGACCTTCTGCAAGGGTAAATGTCTGTGTCTGATCAAGACGAATTGGTCCCTCACCAGAAACGGAGACCACATAGTCACCCGCTGCCCCATCAACATTGTCGATCAGCAAGGTCGCACTAGCCGTATCGCCCGGTGCCACAAAGCGCGGCAAGGAAAGTTCGGCCGGCACTTCATCGCGCACCGTCATCGGCTCAGAATCCGACCCCAGCTTGTCACGAGACCAGGCAACCGCCATCAAGCGCAACTCGCCATTAAAGTCAGGCACTTCAATCGGTGCCACGACATTGCCGTCAGCACCCACCGTCAAAAGCCCTGTGAACAGCGCGACGGATTTGGTCGGCACAACGGTTAGTCCCTCACCGCCTAGTTGGTCGCCACCAAAGCGCGCAGCCGCACCAAGATTGGCATGCAGAATGCGTCCATAATCGTCACGGATCTCAACACCGAGACGCTTCTTGCCATAGAAATAGTCGACAGGATCAGGCGATTGAAACTTCGTCAGCCGCAATATCCCTTCATCCACAGCAGCAACGGTCATCATCACTTGGGATCCAGCCGTCGCACCGCTAATAGCAATCGGAAGATTGAGCTGTTGTCTTGGTCGCAAGATTTCCGGGTCGTTGATCTCAACTTGAAGTTTGCGCGCGTCCATATCAAACGGCACATAGCTGACACCCATGGCACGACGCGGTACCGGACGATCGCCCGCGTCACGCGGTGTCACGATTGTCGTCATCACATAAAAACCAGCACCCCAAGATGGGTCCGTATCAATAATGATCTCGCGCCCATCAGCGCCAACTTTCATGCGCTGTACCAATTGAACTTTGTCCGTCGCGACGACAACGATCGCTTCACCTTCATATGGAGGATTGAGATAGAGCCGCGCACGGGCACCCGGCGCGACATTTTCATTCTGCAATGTCAGCGCTGCTTGATCTGGCGTATCGGCACCGGACGCATGGGAACGCCAGCCAACATAAAACCGAATGTCGCTTGCTTCTTTGCCACCAGCACGGGTCGCCGTAAGGCGATAGGTTCCCGGATCAAGACGTTGGGAAACCAAGGTCGCTAATTGTTCGCGCCCGGTTGCTCCGCGCCCTTCCGCAATCAATATATCGCGGAAAGACCGTCGCCACTTCCATTGACCGCCATCGCGATACCAATCGAACCAATAGTCTTCTTCGACCAATCGCCATTCAAGTTCACCATCGGCGACTTGTCCTTCCCAGTCGAGAAGAACACCATCGATTTCGACCATCTCGCCCTGGCCAAAACTATGGGCATCATTGCCGAGTTTCAGGCCGACATAATAATCATTGGGGCGCACGGGAATGCGTGCGCTTTCACGCACCACGCGCCCGCCCGGTTCTACCACACCGACGACAAGATCAGCACGCATCGGTGCCGCATAAGCTGGCGCATCATCGACATTCATCGCGATGGTCGCTTTGCCTTCTCCATCGGTCTCGGTGTTGGCTAGGGTCAAGAAGCGTTCTTCAAAACGTCCATTCACCGGTCCAAAACGATAGGCGGAAAAATCTGGGAACGGATTGGGGTCAAGGCGTAAACGTGCTTCCGCCTCAACCGATAGGCCCGTCGCCGGGGCACCGTAAAGATACCGGCTCTCGACGGAAACATTGCGCACGGTACCTGGACGGATCGGTGATCGCTCATCCGTATCGATCGTCACTTCTAATCGTTGGGGAACAAAATCTTCGACAGAAAAACTGCGCGAGCCCACAGTGCCTTCATAGCCATCGGCCGTGACATCGATGCGCCATTCACCGCGCGGGGCAGACGCCGGAATGTCATAGTCAAAAGTGAAAGCCCCAATGTCGAGGGACTCAATGCGTCGCACTTCGGCTTCGGTATAGTTCGGGCGACGCACCGTCACGGTCAGTGGGCGGTCATCAACGGCGCGCCCGGCATCATTGCGGACCAGCCCAGAAATATGGGCGGTTTCACCGGGCCGATAAATCCCACGGTCAAGATAGACATAACCATCAAGTCGCGCCGGTGCGGCGCGGCCACTAACATTGCGGTCTGACAAATCAAGCGGCGAGCGTTGGAGATCAAGCGCCGCAAAATCATCTTGCGGACCATAAGCCATGACCATGCGCGGATTAAGGGGATAGTCCCCATTCACCGCAGCGGAATCAAATTGTGCTCGACCATCCGCATTGGTAATCGCCGTTGCGAGAATGTCGTTATTGGCCGCAATCAGCGACAGCTCGACACCATTGATCGGTCGCGCAGAAGAAATGGAACGCACAAATACATCAACGCCATCTGCGCCAGTGTAAGTGGTCAGCGCCATATCCGTGAACATGATCCAACGCCAAGCTTGCGCCGAGCGTCGCTCGTCAGCGCCAGCGGAAACATCCTTTGCACGAACAAAATAGGCACCGGGCTTTAACTCATTCAGTGCGGCACCAAGGGCAAATACCGTCGTCGCGGTTTCATTGCGATCACCATTGGTTTCGAGCGCACCCGTCCAAACCGGCACGCCGACATCTTTGCCGTCTTCTTGTTCCCACACATATGAATATTGATTGGGGCCAAAGACTTCGCCAGCGACCATAGATTTGCGCGCGAGCGAGCGATCGGAAACGCGATAGACCGCAATCTCAATCGATTCCACATTGACAGTTTCAATGCCAAGGCCATCTGCTTCAAGGCGCGGAAGAATGACGCCGTCACCGGCAAAACCCACATAGGCTGGCTTGTCACCAAAAGCGATGGTGACATCTTCAGCACGTTCCAATGTCTGACCGGAATCACTCGGCAAGCCAGAACGCAATCGGGCGCTGTAATCTCTATCGAATTCCAAACCGGCGACACAAAGCGACGTACCATCAACGGTCACGGCCGATCCCGTATCAGGGGTTACGCGCACATAGTCAGCATAGTTGGTCTCACCACTATCATCGAGATCACGGGTAAATTGAAAACACGCCTCGGGAAGATCACCGCCGGTGTTCAAAACCAAACGGCGATAGCCAAATTCGCTGGCGCTTTCGTCTTCTGGACGCTCAGCATTGTCATCGCGTCTTTGTTGAAAACCTCTGCGCGGTCCTTGGTCACCGCCCCGGGCATCGGACGCCACCACTTGTTGGGAGTTCGGTTCCCCGCGTGATCCCGAATCCGGTATAATGTTCCGGCCGAGAAGCAACCCTACGGCAAATGCCCCTAAAATGCTCGCCGCTATGATTACTGCTTGTTTTCGCGCCATGGTGAAATCCTTCCTACCGAACAGCGCCCCGCCGCGCCCCTCATTAACCATATCAATTATGGCCGTTAATGAGCGGAAGGAAAACGATTCTAAGCCGTTTTCGGGAAATTTAGATGGTGAGGCGCACCCATCGCGCCTATTTGGTTTAGTTGCAGTGCAAAATTGGCTATGTAGAGCCCCTGGCCTGTCCCCGTAGCTCAGCAGGATAGAGCATCAGATTCCTAATCTGAGGGTCGGAGGTTCGAATCCAGTCGGTGACGCCAGATTAGAAATCAGATTACCCCTATCCTATTGTTTTGACTCGCTTTTCTCGTTTTTGCGCTGTAGTATTTGCGGACCAAGTTTTTTCGAGTTCCCTGACAGTTTCATGACAGGTTTTCGCAAAACTGAATTTTCACGGACTAATACTAATGCGCGAAAGACTCCCCTCATTTCATCTTGATACCGATTTTATGGCTGACCTAAGGGCGGCAATTATTGAAAATCAACCACGGTTTCCAAACAATGGAAGCAACTGTTGGATCGACCTAGAAAAAATCGATTCAGCCAAAGTTGTGGCATGCGATATTGATGATCCAGAATTTGAGATCAGGATATCCAGCCGAACCATCACTCCAGTTTTGCGCCTTACTCACCCTATCACCCGAAACACTGAAAGGCCTGTACTTAAACAAGCCAAAATTCCAGTGTCAAAGCCATGGCGGACGCAAAAACAGTGGCGACAAATATTAGAAAAAGAAAAAGTCGCAAAACGACATGAGAACGAACACATTTCAGATGGAGAAATCAAAGACCAAAAAAGTCTGAGCGCTTTCAAGAAAGCCAGTCTAAATGATCATTTTGAATTCTACATTCGCAGCGAAAGCTTTGAGAAACTTAGACCATCCACCAAAAAGCAAGCTGAGTATTCCCTTAGGTCGCGATTCTTAAATTACTATTGCGGGAAATATACATTTGGGAGAATGCCGGGGTCCTCTATCTCACAAGAAGAGGCCAGACAGTGGCAAGATGATATTTTTCGAGGAAAAGGTAAATTCCAACATTTTGACCACAACGGTAAGCCCAAAGGCAAAAAGAGTTTCAAACCGTCAAGAGCAATGGCAATCCAATCTCATCGATATGTCAGGAGGTTTTTCGCTATTCTTGTGCAACAAGGGCGATTAGACCGAAATCCATTTGCCAATATTCCGTTGCTTGAGGCATGCCCAGAACGTACACGATTCCAAAAACCCCAACAGATAAGAGAATTATGGATGGCCTCCGAGGCCCTTCCACCAAACCAGAAAGACTATTTTAGGTTTCTTCTTTTATCGGCACAGCGGCGAACACAGGCAGCAAGATTGCGTTGGGATTGGATCGATTGGAAAAAAAACTGCATCACATTTCCCGGCCAAGAAGTTAAAGGCCGGAATCGCAAAACTGCCGCTTTTGTTATGCCCATGTCTAAGCCAGTACGCGAACTCTTAATGTCTAGGAAAAACACTACCAACGGCCTTTTGGTTTTCGGCGGTGAAAATGACACTCCAATCTCAAATTTCTCTAGATTGGCTGCGCGTATAGATGCAGCCCTAAATGGGGGAAACTTCAACTGGAGTACGCAAAAAAGAGATGCGCCATTCGGATGGTCTATGCACGACTTTCGGCGTACGGCTTCAAGTTTACTTCAAAAAACTGACCCGACATTTCGTCCTTTCCATACAAAGCTGCTTATTGCCCACAAGCTTGTTACCGGTGACCCAGTAAAGTCTTACTGGCGCTCTGAGGATGAAATGATTGTTGAAAAACGCCGTTTATTTGAACTTCTAGGGCAGGAAATAATGGCTTGTGTTACTTGAGCTAAAAAAATTAATTTGTTTCAACTCAGACCAAAACGCACTCCTACTGAACGGTTTCCCTGTAAATTGTTACTGATGGCAGGTCCTGCTCTCTAAGGGGATCGACACCACACTCGTACGTGCCACGCCGCATTTGAGGATCATCGTACCTTCTAGCAGTACTGTATGCCCAATCGCGGCATGCCTCGACGCTTCCTATGTCACGATAAGAAATATCTTCAGATAGGTTGTGACGGTCTGGATAGTAGTACGCATCCACCCGTCGTTCGTATTTCCCAAAATAGCTATACGCCCATATCGCTAGTCCAATTATGACAATCCAACGAAGCATATTAAAGACCGATCAAATTTTCGGCGTAGACGAGAAGAAAGAAAGCAGCAGTCCACAAATAATGCCACCAATTTGTAACAAAAATCCAACTGTCCGCGCGAACATCCTCATCTCCTCGTAAACATTCAGTTTTGTTTATAATGACCTGATACGGATAGAATTATAGCCCTTCAAAACGACGCAACAAGTATTTGGACCATAACAGGTTGAAATAACGAACAATTTTTTGCAATAAAATGGGGAAAAAAAATTCCGCCACATCGGCTTGATACGGAATCAGAACCAAGCGACAAGATTCTTGCTTCCAACACACCCATCTTTTTTAAATGAAGGACTGTGTGCAAATATGGAAACAAAACCACCAAAAAACAAAGATACTCCGCAGGAACGACCTCTTGATCACCCTAAAACGTACAAAGAGGAACGACACTTTATAATACGTCTGGAGATATCTTCCAACGCAAGAAAGATGTTTACCGACCTATTCGGAATTGTGAAGGCGGTTTTGATTTTCATGCTTGTTCATTGAGCGGGTTGCCAGAAGAAAAATACGATTGGAACGAAAGATGACTAAGACAGCCATAATAATTGGTGCTGGAGCAAGCGCAGATTTCAATCTACCTCTCGGGGACGAGCTGTACCAAAAAGCTGCAAAAACTCTCGAAGACTTCGAAAGGAGATGGAAGCTTATCACCGAGAAACACTTTGGAATTAAGACTCCCGAAATGAGACGGTATCTATCAAATAATTCAACTTATATGGCACTATTTGATCTGTGCACCGACAATGACTCCGGTCGCGCACATTTACATACAATACAAAACCTGAGACAAATCATGGCCTTGGCACCAGCCGTATCTCTAGATACTCTCGCGTTAGAAAATCCGGAATATCGGTCTCACTGCAAGCTTTTGACTGCTTCAATTTTGGCAAACGCTATTTCTGGGCAATTAAAGCTTGATACAACTACCAACGACTGGGCCATTCTAAACAACAGAATTCCTCAAAAAAATAGTAATTTAGGTGCGCAAACTTCGGGCCTTCGCCACAATTGGATTCACCTTTTTGCCTCCATGATGCGAAACTCTATCTCAAAAAATAGTGGCACCCATTTTTCCTTTATTAGCTTCAACTATGATTGCATTGTTGAAAAAGTATTGGAGAAGGTATGGAATATATCTTCACGAAATATCGGAAACCTTGCAGACTTAGCTAATTTTTACTATCCGCATGGAAAGTTAAGCTGGTCGGAAAAACACGACAAGTCAGTGACATTTGATATTTCCAGTTATGAGAATAGTATTTTATTTGCGCACAATAAAGAACATAAAGATGGATTCCCTGCTGCAATTGACGCCCTTAATGACGCTGAACGGGTAATTTCGTTAGGTTTTCATTTTGCGCCGGAAAACGTTTTAAGCCTCAATTTAAAAAAGGCAGCGGAGGAAAAGCCAGTTATCTATCAAAACTTTGCCAACAATGAAGAACTTGATCGACGGGTTCATGAACTCCCTTTCAACGACCACAAATCCTTCAGTGGCACAATTGCAGACGGCCTTTTGCAAGGGAGGCTGGGCGAACTACCGTCATGAAAAGCTAAAATCATGTGAGGTTA
The DNA here is from genome assembly GCA_021776315.1 of Hyphococcus sp. GTDB lineage: Bacteria > Pseudomonadota > Alphaproteobacteria > Caulobacterales > Parvularculaceae > Hyphococcus. The sequence continues at coordinate 1,142 of JAJFGD010000226.1, read as the reverse complement.
CTGAATAGATAATCAGTCCATCCCCCGTTTACTGCGTTCGTACGTTGTAAAACTTTCAATCCCAATGCCAACGCCATCACCAAATCGTCATGTTCGGGGCTTACAAAAATGACGGTACCATCGCTACGAAAATCTTGGCGTAATGCTTGAATTTCTTGTCTTAGGTTATCAGTGCCGTCCACATCGGTCGAAATGTAGAAATTACTCTTAGCCAACCACTTGATAAGATTCTTTATCAGCCAATTTCGGGATACCTTATTCCAGCGCTTTGAATCTCCGCTCGTGATTATGGCCCGGTCAAACTTCAGGCAATGATTTTCTTCTAGGTTGTCACAAACCGGAGCGCCTACCCCGCTTGCATCAACGATCAGCTTTGTCTTCCACGTTTTGAAGTGTGGCTTCCCCATGTAGTCAGCAATAATTTGGGCCTGCTTGTTATAATTCAGGTTTTTAGGGAGAACTTCTAGATCACACAGAACATGTGTTTTTTTTCCATTCACATTCTTGGTCATGATTGTACAGATTACGGATCGGTCCTGCGTCTTTGCTAGGTCAACAGAAACAACATAACTGTATTCAAAAGGTGGCTTAGGGGGCAAAGACGGTGATGACTGTCTTTGTGGAGCTAACTTCTCAAGCGCCAATAGATCTAGTTGATCGAACTCGGTTAGCCCAAACTCCACTAACTGTTGCTCAGCGTAAAAAACTGACTCCTCTTGGTCATAAAGGGTTCCCATACTAATGAAGGTGTCATTCAAAACATCTGGGTGAATTAGCAAGTTATTGTTTTCATCGAATGAACAACAGTATTCTCTCTGAAATGCTGCCTCCCCGATTGTTCGTCGCTCTTGTTCAAGGAAGTTTTCAGGAATTCTGGAAATCTGGCTGGCAGGTACTTTGATTTTCACAAAGTCATCATTGGCAATCCACTGTCTATAGAACCAACCGCGCGGCCCTGAAGGCGTACTAAGACATACAAGTTTGGAGTTTGGGTTTGTCGCTAGCATTGGGCTTAGGGTTGAAAACAAGTCGTCATTGCAGAAAGCAGCTTCATCCAAAATCGCCATATCAATTGCAGAATATCCGCGTAACAAATCTGGTCTTGCGCCTGACAATCCTATGATGCGGGACTTGTTTTTAAA
>JAJFGD010000225.1 GCA_021776315.1 Hyphococcus sp. | reverse complement strand
TTGATGCGCGCATTAACTATGCCCGCGGCGCACCGGTGGGGCCGCAAATTTTGCTTTCCCATAGTGGTCAGTCTGGCGGGCTTGAATATGGGGCAAGCTATCAGTTTGAAAATGACCCCCGTATCGGTCTCGTTCGGGAAGATGTCTTGGACGGTGACCGGAACAGATTGCAGTTTCGCGACCTCACCAGAACAAATATCGAAAAGACCCATACTGTCACTGGGAACATTGGCTATGAATTTCCGGCCGGACCGAAGATACGCCTAAATGGCCTTTATACGGATAATGCCAGAACTGACTTTCGCGACGAAGATCAGTTTCTTGTTGGCGCTGCTGGGGCATTGAATTTTTTCGCGCTGGAACAAGCGCGTTTCCAATATGCCGATCAGATTTGGGAATTGGGCGGCGATGTTGAAACCGGCATCGGACTGCTCGGCAATTTAAAAGGCTTGTTCGTGATTACTCGCGGCACCAATGACGACACGCTATCACAAGATGTCATTGAGAACGGCATGACAAGAAACCTATTTTCGCAAGTCGCTGACTTTGACGAAGGCGAGACCATTTTCCGTGCGTCAGTGACAACACCCATCGGCGAGCGACATTCCCTAGAATATGGTGGGGAAGCCGCATTCAATACGCTGGACACCACTTTTTCGTTTAATGGCGGAGCATTTGAAAACGCGATTGTCGAAGAAGATCGTTATGAAGCGTTTCTCTCCCACAACTTCAAAGTCACCGATAAGATCAATTTGCTTTCTGGCGTGACGGGCGAATTTTCTACCATCTTTCAAAACCGGGACGGCGCATCCAACTCGCGCAGTTTTAACTTCCTAAAACCGCGCGTTGAGTTGCGTTATGATTTGACACCGGCTGATCAGCTACGTCTTTTTGCTGAACGCACGGTCAGCCAACTTGACCTCAATGATTTTGTCGCAAGCCGCAATATCAATGATGAATTGATTAATTTTGGCAACCCAGACCTCTCCCCTGAAGTTACCTGGCGCTATTCCGCCGGATATGAAAAACGCTTCCGGGACGATGCAGGTACATTAAGCATCGAAGTATTCTACGAAAATATTTCAGACCACATCGACAAAATCCTAATCGGCACTGCATCGTCCGGCATTGGCAATATTGGTGATGCGCGCATTTATGGGATTGAGACGGAGGTTAGCACGCGTTTTGGATTTATCGGTCTGCCCACCGCGGTGTTGACCATTCAATATGATTATGAAAATTCCGAAACCACAGACCCGTTCACGGGCGAGACGCGACCCATTTCCAGAAACACACCGCATTTTTGGAATCTCGATTTTCGCCATGATGTGGGCACCAAATTCACCTATGGGTTTAACGGCCACCGTCGCACCCTTACCCGTCGCCAGGATGTCTCTTTACGTGAAATCACGCGCTACAACCGTCACGTTGAAGCCTATGCGGAATATAATATTACGCCAAAGATGAAAGTACGTTTCACGGCGCACCGTTTTCTTGGTGATGCGCGCAGTTTCGATAAAATTTTCTATGTCGGAATCATTGTCGATAACGTCATTGACCGCATCGATTTTCAGTCCATCTCGATCAAAACTGAATATGATTTACGGTTTCAAGCGACCTTTTAAGGCTGGTTGTCGGGTTATGACTTGACCCAGCACCCTTTTTTGGGCGGAAATGGCGACATTACGAACGACAACACCATGGGGCGGGCGTGACGTATATTGTCAGAGCGAAAAACTGTTACACATTAATCCTCGCCGTGATGATTTCTGGATTGCTCATCGGCTCTTCTATCGCGCAAGAAACCGCCACCTACCAGAGTGAATACAGCGCCTTTACCCAAGCGATCGAAAATGGTGATCGTGAAGGCGCTGAACGGCATGGCCGCGCAGCGTGGCAATTGGCGGAAGAAACGCTTGGCGACCATCAGCTCACGGGCGTTTTGGCGTTCAACTATGGTCAGCTGGTTTTATTTACGGATGCAAAAGAGGCGCGGACCGCACTTCAACGCGCTGATCATTTACAAAGAGCTGGATTTGTAAATCTTCCTAAAGAAGATTTGCAACTCTTCCTCGCATTTACGAAATTTATGGTTGACGGGGAACGTCGCCGCGATGTCGGTCCAATCCGAAACCAATTGGATGCCCGAATCATAAATGGAGACAAACCTACTCCTGAAGTTGCGAAAATTTGGCTGCATGTTGCCTTTAGCGATCATGAGGCAAAATTTTACCCCGCTGCGCGAAAAAGCGCTGTGATTGCTGAGCGCGCGATTGCCGAAGCACTTCCCGATGATTATCGCGGGCGCGCCCAAGCCATTATCATTGGCGCTGTGTCCATCTTGATCCCGCAACCACGAAGCATAGAAGAAATACAACGCGCCCATAATGAACTTACTGACGCAATGCGATTGTTTCCACCACAAAAAGATATCGAGAGTTTTGACCCAATTCTCGCCGAGGTGATTGCTTGGGATGGTTTAACATTTGGCGCGATCCTATCCATGAACCGCAATGACTATCCTGATCATGAAAATATGGATTTCGACGACCCGAAAAATCAGTATCCGACTTTCATAGAGGGCGAAAAATCGGCAGCAGCGTGTAACATTGCATGGTCAAAATCACCTATCGACTATCCATCGGAACAAGCGCGAGACGCTCATATGGGTGCGGTAGTCATTGGGTTTGATTTACCTGATGATCGACCGACAAATATCAAACTTCTCGCCGAGGTGCCTGGAAAAGGGTTCGGGGCATCAGTACTCAGAAATGTTCATCGTTGGCGGCTTGCTACGCCGCAGCTCAATGAACCTGCCTGCAAGGCAAATCGAATATTGAGTGTAACTTTTTCAGGTACGAAAAGAGGACGGATTTCCGTCAGCGGCGGTTGAATTAAAAGCAGCACACGCTTTGCACTAATAGGTGATAAAGTGTGAGGATTAGAACCTACTCAAAACTCGCTGGCGCGGTTTTCGGTTTGCCGTTTTCACCGACAACAATCTTTTCAATTTTTTCCTGCGCTGATTTCAGCTTCGTTTCGCAATGGGCTTTTAGCGCCGCGCCGCGCTCATAAAGCGCGATAGAGGTTTCAAGTTCCGCCTCCCCGCTTTCAAGCTTTTGCACAATGGCTTCCAGCTCAGCCAAAGCTTTCTCAAAAGTCAGGGTCTTAATATCCGCAGGTTTCTGGGCCATTTATATCTTGATCGTTCCGTTGAGCGAGACAATGATTCTTTGATTGAAGCCCTGTATATACCAAGTTTTTACCCACGATGTCACGCGATCAAAGTGACAAAGGCAATACAGCCCTCAACGAATCCTTAGCCGCATGTCTCTGGCTCCACAATGGCCATCCCGACAACATCAATTGGCCCATGCACATATCGAGAAATAAATGCCAAGCCTTCAAGGTCCATTGGCTTGTCAATAATAACCGTGCTCGACGGAAGGCATTTTTTTACAAAGGATGCCAATACGCCTAGCTCTGTCTTTGGTTTTTCCTTATCTCCGATCCCTTCTAAACTATACCAAACCGGCCCTATATTATGCTCACGGACAAATTCCAAATGAATTTGAGCTGTTCTCGAAACATTTTCCAACGCACGCTCTATCTTTACCTGGCGTTCTTCATCGGTAAGATCGGAGCGCTCTTCATAAGCCGCTTCAACTATTCGGCGCATAGCCGGCACATCTGTTGGGGGCGACCCATGTAATAATACCACTGACGGATAGTGCATTTGAATCCGAGGCGACGCAGGCATGATATAATTTGCACAAGATGACGCGCAATAACCAAGAATGTGGATTTCCATTTTGCGCGCTTCAATGATCTTTGAACTGTTTATGCTGGCATCCACTCCGCCGCCATAAGATGTGATATAAAGCGTGTCGGCATTTTCATATTTAAGAAGACAGTCAGCGAGTGATTCACCAGAATTGCCGACATAATTTATGGCGCGCCTGCTTAAAACGCAAATGGGTTCACCGTTTCGGGTAGCGGGTAATTCACCCAAATTGTCTCCGGCTGTAAAGGGTATGGCAAACTCGCCAGCTTGATCTTTTTGCGGTGTCAGACATGCGGCAAGCGAAATGAACAAGCAAAAAGTGAATGAATTTTTTTCAATCATTTTGCCTTATCCTGAAAATCCCGGCCGAAAAAGCAGTTCTGAAATAGAAACCCCAACAATGCGGAGTCGTTTCTGATTGATCGTGTCTGCGCACGAAACACTTTCAAATATTTACTGAAAAATAAATTCTCGCAGCGTTTTCCATAACACAGAGATTCGTCAAACCAGTTTAAATGTACGTGAGAAAATGTATTTGAGAATCGGTAGGTTGCAAATTTTCCAGTCAGG
>JAJFGD010000224.1 GCA_021776315.1 Hyphococcus sp. | reverse complement strand
CATGTGCATTTTGGTACCAATGCGACAACGGTTGCGATGCTCAGTCGGATCATGGGTGGGCCATCATATAGTTTTACAGTGCACGGGCCGGATGAACTTACCGATGCACCTTTATTGAGTTTTCCGTCAAAAATAGAAAACGCAACGTTCGTTGCTGCCATTACAAATTATTGTAAATCACAGCTCATTCGTTTTAGTTCCATTCAATACGCGAACAAGATCAAAATCATTCATTGCGGCCTGGAACTAAGTCACTTTTCGAAGACAGCCATCCCTCAAAACAATACCTTTGTATGTGTCGGACGATTATGCCCGCAAAAAGGGCAAGCACAATTGCCCGCAGCTGTGGCCGCTTTAAAAGGTGAGTTTCCCGACTTAAAGATTATTTTAATTGGCGATGGCGAATCTCGTGAAGAGGTTAAGCAGGAGATGATACGCCACAACGTTCAGCGGTCGTTTGATATGTTGGGGTGGCTCGGCAACGAACGGGTCCGGGAGCTGATTACTGAAGGTCGGATATTCTTGCTACCAAGTTTTGCGGAAGGGTTACCGGTCGTCATAATGGAAGCACTCGCGCTGGGTCGACCGGTGATTTCAACCTATATCGCGGGAATACCGGAACTTGTTGACGCGAAATGCGGTTGGATTATTCCCGCAGGATCGCAAGAAGATTTGATTGACGCGTTAAGGCAGGCCTTGATGGCCTCCGATCAAGATCTCGCGACAATGGCGGACATAGGTCGCGCACGGATTGAGGGTGGTCACGATATTGATGCAGAAGCCGCCAAGCTCAGTGCGCTTTTTACCAAAGCTGCTAATGGTGGGATTTAGTCTATTTCGCGAGCCCGCCGAAAAGGGCGTATTTCACATTGATATAATCATCGAGGCCATATTTTGATCCCTCGCGGCCTTGTCCGGAATCTTTCACGCCGCCAAAAGGTGCGATCGGTGTTGAAAGAATACCCTCGTTAATAGCAACCATGCCGTAATCAAGTGAATCGGTCATGCGCCAAGCGCGACCAAGGTCATTAGTATAGCAATAGGATGCCAAGCCGTACTCAGTCGCATTCGCCGCTTTGATCACTTCCTCTTCTGTTTCAAATTTAAACAGGGGCGCGACTGGCCCAAACGTTTCCTCGCTGGCGATTTTCATCTCCGATGTCGCATCAGTCAGGATGGTTGGTTGAAAAAAGGTCAGGCCAAGGTTATGGCGGGCACCGCCGGTGATCACTTTTGCGCCCCGCTCGGTGGCATCGGCAATGTGGCTCTCAACCTTTTGTATGGCGGCATCAGAGATAAGCGGCCCTTGTTCAACACCATCGCCAAGTCCGTTGCCTACCATCATGGTTGAAACCTTTTCAGCAAGTTGTTTTGCGAAGGCATCATAAATACCAGATTGGACATAAATTCGGTTCGCGCAGACGCAAGTTTGGCCTGAATTGCGAAACTTGCAGGCAATGGCCCCATCGACCGCTTTGTCCAGATCAGCATCGTCGAAAATTATCAAAGGGGCATTACCCCCTAATTCCATTGAGATGCGTTTCATATGCCTAGATGCTTTTGACGCAAGTTCCTTTCCGACGCGGGTTGAGCCGGTAAAAGTGACTTTGCGCAGTTTCGGGTTTTCGCACATTTCATCGGCAATAGGTTCTGGGTCGCCAGTAATGACGCTCAAAACGCCTTTTGGGAGGGCAATTTCGTCAGCTAAAACGCCAAAGGCAAATGCAGAAAAGGGGGTCTCACTGGCGGGTTTGCAAACCACAGAGCAACCGGCAGCAAATGCAGCGGCGACTTTGCGGGCGATCATAGCACTTGGAAAATTCCATGGCGTGATTGCCCCAACCACACCGATTGGTTCTTTTGTGATGATGATTTTTTTATCAGGCCAGGGGGAGGGCACAACGTCGCCATAAACGCGACGGGCTTCTTCTGCAAACCATTTGAAGAACCCAGCCCCAAACGCAATCTCCCCCTTTGCTTCCGCAAATGGTTTGCCCATTTCAAGTGTTAGCAGTTCTCCCAGGGTAGCTTGGTTATCCATGAGGGCGTCATGCATAGCCATACAAAATCCTGCGCGCTCATCCGGCGTGCGGCGTCGCCAATCTTCAAAAGCAATCTGAGCCATATCGATAGCCTGAGACGTTTCTCTCCGTCCGAAATTTGGGACCTTGCCAAGCATGTCACCGGTGGCCGGATTGGTGACGCCGATAAGCGTGCTCGCGTCCTTACTGACAGTCGGGCCGACCCACTCGCCAGCGATGTAACATTGTTCTCGAAGGAAGGAATTGTGCGGCATTTTCAGGTCCTCTTGGCTCGTTGCGTATGGGCTTTATGGCAAACTGTTGAGAGGCTTTGCAAACTATTCAAATGCGAGCAATGATTGGCCAAAAGATGCCCAAGGGGCAAAAGGAGACCCATGACAGTTCTTTTTGATACGCCGGGAGACGGCATTGCCCAAATTACTTTGCACAGACCTGAAAAATTGAATGCCTTCAATCGCGAAATGCGTGCCGATTTTACCGAAGCCATGTGTCGTGCATCAATCGATGATTCGGTTCGCGTTGTTGTAGTGACGGGCGCGGGCCGTGCGTTTTGCGCTGGTGCTGATATCACTGTGTTGGACCAAGACCGCGATGTGGAAGATGTCTTGAATACCGAGTATGGCGCATTTTTAAGCACCATACAGACGATACCAAAACCAGTGATCTCTGCCATCAACGGCCCTGCTGCTGGAATAGGCATGACCACAGCGCTGAGTTGCGATTTACGCGTCATGGCAAAGGATGCCTATTTGATGAGTGCGTTCGCTAATATTGGGTTGGTTCCTGATGGTGGGTTGTCATGGCTATTGACCCAGCAGCTCGGTTATGCACGGGCATACCAATTAGCAATTGAGGCGGAAAAAATTGATGCCTCCCGAGCGCATGAATGGGGCCTCGTAAATCGAGTTGTTCCGGAGTCTGACTTAATTTCCAATGCGCTTGAATGGGCGGAGACGTTAGCCGCGCGTGCGCCTATTGCAATGT
>JAJFGD010000223.1 GCA_021776315.1 Hyphococcus sp. | reverse complement strand
CCCTGTTTCACGAGTTCACTACAGACGACGAACGCCACATGGAATATGTCAACGATCGGGGCCTTTTTTATGACGCCCCCGTCGAGGACGTCATTGCGGGAACCCGCAAGCTATATCCGAAATTCGCGAAAGCGATTGAAGACGGTGCGTTGGGGAACAAGATTCACGATGCCCAGTTTGGGCATGGGTAGATAATGGGTGGCGGGGCCGGCTGCCCTAAAACTCGGATTTGGTCAGCTTTTGACCCGATACGGACATTCACTTCACTCAATTGGAGTGTTGGCTGTGTGGACGTAGTCGACATCAACGGTTTGCATAGTCAAATCTGTTAGTTGACCAAATCGACAACTCTGTGATCAAGACTCGTTCCGTCCGGCAACCCAATTCTTGGCCTGCGCCAAAAGATCGAGAGGGTCAAACAAAATTAACAGACCATCGGCAATGACACGCCCTGTATCATTATCAATTGGAATGCTGCACCATTCCACACCCGTTATGCCAAACTCCACTTCCTGTCCCCTGTTGTAGAACACGCGAAGCGATTGGACCAAACCGTAATCTTCTCGATTCATAGATTTTATTGAGCCAAACTGATTGATCCAGCTCGCATCTTCGATCAGTTCCGAAGGTTTTTCGTCCACAATAATCAGATCAATATCAGAGTCCGACTTAGCGGTTCCTCGTGCATAGGATCCTAAGACACCAATAGCTTTGATACTGGTTCGCCGTTTAGCCCACTCTATGACCACATCTTGAAATTGGCCTGTATACATTCAGTAATTATGTCAGAGCATCACATTTTTGAAAACGATATAGTTTAACACTAAAGATCACCGCTCGATGTCAGCCATGAGCTCCAAGCTGCCGTTCGCTGCAATATCATCCAATGACCGTTCTTGGCACAAAGCAGTCACACGCCAATGTTTCAACCGTTTAACCGCCCTACCCCCAAACCTCATCTGCAATCTCACGGATCATCGTCAACTTCGCCCATTGCTCGTCTTCGCTCAGTACATTGCCTTCTTCGGTAGAGGCAAAGCCGCATTGTGGGCTTAGGCATAGCTGATCGTGGTCGACATATTTGGCGGCTTCATCGATCCGGCGTTTGATTTCGTCTTTTGTTTCAAGCGCACCGGTTTTTGAGGTCACCAGCCCAAGCACAACCATCTTGCCTTTGGGGACAAGACGTAGCGGTTCAAACCCGCCGGAGCGCTCATTGTCATATTCCATGAAATACCCATCGATATTCATCTTGTTGAACAGCACATCAGCTACCGGCTCATAACCCCCTTGCGCGATCCATGTTGAGCGGAAATTGCCACGGCACAAATGCATCGTGATGGTCATATCATCCGGGCGCTCGGAGAGCGCGGTGTTGACCATATCGGCATAGATATCCGGCAGGGCGTCCGGGTCTTCACCTCGATCAATGACCATCTGGCACTGATCAGGGTCACACAGGTAAGTGAAATTGGTCTCGTCCAGTTGCAGATAACGGCACCCGGCATCAGCAAAGGCATTGACCGCCTTGCGATAGGCTTGGCCTAAATCACTGAAAAAGTCATTCAGATCAGGATAAACACTTTCGGGGATGGCTTTGCGGCCGGGACGAAAATGCGCCACGCTTGGCGAAGGAATGGTCATCTTGGGCGTGACGCTGGCATGATCGGCCACGAATTTAAAATGGTCGATCATCGGATGGGTGGAGAAATCAACCTTGCCGCAAGCACGCACCCCGTCAGCCTTGGTTTCGACGCCCTCAAATTTTATACCTGTGCAAGTATTGTATTTTTCCATCCCGTCGAGGTCTTGCAGAAAATCGAAATGCCACCAGGCCCGACGCATCTCACCATCGGTCACCGCCTGAAGACCAACCTCTTCCTGTTTCTTGATCGCCCGGATGATTTCACCGTCTTCGATCAACTTCAGTTCGTCTGCTGAAATCTGCCCCTTGAGACGTTGCGCACGCGCGTTCTTAACTGACGTGGGGCGTAATAAACTGCCAACATGGTCGGCGCGAAATGGTGGTTTGGTTCTTGGCATTTTTGAAATTCTCCCAGCGGCAATAAAATCTTTATCATATGAATGAAAAGAGCTTAGCAAATTTCATTCCGAGGAAAAGACATGTTTCCGGGTTTTAGGGAAATTCCAATTATGCTGGTTGGAGCAAAAATCGATTATTTGCGCCGCGCCGGCAAAGGTACATCCGGCGGGATTACGTCACGCTGATACGCCGTAAGCTTTTCGCGAATCTCGTCGCTAAATGCTACAGGCTTCCCGTCACTGAAGTTGATCAACACCTGAACCGAGCGGGCGCAAAGCCGCACTTCTCCATCAACCGTGCCGATATACCGTAAGTCCAGTGACGATGTGCCGAACTTTTCCAGCACGATCGCCATGTCCAAATCGTCGCCCAATACACAAGGTTTGATGAACTGACACTCCACGAATGCAGTTGGCTGCCAGACCTGTTGCACCATAATCATCTCGGAACATTTCAAAC
>JAJFGD010000222.1 GCA_021776315.1 Hyphococcus sp. | reverse complement strand
CATTAAACGCTCCAAACGAATCACGATGAGGGTTCATCGTATCATTGAAGCGACTTATTCTGAATTCAGTTACGCAAGCATGAACGATTTGTGAGAATGTTATCTTGTTCTCTTTGCGCGTTATCGCGAGCTAGTCCGTATCTTTCAATCGACGGACAAGGCTTGATGTATCCCAACGTCCTCCGCCCATCGCCTGTACATCCCCATAGAACTGATCGACCGTGGCCGTGATAGGAAGCCGAGCACCGTTTTCGCGTGCCTCAGCGAGCGCAATGCGCAGATCTTTGCGCATCCAATCCACCGCAAAGCCAAAACCAAATTCATCTTTGGCCATGGTTTTAGCACGATTTTCCATTTGCCAGCTTTGCGCCGCACCACCAGAAATCGCTTCGAGAACCTTTTCAATGTCGAGGTCGGCTTTCGCCGCAAAATGCACGCCTTCGGAAAGCCCTTGGAGCAAGCCTGCAATGCAAATCTGATTGACGGACTTGCAGAGCTGTCCGGCTCCAGCCGCACCAATATGAACAATACGCGCGCCATAGGCCGTCATCACAGGGCGCACGGTTTCAAAATGCGCATCGTCGCCGCCGCACATGATGGCGAGCTTGCCATTTTCAGCACCGGCCTGTCCCCCTGATACGGGTGCGTCTAAAAATCCGACATTTGCTTTTGCAAGTTGCGCGTGCAGCTGCCGGGCAAGGGCCGGAGATGCGGTCGTGTGATCAACAACAATTGATCCCGACGCCAAGGCCGGGGACGCTGTTTCAATCACTGCGGCCACATCAGGATCATCGCCTAAACATGTGAAAATGATCTCGGCACTGCCGACTGCTGCATCAGGGGTTGAAGCGACATGGCCATCATAGTCTCTGGCCCATTGTTCAGCCTTTGCTGATGATCGATTGTAAACAGTAACTTTGTGGCCGTTTTTCGCGAGATGCCCTGCCATCGGGAATCCCATCACGCCCAAACCCAAAAAAGCGACGTTGCTCATTAGTCCTCAACACCAGAATGATAGTTGCTGGCAAAATAAACCAGTGGCGCGCCATTCGCGCTGTCAAATCGGATGACTTCTCCAATTAATATATCATGATCCCCAGCCGCATGGCGCATCGCGATCTTGCAGTCGAACCCAGCTATCCGGTCCTTCAGGAGTGGCGATCCCGTTTCCCAAATATCAATTTCGTCGCCAGTAAGCTGTATGGGGTCATAGCGAGCGAAACGATCTGACATCGCCCTTTGCTTCGCGTTCAAAATACTAATCGCGTAACTATCAGCCGCCATGAAGTCAGGGTAAACAGAGGCGGATTTATCAATACACCAGAGCACCAAAGGCGGGCTCAGCGAAACCGACGTAAAAGAGTTAATGGTGATCACAGAAAATCCACCATCACGCTTTTTACAGGCCGCAATACCAATGCCCGTTGCAAAACGGCCAAATGCGTCTTTAAGGGGTCTATATTGATCCGACATTTGCCTTTATTCTTCCCCTGGAGACTGTTTCGATAACGTATTGAAATACATGACTCTTGTGCGGGTAACATCAAAACGCCAAAATACAAAGAGGCACAAGCCGCTCGGATGGTCCGGGGCGCGAAAAAACATTCACAAACGGGGCGGTTCACGCCAATCTTGACTTCATGGATACTTTTTTAGCAGCGCCGTGGCAGATGTGGGCGACGATGGGAATCATCGGCGTCACCATTATTTTTTATGTCCTCGACCGGTTTCCCCTGGAACTCGTGTCCGCCGGTGCCATCATTGCGCTCTTATTCTTGTTCCTGATTTCACCGTTTGAGGACAATGGCGTTGACGTCCTTTCAACGGAAACACTGCTATCAGGTTTTGCAAGCCCCGCCCTATTTTCAATTTTGAGTCTTTTGATCATTGGGCAAGGCATGTTCCAATCGGGTGCCTTGGAACACCCAACGGAGTATTTGCTCCGCGCTTTCGACAAACGACCGATATTCGTCATTTTTTCTGTTTTCATCTTTATCATGGTGGTGAGTGCGTTTTTGAACAACACCCCCGTTGTGGTGATGTTCATCCCGATCATGGCGGCGCTGGCGCAACAGAGCAAAACTGCTGTTGCCCGCTACATGATGCCCCTTTCATATCTCTCTATTCTTGGCGGGATGACCACGATCATTGGCTCATCTACCAATATGTTGGCCGCGGAATCCTATCGCGCGACGACGGGAAGCGAAATTGGCTTTTTTGAACTGACGCCCATGGGGCTCATCCTGGCGGGTACTGGCATTATCTATATGGCCACAGTTGGTCGGTGGTTGATGCCCATCCGTGAAAACCCAAATCAAAAAATCGCGAATGAACGCGAAGGCAAACATTTCATTGCGCAGATTGAAATCAGCCGCGGCCACCCTCTCATCGGCAAAGGCCCCGTCGCGGGGCTGTTTGTCGATCTGCCAGACATCACCGTGCGCATGGTGCAGCGGCGTGAAAAAGCCATCCTACCGCCATTTGATGATTTTGCTTTCAGAACCAGTGATGTTGTTATCGTTGCAGCGACAAGGTCAGCGCTCACTGGTCTCTTGAAATCCAATCCGGACATTCTTGAAGGTCTGATGGCGGAAACATCGATCGCCGACGAGGAAGACGGCTCGGTCCAGCGGTCCACTCAGCTGACAATGGTTGAAGCCATTGTCGCGCCGGGGTCTCGTTTAATCGGACGGTCGATTGCCCAGGTAAGTTTTCATGCACAAACCGATTGCGTCATCCTAGGGATAGAGCGGCGAAGTCGCATGATCCGCACGCAAATGAACACCATCCGCTTGGAAGCAGGCGATGTCTTACTCATTTTGGGTGACATCAATGATATTCGCGGACTTCGTGCCGATAGGGATATTTTGCTTTTAGAATATTCCATGCAAGGGCTGCCAGATCCGCGCAATGCCCGCATCGCGGCCTTTATCTTTACCGCTGTCGTCGTGCTTGCCGCAACCGGTCTCGCGCCGATCTCAGTGGCCTCTATTGGCGGTGCCACGGCGATGGTTGCCTTTGGCTGTCTTAATGTGCGCCAAGCCGCCCGCGCCATTGACCGACGGATTTATTTGTTGATCGGTGCATCCCTCGCAATGGGTGTTGCCCTTGACCGAACCGGGGGTGCGGCTTTGATCGGTGATGCGCTCGCGGCATCGGCTGGGCAATTTGGTCCTGGTGTTCTCGCCTCCGCCTTTTTTATTATTTGCGCCGCCCTCACCAATGTTCTGTCAAATAATGCAACGGCAGTTTTGTTCACACCGATCGCCGTTTCGGCGGCTCAACAACTTGGTATGAACGAGCATATTTTGGTCCTTTCCGTCATATTTGGTTCAAATTGTTCCTTTGCGACCCCCATCGCTTACCAAACCAATTTGTTGGTGATGACCCCCGGCCACTACCGATTTAAGGACTTCATGATCGTGGGTGGCCCGCTAATCATCTTGCTTTGGCTGGTTTTCTCGGCTGTTGCCCCCTTCTATTTCGACCTGAATTGACACAGCGAGAAAACCGATTCATTGCGGTTATGCTAATCGCCCGCTAAGATTTTTCGTCTAGGTACAATGTCATGAGTAATGAAGATTTTGCCCGGCGGTTCGGTCTTGAGGGTGGTGAGTTTTACGTCACCGCGCCGGCACCTTGCCCCTATCTACCTGGCCGACGAGAGCGGAAGATCTTTTCCTATCTCAGTGGCGATGGTGCCCCATCGACAAATGCCTTGTTGACGCGGCGGGGATTTCGACGCTCACAAAACATTATTTATGTTCCAGCTTGTGAGGCGTGTACGGCTTGCGTGCCTGTGCGCATCGTGGCTGACGATTTTGACTTGACCAAATCGCGTCGCCGGACATTGACCCGGAATGCAGATATCATTCGCCGGATTAAGGCGCCGCAAGCAACGAGTGCACAATTTTCAGTTTTGCGCGGATATCTCGATGTGCGTCATGATGAAGGTGGCATGGCGGACATGACCGTCCTTGATTATGCCTCCATGGTCGAAGAAACCGCCGTCGACACAATGATCGTCGAATATAGTTTGCGCGATACCAAAACAGGCGAAGAGAAATTGATCGCTGTCGCCTTAACCGATCGTCTGACTGACGGTCTCTCGATGGTCTACAGCTTTTTTGAGCCTGACGAAGAAACCCGCAGCTTGGGTCGTTTTATGATCTTGGATCATGTTGCGTTGGCTCGTGAGTTTGAGCTGCCTTATGTCTATCTTGGCTATTGGGTCGAAAGCTCTTCGAAGATGAACTATAAAACCAGCTTTCAGCCTTTGGAAAAACTCACCGCGACCGGCTGGACACGGATGGATAAACAAACCGGTTAGGACGCTTCGGTTCCACCGCACTGCACCATCGCATTTCCAACGCCGCCTTCTTTGCCAGCATCGGGTATGCAAGCGCTAAAAGTTACACGAAAATCATGCACGGATCAGCTGGGTGCGCGTGAACCCGCCTGGTTAGACCCCATTCCCCCTTCATTTGTGGAAATTCTCTTGGAATATGTTGAAGTTCCCGATGAATTGCGGGACCAATAGCCACCAAGGGAAAAATCGGTGGGATTAGTCGTATGATCAAAAGACGTCAGTTGTTGGCAGGGGGCGCATTGGGCGCAACAGGTCTTGCTGCGGGTTGTGAATGTGGCACGCCGGCCAGTCTCGCAGAGGTTACGGGCAATCTTGAATCCCGCGAACTAAAAATGGTGACCACCTGGCCAAAGGATTTTCCGGGGCTGGGCACCATGGCGGAGCGCACGGCACAATTCATCACAGAAATGTCCGGTGGTGCGATGCGCGTTCGTGTATTTGCAGCCGGTGAATTGGTTAGTGCCTTTGAAAGTTTTGACGCCGTTTCTAACGGTGCGGCTGACCTTTATCACGGCGCCGAATATTATTGGGTCGGTAAATCACCAGCCTTTGCGTTCTTCACCGCCATCCCCTTTGGCATGACAGCGATGGAGATCATGGCCTGGACGGAGTTTGGTGGCGGACAAGAACTTTGGGATGAACTTTCCGCGCCCTTTAATGTGAAAGCCTTCGCCGCTGGAAATTCAACCCACCAACTTGGTGGATGGTTCAAAGAAGAAATCAACTCGCTCGAAGATATGCGCGGCAAACGTATTCGTATGCCGGGCCTTGGCGGTGAGGTGCTGCGCCGCATTGGTGCTTCCGCCGTCGCTCTTTCTGGCGGCGAAATCTATCAAGCATTACAATCTGGCGCGATTGATGGCACCGAGTGGGTCGGCCCATGGAATGATCTCGCCTTTGGTTTCCACCGTGAGGCTAAATATTATTATTGGCCAGGATTTCATGAACCAGGTGCACAACTCGGTGCAGGCATCAATCTCGAATTATGGAACTCCCTCAATTTGCAAGAACAGTCGATCATCACCGGCGCTTGCCATCGTGCTAATCATTTATCGATTGCAGAATATATTCATCACAATGCCACGGCGTTGGATCAACTCGTCAATGATCATGATGTTCAGCTTCGTAAAATGCCCGATGACGTGATGGTCGCCCTCGCCCGGGAAACGAAAAACGTGCTCGAAGAAACGGCCGAGACTGATGATATGACCCGCCGCGTCTTTGAGAGCTATAAAGCGTCGTTAGCGCGGTCACAGGCGTGGACAGGCATCTCCGAAGAAGCTTTCATGAGCACCCGTCGCTCAGTCTTTTCACTGTGAAACTGATCGCGGCATTGTCATGACTCTCACTCTTATCGGCGACATAGCGAATTGGCTTGCAGCCGGGATTGTATTCCCGCTGATGCTGCTGCCATTGGCGGTCTATTTCGGCAACACATCGCGGTCGACCCTTAGCTGGGTTGTCTTGGTTTCGGTATTTGTCGCTGCTGGGTTGCTGTTCGCTTGGCTAGTGCCAGTAATCACCGCAACCGCATCCCCGCAAGCATTGATGATTTTTGCAGGAACAGTAATTGCCGTCGCGTTTTGCATTGGGCTAACCGGTGGTGCTGATCGTTATGTGACGCAGCTTTCGCCATTATTTTCGTCAATCACCCGCATCACTGCCCAGATTGTCATGTGGCTGTTACTGGCGATGGCCTTTATCCAGTTTGGTGTTGTTGTAATGCGCTATGTTTTCGGCATCAATTACATCTTCATGCAGGAATCGATCACCTATCTACATGGCACCGTGTTTTTGCTCGCCGCTGGTTATGCCTTGATGACGGATGATCATGTGCGCGTTGATATCTTCTATCGCGGTGCTTCTGAGAAAAAGAAAGCGCTGATCGATTTCCTTGGCACCTATCTTTTCTTGTTCCCTGTCTGCCTCCTCCTTTTGTGGACGGCCTCACCCTATGTGGGCAATTCCTGGGCTGTCGGCGAAGGTTCGGCAGAGACCTCAGGCATTCAAGCCGTCTTCCTATTGAAATCTTTGATCCCCGCTTTCGCGATCCTTCTTGCCATGGCTGGATTTTCCATTGCCGCACGCGCAGGCGGCGTTCTTAAGGGGACGTCATAATGGATTTCATGATCGGAGATATGCATTTTTGTACCTGCGCGCTCGCGGGATGGCTCGACATCATTATGGTAGTCGTATTATGCGCGATGTTGATGGCGGGCTATCCGGTTGCATTTAGCCTCGCGGGAACAGCTTTGGTTTTCGCCGTATTTGGCCTTGCTTCAGGTGTCTTTGACCTCAGCTATCTACGCCCCTTTCCACAACGTATCTTTGGTGCCGCGACCAATACCACGCTCATCGCGGTGCCGATGTTTATCTTCATGGGTGTCATTCTCGAAAAGTCCAAAATTGCCGAAGAGCTGCTCGAAGCCATGGCAAAAATATTTGGCAGCCTGCGCGGCGGTTTAGGTCTTTCGGTCACCGTCGTCGGGGCATTGCTGGCCGCATCAACCGGTATCGTTGGTGCCACCGTTGTGACCATGGGCTTACTCAGCCTGCCGACCATGTTGCGCCGGGGATATGACCCCGCCTTTGCGAGTGGCTCAATCGCCGCCGCTGGCACACTTGGACAAATCATTCCGCCATCGATCGTCTTGATCTTGCTCGGCGACGTGATCTCGAACGCGTATCAAAAAGCACAGTTAGAACAGGGTGTCTTTGCACCGGAAACCGTTTCCGTTGGCGATCTCTTCGCTGGTGCCCTTATCCCCGGCTTGATGTTGGTTGGGCTTTATCTGTTGTGGCAAATTATTGTCGCCATCACCCAACCCAATAAAGCGCCCGCCATACCGGCCGAAGAAATGGGCAGCCGCAAAGAGGTTTGGATGGGGGCTTTGAAAGTCCTGCCGCCGCCACTTCTTTTAATTGTCGCAGTCCTTGGGTCTATCCTCGCGGGGGCCGCAACGCCGACTGAGGCGGCGAGTGTCGGTGCGATTGGGGCGATGCTGATCGCCGGTGCGCGCCTTGCGCCGAAAGGATCATTTGCATCGGGCCGCCCCGCCGTCTTCGTTTCCGCCGGTGCCATTGCCGGTTTGGTTTTGCTCACCAGCTTTCTGGATTTGCGCTTGGGCCGCCAAGATGTGCCGCAGATAGAATCTATCGGGATCATGTTGGCCTTCTTCCTGTTTGCGCTTACCCCCTGGGGCATTATCGCGAGTTTGATCCAAATGCGTCGCGAGAAATGCCTGTCCCCGATCCTCGATCAGACCGCCCGCGTGACCACCATGGTGTTCACGATCTTAATTGGCGCGGCGCTCTTTTCTTTGGTGTTTCGCGGATTAGGCGGCGATGACACGGTGCGGGCCGCGCTTGAAGCGACACCGGGCGGTGTCGTCGGTGCCTTGATCACTGTCATGCTGGTGATGTTTATTCTCGGCTTCTTCCTCGATTTCATTGAGATCACGTTGGTCGTCGTGCCACTGGTTGGGCCGCCTTTGCTGGCAATGGGCTTGGATCCGATTTGGCTCGGCGTGATGATGGCGGTCAATTTGCAAACATCATTTCTAACACCGCCATTTGGCTTCGCTCTTTTCTATCTGCGCGGTGTCGCGCCACCGGAAATCGCGACGGGTCAAATTTATCGCGGTGCCATACCCTTTATCTTTATCCAAATTTTAGCCCTTGGATTACTCGCCGCGTTCCCACAATTGGCCACTTGGTTGCCCGGCGTGTTGTACCAATAGGTAAAACCGTTATGCCCTAATGGGCGGGCGCAAACACTTTGCGTTCGTCTCAAAACGAGCGCGCCCAAAATTCAAATGTCAAAGAGCCTATCCCGACCAAACGCGTGAACGCCGCCGAAACGTGATGCCGATGCAGGCTATGTTGGATATTTACGTGTGGTGGCATTCCGCCTTTTCACGTCTTTTGTCTTCACCTAGCCGCTCGACATAACCATCATCATACGGGCGTCGACACGGGCGGGGATAACTCCGCACCAAATATAGGTTTTATGGAAGACTACCCTCTTTGGGTTGTGTTTTGTTTTTGGGATTCAACTGGATCCCGGATCAAGTCCGGGATGACGATACTCTCAACGTCATTGCGGGCTTGACCCGCAATCCATTCACAATCGGAACCTATCTAACGCGCCCCGCCAGCAAAATTCCTCAACGCATCAATGCGCTTTTCGATTTTTGGGTGGGTGGCGAATACGCCTGCAAAAGGATTTCTATTTTCGATCATCATTTGCTGCACATCATTGGGGGCATCGACATTACTATTGCCCGAAATTTTATTGAGGGCAGAGATCATCGCATCTGGATTTCGGGTGAGCTCCACCGCCCCAGCATCCGCTAGATATTCGCGTTTTTGCGAAAGCGAAAACCGAATGACCATGGCCAACACATAGGCGATCACAATAATCGCCACCGCAATAAGGATTAAAATGCCGCCGCCGCGACTGTCGCCATTACGGCTGCGTGAATGGCCGCCAACACGAACCCCAGTGCGAAAGAATCCGCGAAATATCATCTCTCCGAAAAACGAAAAGATCCCAACAAAGATCACCGCAATGATCAGCAACCGCACATCGCGGTTCATGATATGGGTGAGCTCATGGGCGAGCACCGCTTCCAATTCATCTCTGTCTAACGTCTCAATCAGTCCGCGGGTCACGGTCACTTTGTAACTCTTATCATCGAGACCACTCGCAAAGGCGTTTAGTGCAGACGTCTCAATGATATTGAGACGCGGCATCGTCATGCCTCGAGACACACATAGATTCTCGAGAAGATTATAAAGTTCCGGCGCTTCCTGCCGCGACAGGCCGCGCGCGCCAACCGACATTTCAATGATCTTTTGATAAGACAGCCATGCAATCCCAAACCACACGGCGGCGGCGATGAGAGCAAATGGCCAAATCCGCGCCATGTGATCAAGCGCCAAGACGAGACCTTGTCCTAGTGAAAAGACCTCTTGGGTTAAACCAACATAACCGACGGATAAACCGTATAGAAGCAAGAGCAATAGAACGGGAAACCCGGCCAGTAAGACAACGGATTTTAAATTGTTGTTCCAAATATGGGTTTGCAGGCCAAAGGCACCCAATGCTCACCCCTCCCCATATGCAAAAGCACTTGCCGCAGCCGCATGAAGCGCGGTTGTATCAAATACCGGTAAATCAAGATCTTGTTGTGACAAAATCATACACAGTTCAGTGCAGCCAAGGATGACGCTGTCGCAATCATGTCGCTTGATCATTTCAATCAGCGCTTTGCGTGATCGATCGAACACATTGCCATTGACCAATTCATCGAAAATAATCTTGCCGACCAGCGTCTGACCATCGTCATCGGGCGGTTTCACCGCACCGTCATAGCGTGCACGAAGCGCTGGTTGATAATAGCCTTGCCCCATCACCGCTGAGGTTCCCAGCAATAGCGGTTTTTTGACTTTCGCATTCGACATGGCGTCCGCCAAAGCATCAAGCACATGAATGAACGGTAGATCAGTCGCTTTCATGACGGCATCAGCCGCGAGGTTTGATGTGTTTGAACAAATCATCAATGCATCTGCACCGCCAGCCTCAAGATGCTTGGCCGCCTTTACGATCTCGCCGGCATAAGCATCCCAGTCTTGCTTTTCGTAAATATCCATCATCACGCCAAAGTCGAGCGTATACAGAATGATATTTGCCGAATGCCGTGGCCCCAACCGATCTCTCGCCGCTTGGTTTAGTAAGCGGTAATAGATCTCTGTAGACTCCGGGCTGACACCACCCACTAGGCCGAGCTTCCTCATTGATGGGGCCTCTCGCGTTCCTAGAATTTCACCTCAGGGGCAGTTTCTACTTGTGCACGGGATACTTCTGGAATTTCAAAATATTCTTTTGCAGAAAACCCACCGAGCGGTGCGACGAAGTTCCCAGGAATTTGTTGGATAGAGGTATTAAATTCCTGGACGGCATTGTTGAAGAAGCGGCGTGCGGCAGCGAGCTTGTTTTCGATATCAGATAGCTCGCGCTGTAATTCCAAGAAATTGGTGTTGGCTTTTAGGTCCGGATACGCCTCAGCCAGGGCAAACAATTTGCCCAGTGCGGCACCCAACATACCTTCGGCTGCGCCTTGTTGGGCTGGACCACTTGCCGATTGCGCTGCGTTACGGGCCGTGATCACCGCATCAAGGGTTTCTTT
>JAJFGD010000221.1 GCA_021776315.1 Hyphococcus sp. | reverse complement strand
CAACATCAACTTACGTCGCCAAACCTCCTTATTTTGAGGGTATGACCAAAGAGCCGAAACCAGTTCAGCCGGTCTATGATGCTCGCATCCTGGCGCTCTTTGCGGACTCGATCACGACGGACCACATTTCTCCCGCTGGTGCGATCAAAGAAGACGGCCCCGCTGGTGAATATCTGAAAGACCGCCAAGTGCCTGTACAGGAATTCAACTCCTTTGGGTCTCGTCGCGGCAATCACGATGTGATGATGCGCGGTACATTTGCCAATATCCGCATCAAGAACCAAATGCTGCCCGGTACAGAAGGTGGTGTCACCAAATATGTGCCGACTGGCGAAGAAATGCCGATCTATGATGCCGCGATGAAATATAAAGAAAGCGGCACCCCCTTGGTGGTGATCGCTGGCGAGCAATATGGCACCGGGTCATCACGTGACTGGGCCGCCAAAGGCACCATCCTTTTAGGGGTGCGCGCCGTCATTGCCCAAAGTTTTGAGCGTATTCACCGTTCAAACTTGATCGGCATGGGTGTTCTGCCCTTGCAGTTCGAAGAAGGCACATCCTGGTCTTCACTTGGCCTCACCGGCGATGAAGAAGTCACGGTCGAGAATGTCGAGAAGATTGAACCGCGCGGTCAGGTGAGCGTTGTCATCAAATATGCCAATGGTGACAGCAAGAACATTTCTGCACTGGTGCGCATCGATACGGCTGACGAGCTCGATTATTATCGCCATGGCGGCATCTTGCATTACGTCATCAGAAAGCTCGCGGCGTAATTTTATAATTACAAAAACAACCAAGGGCTGTCGTTTTTATCTAACACAGCCTTTGGTTCGTAGACCCGATCCAATCCTGCTGTAACTTGCCCTTTGAACATTTGGGGGAGTGACAGGATGTAATTCGTGGTCACGCGCCTTGGTTCTCTCCCCACATTTGGCGAAGCGCCAGTAGCTTTGTGCGTATTTTTTTTCTTATTTTTGTTTTCTGATAGCGTCGCGGCATCCCCATGGGTTCAAACCGAAAAAAACTTTCTCCTCATTTCTCGTACCGATCATTTCCGCGCTGACCTCGGTCAATTCGATGACGGCGGCGTCCTATTTGAAAGTCATTTCGAACGTATTGACGCCCAAACTTATGTTGAGTTTGGCCTGACCCAGAACGTCATGCTCGGCGGCAAAGCGATTTATGGCACCAGTTGGTTGCGACGTGGCAATGACGTAAGAACTGCTGCTGGATTTTCAGAGATTGAAGCCTTTGGTCAAATCCAGGTTTTGCGGAAAACCAATAGCGCTGGTAGCGCCCGGATCGGTATCTCGAGGCCGTCTAATTTTTCATCTGGTGCGAGGCCGGCACTGCAAAGCGATGGCATCGATATCGATGCGTCGTTTCTTTATGGGCGCAATCTCACCAGCGGCAAAATCAAGCTCTTTTCCAGTCTAGAAGCGGGTTTTCGCAAACGCACCGGCGACGCCGCGGATCAAATCCGCGCGCACGCAACATTTGGCATAGAGCCAGCCGAACGATGGTTGATTCTGGTTGAGAGCTTTTCAACAACGTCGCTAGGGAACCAAGAAAATGACGGCGCAGATTTTGATCTGGTCAAAATTCAACCATCGATCCTTTGGCGCTTATCACCGCGACTGGGTCTGCAATTGGGGGCAACTCAAGAAATCGTTGGCCGCAATATTGATCGTGGTCAGTCCTTTTTCTTTGGCATCTGGACACGCTTTTAAATGTTTGATGATCAACCCGAAACGATGGATGCAGCGGCGAGGATAAACAAAATCCCTCCGCCACAAACCGACCTACAAAATTTTAATCGGTTACCCCACTATATAAAGACCGGCAAAATACCTTGGCGAAAATTATCAACATCGAAACACGAAGTGGTTTGCAATCGTCGCCATCTTTCTCCTCATGACGTGGGTGAACGCAATGGCCTACCTTTCCCGTTGCGCGCGCATCGCTTTGTGTCAAATCATGCGTTTCAAACCCTCTTGAAAGAAAGATTTTTGCCTGAGATTGGCACCGCCGCGACGCAGCTGTTGCGCAAAAAAACACCAGAGGATTCAGCGGCTGCGCCTCTTTCCGTTTCGCAAACGCTTTTGGCGATGGGTTTTTTGATATTATCCGCATGGTTTTTGTTTCACTTTCCCGTGAAGACACTGATTTTTTTCAATGGCGTGATCACAAGCTATTTCATGTTGGCGATCGCTTATCGCGTTTGCCTTTTGAGCATTGGCGCGCGGCTGTCGACGCAAGTAAAGCCGGTCAAATCATATCGCTCCGTTGGCTTGCCGGTGATGACGATTTTGTTGCCCCTCTATCATGACGCCGACGCCTTGCCTGCTTTGGTCAATGCTATCAACGCGCTAGATTATCCAACTGACAAGAAAGACGTGAAGCTGTTGCTTGAGGAAGATGATCGCCAAACCATAGAGGCGGTGCTTGAAAGTAACCTGCATCAGCATTTTGATATGATCATCGTGCCCGCGGGCAAGCCCCAGACAAAACCGAAAGCATGCAATTACGGGCTACAGCTAGCGCGCGGCGACTTGATCGTCATTTACGATGCAGAAGACCAACCAGAGCCCGACCAATTGCGCAAAGCCGCCCGCGCTTTTGACGGGGCAGATGCAAATCTCGCAGGTGTGCAAGCGCGCCTCACCTATTACAACCACAGTGAAAACTGGCTGACACGGCTTTTCACCCTGGAATATTCCCTTTGGTTTGATTGGTTGTTGCCTGCTCTGCAAAAACTAAAAGTACCGATCCCCTTGGGTGGCACATCAAATTTTTTCCGTACCGATACGCTGAAGGAAATCGGCGGCTGGGACCCGTTTAATGTAACGGAAGATGCGGATCTTGGCCTGCGCTTATCAAAGCGCGGTTATCGCGTTGAAATGCTCAATTCCACAACATTTGAGGAAGCCAATTGTCGTTTGGGGAATTGGCTGCGCCAACGGTCCCGATGGATGAAGGGCTATATGCAAACCTGGCTCGTCCATATGCGCCGCCCGGGTAAGATCATTTCGACCACAGGTTGGCTTGGGTTTTTGTCCGTGCAGCTTTTCATTGCAGGCAATGTGATCAGCGCCCTGGTCAATCCAATTTTGTGGGTGACGTTTCTCACATGGATGTTGACTAAAGCATCGATCATATCGGCCGTGTTTCCCGAACCACTTTTAACCCTCAATCTATTTGCGCTAACCGTCGGTAATCTTTTTTTCGTGTTGCTCGCAGTGATCGCGCCGCTGAAAAGACGATGGTATCATTTATGCCTGGCAGGTCTGACCGCGCCCGCCTATTGGCTCCTCACCTCCATCGCTGCTTACAAAGCCCTTTGGCAGATGATCACGCGCCCTCATTATTGGGAGAAGACCGACCATGGAATTAGCAAAATGGCGATCGCAAAACGTGATGAGGTATTGAGAAGGGAGTGAGCGGGCTTTTGATTTGATATGCCAACTATTAATCGTATATCGCAAGCATTCAAAGATAGTCAGCCCTATCGGAAAGCCAGGCGCTGAACTTTTTCTTTAGCTCTAAGACTTTTTCAGATTTCGGCAAGATAAGGTCAAATCCGCCATCGTAGGGAGCGAATAGCGAGGCCAAATCTCGCGACGCAAATACAATTTCATATTCTTCATCATCTGCAATTTTTAAAAAAACATCATCAAGCGAGGTTGGTCGCCATTTCAGTATTTTGGCGTAGGTAGACCATTGCAATCTATCTTCAACTGACTCTTCAAGGTCCTGCCAACTGAACGCCTTGATCAATTCTCTACTTTTTCTGGTATATGGGTCTAGTTCAAAAAACACCATTTCTGGGTCACATTCTGGCTGACTAGATACCAACCAAATTGCCTCCTCCGCCATAAACATCTCGCCAGCAAGTTTGTTGGCGCGATTTAAAATGATCGAACATTCTTCTTCGGTGGTAGGGTACCGTTTGGAATTCGGTAAAGAATGAAACCTGATCCATCGGTCGGGTAATTTTTCTCTAAGACGAAACCCGACCGGCGGTACTTCTGGGTAATTTTTTTGCCAAATGTCCTGAAAAGTATGCATCTCCAGAAAACTAGGCGATAAAAATTCGAAGTAAAGCCATTGCAAAAATGCCTAACTTAATCCCCCCGCCCTTTGTGTTTTTGACGGCAAGGCCTATATGAAACGCCGGGTAACACAGGATTTCGCATGACCGCCCTTGCCGATCACCCTTTTCGCAAAATGAATGGTGCGGGGAATGAATTTGCCGTTCTCGACCTACGAACGAGCGGTGCGAAGATGAGCGCGGCGGCAGCAGAATTTATTGCGGACCCAAAAACCGGGCCTGGATGCGATCAAGTCATCACCATTGAAAACCAAAAAGGTGCTGACACCCCTTTCATGGGGGTGTGGAATGCGGATGGATCACAAGTGGAATCTTGTGGCAATGCAGCGCGCTGTGTCGGCTGGTTGTTAATGGAAGAAACTGGGACGGACAAAATCGCCCTCGGTACCGGCGGCGGTGACATCAATGCCTGGCGCGTCAGCACAGACCGCATCGCCGTTGATATGGGCGAACCAAAATTGCGTTGGCGTCAAATCCCCCTCGCGGAACAATGTGACGACACGCGCTATGTGGATGTAAAACTCGGCCCGATTGATAAACCGGTTTTATGGGGGCCATCGGCGGTCAATATGGGCAATCCCCATTGCATCTTTTTTGTTGACGATGTTGAGGCGCAAGCCATCGATCGCTTTGGCCCCATGGTTGAACACCACCCTTTTTTTCCCGAAAGAGTGAATGTGTCTGTCGCCCAAGTGACAAGCAAACATGCTATCCGCTTGCGCGTGTGGGAGCGCGGTGTTGGCGTTACCAAAGCTTGCGGTACGGCGGCCTGTGCGGCGCTTGTCGCTGCTAACCGGCGTCGGCTAACGGCGCGCAAAGCAGTTGTCACCCTTGATGGGGGTGACCTTGCGATTGAATGGCGCGATGACAATCATGTGATCATGACCGGCCCGTTTGAGCTTGAAGGGGAAGGCACGCTTCCCGCCAATACGCCCTAATTTTTTTGGACTTTGGGATTAGGCTTTTGTGTCTGCGCAAAGCTGTTCGAACATTTCCTTGCGCTTCGCCATCAATTTCTTAGCTCTGTACTCTTCAACAATGCGTTGGCGCGCCGCCGCACCCAATGCGTAGCGTTTTTCTTTGTCATCAAGTAGCGCGCAAATCTTGTCCGTCACGGCATCGGGGTCTGTCATATCGACCAGCACCCCATGCACATTATCATCAATCAATTCGCGCACCGGCGCATTATCTGATCCGACAATCGCGCATTCCGCACTCATCGATTCCATCATCGACCAGGACAACACAAATGGAATGGTCAAATAGGTGTGCACGCTGGAGGCTTGCAACACATCGAGATATTGGGTTCTGGGCAATAGTCCAGTGAAATGCACCCGGCCCATGTCAATTTCGAGTTCATTGAGCGCGCGTCTTTTATAACTATCGCCCTCTTCCAATTTTTTGCCATAGGCGACCCGGTCTTCACCGACAACAACCACATGGGTATTGGGGCGCCGCTTTAACAGCAATTCGACGGACTTCATAAATTGCGGGAAACCGCGATAGGGCTCCATCCCGCGGGCCACATAGGTGACGATTTCATCTGCGGCACTTAAATCTAAATTGCCAATGACAAGTTTCTTGGACCGGTCAGCGCAATAGGTGTCTGTATCAACGCCGTCATGGATCACTTGCACTTTGTCTTGGAAACACGCTGGCAACTGAGCGTGTTGGAAACGCGTTGGCGTTATGCCCGCATCGCAGCTGACCAAATCACTTAAGATTGCGGCATTGCGCATGCGCGAGCGCAATTGATCATCCATGGAGCGTTCATCATTTTCGCCATGCACCACGTCGGGCGAGTCCGGCCAGTAATACCATTCAAAATAGCCAACATATTTGGCCCGGGGCCAGATATCTTTCGCAAACAAACCAGGGCCCCAACCGGAATGGGCAACCACAATATCAGGATCGAGACCGGTGGGATTTAATTTTAGCGCACTTCGCGCGACCGCTTGCCCGTGAAGAATGGCGTTCTCAAAATTTGCTGCGTATGGATGGGTATTTTTGTTGACGCCGCGATGGGCTTTATAATTGAAAACCCGCAAACCCTTCATAGATGAATCTTTACGTTGGGTACCAAACCAAACGTCCCATCCTTGGGCCGCGAGAAATTGCCCTAAAAATCCAAATTGCGCCGGAAAATTATTGTGCAAAAAGACAATCTGCATATGTCTCAGTCTTCTCTAAAGGCCCGGGCCAGCGCATCGGTCAACGGCCGCAAAAGATAACTAATAGCGGGCTGTTTACCCGTTTTGATGAACGTCTCCGTTGGCATGCCAGGTACCAATAGCTCACCCCGTAAAACGTCCGCCAATAAATCAGCGTCAGGTAGGTCAATCAATACGAGGTAATAAGGAGCGCCTGTCACCTGGTCAATCAGACTATCGGCTGAAACTGAGCGCACGACACCATCTGCTTGCGGCGTCATGCGCGCACTGAACGATGAAAAACGAATGGTTGCTTCTTGACCCGCCTGCACCTTTTCAACATCAGTTGGTGAGATACGTGCAGCAATTTCAAGTCGGGCATCCGCCGGGACAATATCCAAGAGTGAATCCCCAGCGCCGACGACACCGCCGATTGTGTGGATCGCAAGGCCGATGACGCGGCCAGCTTGTGGCGCTCTGATTTCACCGCGCACCAAAGCATCCGCTGCAGTTACGCGCGTTTCTTCAAGCTCTGCAATTGACAATTCAACATCGCGCAATTCAGTAATTGTTTCTTCCCGCGATGTTTCTTTGATGCGTTCAATTTCAAGCTGCGCTTCAATGATGACACTGTCCGCCTCCGCGAGAGAGGCGCTTAGCGCACCACGCTCACCATTTAGGCGTTCACTTTCCCGTTCCAATGCACGCAGCCGGGTCAAAGGCGCAAAACCTTTTTCATAAAGCCCGCGCACACTTTCCAACTCGTCCTCAATTAAAACCAATTGCGCGGCGATTGATGTACGTTGCGCGTGAAGCCCAGTGATACGCTGTCGTTGCTGTGTGATCCGCTCTTCCAGCAGTTCAATTTGCCGTGCCAAAGTCGCCTTCCGCGCTGCAAATAATTCTCTTTGCCCGTCCAGCATTGCCCGAAACATCGCACTTGCCAGAACTTCGGGTACCCC
Source organism: Hyphococcus sp. (assembly GCA_021776315.1). Lineage (GTDB taxonomy): Bacteria > Pseudomonadota > Alphaproteobacteria > Caulobacterales > Parvularculaceae > Hyphococcus. The sequence continues at coordinate 7,389 of JAJFGD010000221.1, read as the reverse complement.
AGCGGAGATACCCAACGCAACGGCCCCATCGCGTGCCGCCAGCAGCCGTGTTCGCCGCGCATAAAGTTCCGCCAATTGGCTATCGACCCGAGCGAGATTGGCTTGGGTGATCACACTGTCGAGACGCACGAGCACTTCGCCTTGCGCGACCATTTGATTTTCACGTACCAAAATTTCGCGCACAACACCGCCTTCAAGGTGCTGGATAGTCTTGCGATTGCTTTCGACCGAGACTTGCCCTGGCGCAATCACGGCACCATCAATCGGTGCCAGAATTGACCACAAAAAGAGGCCGCCAAATACCGCAAACACGATGCCAAGCCCGAAGCGAACAAAACTTGCTGCTGGTGCCGGTGATGATGAATTGCTAGTTTGCATTTTCAGCACCCCCCTGGCGAATTTGTGGGCCGGTTCCTTGGAAGGAACTGACGAGACCAGGGGCAATTTTTTTCAACACTTCATCGCGCGGTCCAAACGCACGGGTCTCCCCATTAGAAAGCATCAATAGCTTATCAACAAAAGCGATAGCACTCGGGCGGTGGGCAACAATGATGGTCGTTGCTTTGCGCTGTTTCAATCCTTGCACCGCTTTGGCAAGCGCCGCGTCCCCGTCGGAATCAAGATTAGCATTGGGTTCATCAAGGATCACAAGTACGGGATCGCCAAATAAGGCACGTGCCAACCCCAAGCGTTGTTTTTGGCCCGCGGAAATGCGCCGTCCGTGCTCGCCAATATCAGTGTCATAGCCATCTGGCATAGACAGGATCATCTCATGGGCACCGGCGGCCTGCGCTGCGGCAATAATTTTTTCAGGTGACGCGTCATCGGTAAAGCGCGCAATATTTTGCGCGGCAGTACCGGCAAATAATTCTACTTCTTGCGGTAGGTAACCAACAAAGGGCCCCAATGCATTTGGATCCCAATGGGCAATATTCCCGCCATCTAATCGAATTTCGCCGGCAACGACACGCTCAACACCGACGAGCGCGCGCACCAAGGTTGATTTCCCAGCGGCGCTCGGGCCGATCACGCCAAGCGCCTCTCCCGGTTCAAGCTGAAAAGAAACATTTTTGACGATCGGCTTTTTGGCCGTTGGCGGTTGCACATAAAGATGGTCAATCTCAAGCTCGCCATTTGGATCCGGCAATGCCGTCCGCGTTTGTCGTTCAACACCCACCGCCACGAATTTATCAAGCCGTTTATAGGCGAGCCAGGACAGGGCGAAATTGCGCCATTGTGTTGTCACTGTTTCAATTGGGGCTAAGGCACGGCCTGTGATAATCGACGCAGCAATCATAACACCCGGCGTTACTTCTTGCAGGATGGCGAGATAAGCACCCGCCCCCAAAATCGCAGACTGTAAGAAAAGCCGTGTTGCTTTTGTAATTGCCGTTAAGCCACCAATTCGGTCACCGGCATTCACCGCGAAATCAACAGCCCCGCCGCTTTTTTCTAGCCACCGTTCTTTTAAGCCGCGGCGCATCCCCATTGCATCCGCCGCACTCGCATTGCGAAGCGCCGCACCGGCCATTGAATCTGCTTCCACGGAAGTTTGTTGCGCCGATTCATTGGCTTTGCGTGACCACCGTTCATTGACCACGGCAAGCACCAACAAAATGATCAGCCCGATCGTAGCAACGATCCCCAGCACCCAATGCATCAGATACACCATCAACAAAAAGAGCGGCGTCACAGGCGCATCAAAAAATGCGGTCATGGCCGGGCTCGCCACAAATTGACGGATTTGGCGCAAATCACGCAAAGGCCGATCAGGGATGGCACCACCGCCAGCGTGAGCCGCGTCCATGGTAAAATCGAAAGTCAGCCCTTTGAGTTGGTTTTCAAACTCAACGCCGGCACGTGACAACAAAGCCCCGCGGGCAAAATCCAATGCGCCCATGGCGGCGAACATGGCGAAGGTTAAAATCGTCAACACCACCAGTGTTTCAATACTGCTGCTCGACAACACCCGATCATAGATCTGCAACATGTAGAGCGGCCCGGTGAGCATCAAAATATTCACGAACAGGCTAAAGAATCCGGCTTGCAACAAGATGCGCCGGGTCGCATCACGCGCGGCCGTCATTTTTGTCGGTACGTTACTTGTGTCGCTCATGAACCCTACGCCAGCGTATTACTCAAAACGCCTTTAAGTTATCCCCCGACCTTCATGGCTTATTTAAGATAAAAAACCTAAGTAATTGTCTCACTTTGGACAATACTGCGCAATTTTGGGCCAGATAAAACGGCCAAAAGCGACCGAGTTCACGGATTCGTTAAGAAACGGGCTCTTCCCGTTAATCTTTGCGCGGGTACGGGCCATTCCGTGACTGGTATTGTCACCTTAGCTTTTGTAGCGTCGTTCCAGCGAATTTACGCAGGGGCGAATGATGAAAAAATTATTTCTGGTTTTGACGGCTTTTGCTTTATCTGCATGCAATATCGGTGCATCGCCCGATAGCAGCACGCCATCAAACATTGACGACAATGCCGCCTCGGCATCGCTATTAGATCAGATGCAAGGGACGTGGCTGTCTGACGACGATCCAAAAAACATTATGGTGATAGACGGCAATGCCGCCGCCAGTATTTATGATGGCGATCCACTGGGGGTTGAGATCATCGCGATCGTCAGTGATTGCGAGACGATGCAATCCGACCCGGCCGGTATGGCGTTTACCCTTGCCGATGACGGTCCAGACAAGAGATGTTTCACCGTACTCACCGTCAACCAGGATACGCTCGTCTATAGCTATTTCTCTCGCGGAAACACGCTGTCATTTTCGAAACAATAGACCCTCAGCACGAATAAATAGGCAAAGCATTGTGATTGGTGTCGCTCATCTTCAATTCACACGCGTGTGAGCGACGAATCGAAATGCCTGTGCGCCGAACAGAAACCTTAAAATTCGCGATGCGATAAACCGTCGAACTCTTGCGATAACCGGATCGGAAGAGCCCTTTTCTCGCCCTGATTTGATCCTTATCTCAAGCTTACAAGAGAGAGGAAAAAAACAATGACCCGAGCCCTAACAACATTGACCACCATCGCGGTATTAGTCGCAATCGCATTCCCAGCGATCTACACGGTTGCAGCAATCGCGTAATGAATGAAATTCTGAGCTTAGGCGTCGCTTGAAAAGTTTGCATGTCCCCCACCGCAAACTGTCTCACCCTCCCAGAAAAGCGACGCCTATTTGCCTTTTTAATCTTCTGAAATCGTCACTCGAATAATGCGGTTGGTACTGCTTTGGTGGATCAATAGATCGCCATTGCGGGTTTTACGCATATGGCGAACAATCCCCGCATAGATATTACCCGTTGGAATTGGCCAGCTTTGGAACGTTTCCGTTACCGGATCAAAGCGCACTAACGGATCGGGGCGGACACCGGATTCATTATACCAGACCACATCGTCAATAATGGCGAGCGCATAAGGGTGGGATTTCGGCCCGCTCGGTGATGGCCATTCCGTCGCCTCCCCCGTCGTCGGGTCAAAGCGCCCAAGGCGCCCTTGTGAGGAATTCACATACCAAATCATCCCATCGCTCGCGATATCAAGGCGGCGCACCGTCGTTGCCGGGATCGGCAATTTGTTTTCCGTCAGGGCCATGGTTTCCGGATCAACCTTGATCAGGCAATTGCTGCCATTGCAGGCAACCCATATCGCACCATCAGCATCGACTTTAATGCCATAAGGCCGTGACCGCTTTGTCGGTGCGGTGACAAGTTTGATGTCACCAGTATCTGGGTCAAGCCGGCCAATCATATTGCTGTGTTGAAGCGTGAACCACAAAATTCCATCATCATCGAAGACAGCGGTGTGCGGATCTTTGGCCGCCGGGTCCGGCATTTTAAATTCGGTGATCACACCCGTTGTCGGGTCTAGCTTGCCGATCGATCCGTTCTTATTGCCGGTATACCAAGCATTGCCGTCATCATCCATGGTAACGCTATGGGGCATGGCGTTTTCGGGGAGCGTGTATTCTTTCATCTCTCCCGTCTCTGGGTCGAGGCGGCCCATAATATTGCCCATCTGGCCCACCCACCAAATCGCACCGTCGGGTGCTTCAACCGGATCGCGGGAGCGTTGACCGAGGGTCGGCACTTGCCATTCTTGAAACGCCACTTCCACATCACCCGGCACAATCACTGATTGGCGATTTGTATTGGGCGGATAGTGCTCGGACAGATAGGCGACAATGTCTGCTTGCACATCAGGCGCATGGGACAGATCGATCATGGTGGCGATCAATTCTTCCCAGCCCTCACTCGTATAACCAGAGCTGCGGGTGATCATGTTGACCCGGTGACAGGTCAAACACACACCCTCAACCAGATCTTTGTTTGGATCGTCAGCGAGATTGCCAAAAATACCTTGGCCTTGCGCGGGAAGTGAGACCAGGCAACCCAGGATTGCACCCATACCAATCAATCGAGAAATGCGGGCCATGATCAACACCTTTCAAACATTGTGTTTCGCGACAACCGGGAGAGAGTAGCTTTGCCGTGACTGAAATCAAGAATTCTTGCCGGTCGGATCGCCCCCATTGTTACGGTTTCCCGATCCGCCCGGATCAACCGCGCCCGCTCTCTCCGACGAGCCGCGCCCCTGGCCATTAGCCCCTTTCCAGGCCAGCATGGTCAAAATCGAGGTTAAACCCGTGAACCCCGCAATTTTGCTGGTGTTTTTGGCCCAAAAGCCCGAAAAAAGTGGTTGACGGGTGATGGTCGGCAGGCTACGAACCGCGATCATTTTCAACAACCGGGCAAAAGAAACCGGGGCGAAAAAGGACGCTAGGCGCAAAAACGCGCCAATTGAGGTCGATTATGTACGCAGTCGTGAAGACTGGCGGTAAACAATACCGCGTTTCCAAAGACGATATTTTGAAGGTTGAACGCCTACCCGGTGAAGCCGGTGAGGTGATTACGCTCGATGACATCTTGATGGTTGGCAATGGCAAAGACGTGACTTTGGGTGAGCCCCGGGTCGACGGCGCTGCTGTGGCCGCTGAAATTCTGGAGCAGGGCCGCGGGCCGAAGATCACCATCTTCAAAAAACGCCGCCGCCAGAACTATCGCCGTAAGAAAGGTCATCGCCAGTTGCTGACCGTGTTGCGGGTCACTGAAATTTTGACTGATGGCGCGAAAGCCAAACCTGCGGCCAAGAAGCCTGCGAAAAAAGCAGCGCCAAAGGCAGAGACAGAAAAGAAGGCACCAATGGCCGCCGCCGCTGATGGCGCTGACGATCTGAAAAAGCTTTCCGGTGTTGGCCCCGTGCTTGAGACGAAATTGATCGAAGCGGGCGTGACGTCATTTGCACAAATCGCTGCTTGGACCGATAAAGACATTGAAGAATTCGACGAGAAATTGTCATTCAAAGGCCGTATTGAACGCGAAGGCTGGGTTGATCAGGCCAAAGACCTCGCAAAAGGCGAAAAGGAGTAAGACATGGCGCATAAAAAAGCAGGCGGTTCCTCCCGCAACGGACGCGACAGTGCTGGCCGCCGCCTTGGCGTAAAAAAATATGGTGACGAGACAGTCGTCCCTGGCAACATTATTGTACGCCAGCGCGGAACGAAGTTTCATCCTGGTGAGAATGTCGGCATGGGCAAAGACCACACGCTCTTTGCGCTCACCGGCGGTCGCGTCAAATTCGCGACAAAAGCCAAAGGACGTAACTTCGTCTCGATCCTACCAGAAGCAGAATAATTGCGTTGATAGATATTTCAGCGCTTCATCGGCGCTGACCCAAAAGATTGATCAAGGGAAGGCACCATCGCCTTCCCTGTTTCTTTGGCCTTTTTCTTTGGCCTTTTTCTTTGGTCTTTTTCTTTGGCCTTTTTTTAATTTTATGGCCAAATTCATTTGGAGATAAACCATGACGGTCATCACCATTGACGATTTAACATTGCGCCCGATTGCGGAAACGGATGCGCCACGCATCGCCAGTGTATGCAATGATGAAAGCTTGTCGCGCAACACGGCACGCATTCCCTTTCCTTATACCTTAGAGGACGCGACGCGTTTTGTGGCGCGCGCCATCCGCGAGGGGGAAAGCGGCGAGGAGTATCGTTTCGCCATCTGTAAAGATGATCTTTTGATCGGTTGTACTGGGATCATGGCGAAAGAAAACGACACCCAAGAACTTGGATATTTTATCGCCGCCGATTCTAGAGGCCGCGGCTTCGCCACCAAAGCGGCGACGGCAATTTCTACATTTGGTTTTGACCGTTTGCGCGCGAAAATTATTGAGGCGGGATATTTCACCGACAACCCAGTCTCTGGTCGGGTCTTGCAAAAGCTCGGCTTTAAAGACACGGGCGAAATTATCCAAACGCCATCTCTTGCGCGCGGCACCGACGTGGAAACCGCGCGCATGAGATTATTGTTGAGCGACTTTCATCGCTCGCAAAGCGTTTCCATCAGACCGTAACCGGACCGACCAACACTAAAGATTCGAATGTCAAAGAGCCTGTCCCAACCGACAGCTTGCGCCACCGCCAGAACCGACGCCGTTGGTGCTCGTGAAGATTTCAGTCGGGGTGAAAAAATGCCCCGCATTTTCGATTGCACCAATCAACGCAAGATGAATTATACGGGCAGTGAGACGGGGGGGGATAACTCCGCACCAAATATGGGTTTTATGGAAGACTACCCTCTTTGGGTTGTGGCAGGCTTACGGGATTCACCTGGATCCCGGATCAAGTCCGGGATGACGGAATGATGAAAACGGATTGATAAAAGTCGTCACTATTTTCTGCGTCAGTGCAGGCTTGACCCGCAATCCATCACAACGGCTCGAACGGCAAAGAAAAGCGACTGCAACACGCACTGGTCTTTCCGTTGGGGTCCCGCCATATATTGACGCAAATGAGAGGCCCCCATGACCAGCATCACTGAATTTCACGTCAAGAAAGATAATCTTCAAGACACCCGTTTCACTGAGCGGGAAGCACCCGCGCTTAAAGACGGAGAGATCCTGGCGAAGGTCGATCGCTTCGCTTTTACCGCCAACAATGTGACTTATGGTGTTGTTGGCGAACGCATTGGCTATTGGAAATTCTTTCCGGTGACGGATGATGGGTGGGGCATTATTCCGGTCTGGGGGTTTGCGGATGTGGTTGACTCCAACTGTCCGGATGTACCGGTTGGCGATCGCCTTTACGGCTATTGGCCCATGGCGAGCCACCTTGTGATGCAACCGGCGAAAATTGGCGACACGCGGCTTTTTGATGGCGCAGCCCATCGCAGAGAATTGCCGCCGGTCTATAACAGCTATGCACGGGTCAAAGGTGAGCCGGGTTATGACGCAGCAATGGATGATGAACGCATGGTGCTGTTCCCGCTCTATGCAACATCGTTTTGTCTCTATGACTTTTTCAAAGA
>JAJFGD010000023.1 GCA_021776315.1 Hyphococcus sp. | reverse complement strand
TTCTGCCCGCGGACCGCTTGACATGGCTGCAATCAAATTGTCGATATCAGCCAAATAAGCACCAAGCTCCTCGAGCACATTTCCCTTTGTAACGCCGCCCGCCAAAACGATTTTGGTCGCCAAAACACCATTGCCGTCTTCTCCCAAAAACGCATAGCTCACAATAAAGTTATCCCGCACCATGGAATTGATTTGGTTTAACGTCACACCAGCACCGTCAAACAGCGCGAAAGTCTGCAGCATGTTGCAATTTTTCGGCGTCGCGCCATCGCATCCACGTGCCGACACGTAAAATGACGCACCACTTGGCGCAGTGACTTGTACCGTATCGGAATCAGCGGTTTGCTCAACAATAGAGGCCGTTAAGCCAGTGTTCGCAAAGAGATCAACAACCCACTGTGACGATGCCGTCTCCATGATCGTCGGCGCTTGGTTCAATTGTAAATTTTGCGCAGACACCGTCGATGACACGCTGATGGCCATGGCCGTGGCCGCAATTAGACTAAAAAATTTCATTGATAATACCCCAATTAACTACCCCACCAACCGTCAGCCTAACCGCCGGTCAGCGTGCGAACAACCTTAACCCTATAAGATTTGACAGGCCTCATCAAACTCAAGGCGTGGGGACCGTTCAAACAGGTCTTTATCGGTGCCATAGCCGATATTGCACAGGAAATTGGCCTTAAAAGTCGTGCCATTAAAGAACTCTTTATTGACGCCATCCTGGTCAAACCCAGACATTGGCCCACAATCAAGCCCCAATGCCCGCGCCGCAATCATGAAATAGGCCCCTTGTAAGGTGCCATTTCTGAACGCCGTTTCTGCGATCAAGGCATCATTGCCCTCAAACCAGCTTTTTGCGTCCGTATGCGGAAAAAGCGTTGGCAGCTTTTCATAAAAAGCCATGTCATGAGCGATGATCACACAACACGGTGCCGATATTGTTTTTTCTTGATTGCCTTCCATCAAATGCGGCCGAAGCCTCGCCTTGGCCGCATCGGAAGAAACAAAAACAAATCGCGCCGGTGAACAATTCGCAGAGGTTGAGCCCCATTTCATCAAATCATAAACCGCTTGAATCAAAGTGTTGGTGACGTCACGTTCTTCCCAACCATTGCGCGTTCGGGCCTCTCGAAAAATGAGGTCGAGTGCTTCATCATTGATCATTTTATCGGACATCAGTGCAGTTGCCTTTTTCTATTTGCCGCCCACGCTGCAAAGCCACGCTTTGTGACTGGCCTTTGCATGACAGAGCGGTTTCTTTGATTTTCGTTATGACGCCTTCAGCTTGGTCGGCTAAAAGCTGTCTGTCGTCTATTTTTCGTAGCGGAAACCGAGTTCCAAGCTGACCTGGTAATAGGCGACCTTATTATTGTCGATATACCCCCTGGTTTCCTTAACTTCGAACCAATCAAGGTTATTGATGGATTTCGATGCGGTTGAGATCGCATTATCGATCGCATCTTCAATAGATTTCTTAGACGTGCCGACAACTTTGGAAATGGCGTAGACTTTATCTGACATGAAGGATCCCTTTCGATTGATGGTTGAACAATGTCCTACCCCATGATGGCCCGTAGCGCCAGCAGCCTAGCTGATAAATCACATTAGTTCGTATGGACATTATTTTACTTTCGACGTCGCTCCTAACTCTTCCGCGAGTAGATCAAAAACTACCCGGATTCGCCGGCTGGTATGTAATTCACGATGCGTCACCAGCCAAACAGGAAAAAAGATCGGGTCAAGATCGGGCAGCACGATTTCCATATCGGGCATGGTACGGCAAATATCATGAGGCAACACACTGATGCCTATGCCCGCCCGGACGAGCTCTAACAAAACCGTGCCGCTGGCGGTCATCATCTTTAGATTCTCCGCAGAGATGGGAATACCCCGCGCATTTAGTTCCGTCACCACGCGAGTAGAATTGGGGTCAACACCAACAAAATCAAAGTCTGCTAACTCGCGAGGAGTATTGGGGCGCCCCGCCTTATCCAAAAACGTCTTTGATGCATAAAGATAGGCACGTGCCTCATCCACCAGTTTCGCAATCAAATTGGGTTGATCTGGTCGCACATGCCGGATCGCAATATCGGCTTCGCGACGCATCAAATCGCGCACATCGTTCGAGGCATTCAATTCAACCTCGATACCCGGTGCACGCTGGCGAAGCTTCGCCATGATCGGCGGCAAATGATAGGTTGCCACTAGGCTGGTCGCGGTGATGCTGACCCGCCCCGCAATTTCTTGTGATTGGCCAGATGCGGTTAGTGAAATTTTGCTGGCCGCGTCCCCCATGGCCCTAAAATGGTCTAACAGGTCTAGACCGGTTTGGGTCAGCGCAAGCTTGCGCCCAATCCGCTCAAACAACGCGACCCCTAAGGATTGTTCCAGTGCCGAAACTTGCCGCCCAAGGGTTGGTTGGGTCTGGCCCAATGCGCGGGCTGCAGCCGATAGGGAGCCTTCCTCCGCCGTCGCCAAAATGGCACGAGCTTGGTTCCAGTCAAAGGAGATGGACTGCCAATTCATACATATTTGTATATCAGATAGGCAGTTTTCGGCAATTTATTTCGCATTTTTGTATGACTAGGTGAAGCGAGCAATACCGCAATATCCAATCACCAGGGTCTGTTTCGCCTGGTGAACCTGCCGAAGAAAGATAAGTTGATGAGTGAATCACCAAAGTTCTGGGACAAAATTGCAGAGAAATACGGCAAGTCCCCTATTGCCGATGAGGCAGCCTACCAGAAAAAACTCAGCGTCACCCGCAGCTATCTTCGCCCAGAGATGGAATTGCTAGAGCTAGGCTGTGGTACCGGTTCAACCGCACTGCTGCACGCGCCATTTGTGCGCCATATCCATGCTGTTGATATCTCGTCAAAGATGCTCGACATCGCGCGCGAAAAAGCCTCCGCACAAAATATTACCAATGTCAGTTTCGAACAATCCGCGATTGGTGACTTTCAAGCACCGAGTGAATCCTATGATGCCCTCTTAGCCCTCAGTGTACTGCACTTAGTGGAGAACAAGGAAGCCGTGATCGCAAAAGCACGACGCATGCTAAAACCAGGCGGGCTTTTCATCACCAGTACGGCATGTCTGGGTGAGACGATGGGGTTCTTTAGGGTCATCGGCCCGATCGGAAAATTCTTCGGCTTTTTCCCCTTGGTCAAGGTTTTCAAAAAGGAAGAATTGCTAGAGGCCATTACCGCC
>JAJFGD010000220.1 GCA_021776315.1 Hyphococcus sp. | reverse complement strand
TCGCCAATTAAAGCGGTACGTGAGCTGGGTTTAGAACGTCGTGAGACAGTTCGGTCCCTATCTGCCGTGGGTGTAGGAATATTGAGAGGAGCTGTCCTTAGTACGAGAGGACCGGGATGGACATACCTCTGGTGGACCAGTTGTCATGCCAATGGCAGTGCTGGGTAGCTATGTATTGAACGGATAACCGCTGAAAGCATCTAAGCGGGAAACCGACCTCGAAACAAATATTCCCTTGAGAGCCGTGGAAGACCACCACGTTGATAGGCCGGGTGTGGAAGCACAGTAATGTGTGAAGCTGACCGGTACTAATTGCTCGATTGGCTTGATTGTCCTCATGCAATTCTTCGGAATTGTTATGAGCTTTGCTCATGCGTGGCGAACGATTCGTCTGTAGACGGATTGCACGCTAGTAGCGTTAGATAAAAATTTGAAACTCTCGCATTTAATCGTTTTTGCCGGCCCGGTGGTTTTGGCGGGGAGCCTCCACCCGATCCCATCCCGAACTCGGTCGTTAAATTCACCAGCGCTGATGGTACTGCGTCTTAAGGCGTGGGAGAGTATGTCGCCGCCAGGCCTGCAAAGTTGATTTGACCCTTCAACGATAATTCAACCGCGCTTCGGCGCGGTTTTTTTGTGCCTAAAATTTGGCCTCTGTTTAGGGGCGTGCGTTATGCGAATGATAGCTTTGCGTGACGGGATGTTCAGTTGCTAGCGACGTATTTATTGCATTGTTTATCTCGCCAAAATTATGCAATTTAGATGTGAGCCTCGATTATGAAACCGTTTCCTGGGTTTGAGAGCAATTATGGTGAGAGGTAGGATGTAGATGAATATCAAACTGCATTTGTTTAATGAAATATAGAGCCGACATAGATGGCTTACGTAGCCTCGCCATTATTCCGGTTTTGTTTTATCACGCTGATTTACCCCCTTTCAACGGTGGGTTTGCTGGCGTTGATGTTTTCTTTGTCATTTCAGGATTTTTGATAACCGGAATTATTTCGGAACAATTGACTGCGGGTTCATTCAAGTTGTCGAACTTTTATGAACGGCGTCTTCGGCGTCTCATTCCAGCCCTCTACTTTTTGCTTTTGCTAACTTTTAGCGGGGGGCTCTTTTTTTTGATGCCGGAAGACTTAATGGGCATGGTGCGGTCAGGGCTGACTGCACTTATTTTTGGGTCAAATTTCTATTTTTTGCAGACAACAGATTATTTTTCTCAAGCCGCTGAATTAAGACCATTGTTGCATACTTGGTCGCTCGCCGTTGAAGAGCAGTTTTACCTTTTTTGGCCTTTGCTAATTGCCGCGTTCGTCATGTTGAGACGTGCGGGCAAGAATCGGCTCGCTTGGGCGGTCAGTATTGGTTTTCTGATGGTTTCTTTTTCGGCTTCAGTGGTTTTTCTCGCGAAAACGCCATTAAGCGTTTTTTACATCATAGTTTTTAGACTCTGGGAGCTTGGGTTGGGCGGTTTGGTGGCATTATTTTTCCGTTACCGCAGTCCATCTCTCCCGTCTGAAGTATCAATGGTCATGTATGGATTTGGCTTCGTGCTTGTTTTGGGGAGTATGATCCAACTTTCGAGCGAAAGCCCATTCCCAGGACTCAATGCGGTAGCAGTCGTCGTCGGTACTGGGTTAATGATTTTTACGGGTGCTGAAGAAAAAAATGTCTTAGCTTCCGTTTTTAGGTGGGTTCCTCTCGTTTACGTAGGTAAAATTTCTTACGGTTTGTATCTCTTCCACTGGCCGATATTCTCATATTACCGAAATTACCAAGAGAGCATTGAAATTGATCCTAGCAGTGCAGTTATGCTTTTGGCAGTCTCGTTTTTGTTTGCTGTATTCAGCTACCATTTTGTTGAGTCACCACTAAGGCGCAAAGCGTCAAAAAAGACGGTTGTCACTTTTAGCGCTGTCGGTGCTGTTGCGTTTGTGACGATTTTCTCCGGTACCTTACTGCTGGATGGATTGCCACACCGTGTGGGTGATGGACAGCGAGGCTATGCAAAAAGCAGAGCAGTGATGAACGAATGGCCATGTAACGAGGTTAAAATTGATGGCTTGCCGGCACGATATTGTGTATTCGGAGCGCAGTGGGAAAGTGCAGATACACAAATTGTTCTTTGGGGCGATTCTCATGCAAAACATTTTGCACCTTTAATCGATCATGTAATCGATCACACAACGACATCTGTTCTGCTGTACCCCGGGGTCCCATTTATTGATGATAACGAAGTTCGCCGTTGGAATCTGGGTGCAAACACTAGCCATGCGACGAAGTATGGTGTGTTACGAAATCGCATGATGAGGTGGCTAAATGAAGAGGGGCGCCCGGATATGATCATCATTGCTGCGGCATGGACAGGGTATCCAACTTCTTTGTTTAGCCAAAATCCTCGGAAGCGTAGCTTGAAGTTAGGCAGGGCGCTAGTTGGGAAGGGGATGAGCCAAGCGGCGGAAGATTTGCCACATCAAGTGAAAACAGTTCTGCTAAGTGATTTTCCACGACCCGCTCAATACTTGACCAATTGTCTGTTGCAAGATGAGGGTTTGATTTTAAGAAAAACCAACACTTATTGCGAGGGCTTGCCTCGAGAAACGATCGATGGACGGCAATCACCAACAACAGATATTTTAAAATCCGTTGCTGACCGTTATGACAATGTTGAAGCAGTAGATGTGGTCGATAGGTTCTGCACTAAAGATAAGTGTGATACTTTTATCGGTGGCCGGTTATTGTATATGGATACAAATCATATTCGCCGAAATCTTAACAGCGCTGAGAAGGAATTAATTGCCCGCAGGTTGGGTTTATTTGAAATCATTGAAGCTGTGTCATCGTCGCCTTAATGAGTTGAGGGGGCAATCAATGCCGGCAAGTAAATTGGTTATTTTTGGCGCACCTTATTTAGCCTTTTCGAATAAAAAAGATAATTCTCCATAATTTCGTCGAATGTACGCACCTAATTCTTTTGCGGCAGATAGCGATAAGTGATGGCCATCATACATTAAGGGCATACCGTCTGACAAAATTACCCTGCAAACACCGTCGTCATTGCAAAAAGCCGGTCTTTTTACAATGTAGGTACCGCCGACTTCTTCAACAAATCTTTGTAGCTCGGTTTCTGCTGCAAATTGGTCAATTTTCGCGTGTTGATGCATCTTCATATTGAGGCCATCGATAGTTCCGTGTTCGGCAATTAAAGGAACAAGATGAGCATCAAACTCCGGTCCAGCGCCTAAAACGATTATTTTAGAATCATATTTTGTAAGCCATTCAATTGCCTCGCGCATGTGGTCAACACGATCGTTTAGAATGCGTTGAGAGATTATGATCGCGTCCATTTTGTTTATTGACTGTTCAATATTCGTGATACGCAATGAATTGAGTTTAGGACATTCTTTGTTGCTGAAGACAATGTCATCAAAATTCAATAAAAGCGGACATCCCGATATCATATTAAAAAAGTAGTTTGCATCCGGATATGCCGACTTAAACACATTAATCCCATCAACTGCATGGGAATCGCCGACAACAAGAATATTGGGACGATCTGGTTCGAAGGAACCGCAAATTTTTGATTCTGGACGTTTGTTTTCGCATAAAGATCGCATTCTTTTACTGCGCTCGAGGTTAATTTCCTTTCCGGTAAGGCTGGCGATGTGGCGAATGTCATCAGCGTATCGCGCAGGAAACCCCCTTTTTGTATGAATAATACTCGCGATGGTGACTACGAGTACTGCGCTACCAAGTGCAGTCAGTGTCGTACGGGGAAATGCCCCGGGTGCTGAAAATGGCCGTTTGCGTTTCCCGACTGGGTATCGCAGTGGTGTTTCAATCAGATGATATTGTGCAATTGCCAGTACGAATATGACTAAAATCAGAAAAGTTTTTTCTGTGGCCGACTGGTGACCTATGCTCAACATGTTTGCAAAAACGATTACTGGCCAATGAACCAAGTATAGTGAATATGATATCAATCCTACGTAACGGGATGCGGGGTTAGATAGAAGCCGCTGACTAAGAATTGGCGCTTGTGCAACAATGATGAACGCTGTCCCGGCAGCTGGAATTGAGGCCCAATAACCTGGGAATGAAATTTCTTCGTTAAATAAAAGCGCGGAGCCTAATATCATTGCAAGCCCGAACAAAAAAAGTGAATTGCGCGCTATGTGCACTGTGCGCGTGTTGCGCCATTTAATACCATCAGCCCAAACGCATAGCGCACCAAATAAAAATTCATAGATCCGGAATGGCATCAAATAGAATGCGGCGGACTTGAAAGACGGAGTAGCAAGCGATGTCGTTATTATTGAGAGTACGCTGATCGCAAGAATAATATAAAAACTGCGCGTTCCACCAGTGCGCAAAATGAGCACCAGAATGAGTGGCCAGAAAAGGTAAAACTGTTCTTCTACGGATAGCGACCACATGTGAAGGAGTGGTTTTGATGCAGCAGCGGTGTCCCAATATCCTGTCTCAAGAAAAAACTGGATGTTCGCAAAGGAAAGAACGGATCCAACCACATGGTTGGCAAGCTGAATTAACATTTCTGGTGTTAGAAAAAAGAAGCCAGCAATCAGTGTGGCGATACACGTTGATAGCATTGCCGGAAACAGACGCCTGATTCGACGTACATAAAATTCTTTGAACCGAAAGTTTTTATCTAATCGACCATAAATTATGCGCTGGCTAATTAAGTAACCGGATATCACGAAAAAGACGTCTACGCCTATATAGCCACCATTTAGTCCGGGAACCCCAATGTGGAATAAGATAACTGACAAAACTGCAACAGCACGTAAGCCATCAATGTCTTTTCTGTAGTGACTATTTTTGGCGGAGAGTTCAATCATGATGCTAGGATTTCGTCAGTCTAATGCACATTTCGCCTAGCAATAGCCAATATTAGATGATAAGAAAACTACTCTCTTTATTCGAAATGCAGAAAAGGTTCAGTATGCATATTGAAAATGAAAAATTGGAAATCATTCCAATGGTCGAAGCTCCTTTGAGCCCTGGATGCTATCGATCGACCCCAATTTGATGATATGAAGCGAATTTCCCAACTAAAACCCATATGATTATCGTTTGAACGGCTTGGTTAAATCGAACGCCGAGGGTTTTTGATGATTTTTCCCAAAAGCGATTTGACGTCAGCGCAAAGATGGGTGATGACCGTATAATCGGGGCACTATCTGGTGCCCATGGTCAGATGAAAGTGGACAAATGAGGCGCGTTCAGTATTTAGCAGCGACACTCCTTCTCGCAGCCTGTTCAGGGCCGGCAGAGCAAGAGCCAGTGGAAAACACCCTGTCAGCCGATCCAGTGGTGGCTGAAGATGAGGAAGTCAATCTGGATATATGGCTCGAGCGACTGGAAGTGGGAAGCCGCGAACTTTATAGCGCCCGCGATGAAGTTCTGGCGTCTGTTGATCTGGCCGAAGGGGATATTGTCGCTGATATTGGTGCCGGCACCGGACTTTACAGCCTGTTGTTTGCAGATGCCGTCGGTTCATCCGGGCATGTTTATGCCGTCGATATTGAACCTTTGTTTCTCGATCTCATAAATCGGCGGGCAGAGGATTTAGGTTTGTACAACATCACCGCGGTACTTGGCCGTCAAAATGATGTTTCGCTACCTGTGCAATCTGTCGACGTTGTTTTCGTTGCTGACACGTATCACTATTTTGAAAACCGTGAAGAAATTATGCGGACGGTAATGAATGCCCTCAAACCTGGGGGGTCATTGATCATCGTTGATTATGATATCATACCGGATGCGGTTCGCCCACAAGATAAATCCCATATCCGCTTTGGCAAAGCCGGTGTGATTGCCGAATTGGAATATATTGGCTTTGAAATCGGTACAGATGTCACTGTCGAAGGCCTTAGCGAAAATTATTTCGTACGCTTTCGAAAGCGATAGATAGCGCCGTCGAAGATCAATTTTGGACCCATAGAAAAATTCGGGCTTAAACGAGCTCTGCGTCCGTCATAACTTCCACTAATGCAGGTCCTTTATGGCCAATCGCTTTTTTAATGGCGCTTTCAAGCTCTGATTTGTCCGTCACACGAATTCCCAAGCCGCCGCAATTTTGTGCAAATTCAGAAAAATTTGGATTGGTTAGGTTGGTTTGCCAAACTGGCCATTCACCTGATCGCTGTTCCTTTGAGATTTTGCCCAATTCACAATTATTCATAAGGATGTGCGTGATATCCATTTGATATTGAACAGCGGTCGTGAACTCCATGGCATATTGTCCAAAGCCACCATCACCAGAAATAGAAACCACTTTACGCCCTTGGTATTCGTCAAAATCCTGCGTGGCGGCCCATGCCCCCATGGCGGCAGGAAAGCCAAACCCAATTGATCCGAGATAACCGGACATTAAAATTCGTTGCCCACAGGGTTCGAAGTAACGACCAAATGAATAAGTGTTGTTGCCAACGTCCACGGGCATCACCGCGTTGCCGGGCACGACTTTCGTCATGGCTGCAAAAAGTGATGCGGCGTTGATTCCATTGCCTCGGTCATCCATAAGGCGACGCTCTTTTTCGCGGCGCCAGATGGCCCACCGCTCTGCAATTTCAGGGGTTTGATCCGTGTTCTGGATATTTTTGGGTTGCTTGTTATTCAGCAGAGAAAGTGTTTCCCCGATCTCTCCCCAAACAGGAACAGTCACTCCATGCCCTTTGCCCAAATGCATCCTGTCAAAATCAATTTGTACAATCGGCTTTGAAGGTTCTATTCCCGTGTGATGAGAAAATGAAGCGCCGATCGCAATAATCAGATCACACTCATTCATAAACCAGGAAGCAATAGGCGTACCAGATCGCCCCAAAACGCCACCCGCATTTGGGTGCGTGTCGGGAATTTGTCCTTTAGCTTTAAATGTCGTGACGACAGGGCATTTCAGATCTTCAGCCAGCTTTGTGACACTGTTCATCGAATCGCGAGCACCGTAACCCGCAATAATCAGCGGTCGTTTGGCGTTGAAAATCTGCCCCGCCGCGGTCGCAACGACATCATCCGGCGGTGCCATCCGTGTGTCTGAAAGGCGTCCTATTGGTGTGCCGGCTTTTTTATCCGGGGCCGGCAATGTTTGTGCATCATCCGGAAAAATTAAAACGGAGACGTCACGATCCACAATGGCAGATTTCATCGCTAAACTTGCTGTTTCTGCGTAGTTGGTTGCGTGCAGAACGAGCTGATTAAAATTGCCGACGGGCGCAAAGGCACTGTGAAGATCAATATCTTGAAAAGCGAATGGTGAGAAAACCTGAACCTGCACTTGTCCGGTGCAGGCAACAATCGGTGCGCGGTCAACTTTGGCGTCCCAAAGTCCCGTCATCAAGTTGGTGGCACCTGGGCCGGCAATTGACATACAAGCCGCGGGTTTGCCCGTCAGTTTTGCGTAACCTGACGCAGCAAAGGACGCAGCGCCTTCATGGCGGATGCCGACATAGGATAGATTTCCTTCTTCTTGTCGGCGGCGAAAAGCGTCTGCCAAACCGAGATTTGAATGCCCGACCATGCCAAAAACGCGTTTCAAACCCCAATTGACCATCGTCTCGGTGACGACATCTGTTGATGTGCGGACATGTTCAGGTTCAGGGGGGAGGCCGACGTAAATACCTTCTTTGCGCACATCGACCGGGAACATTTCCTGGCCACTATCTTCGTGACCCCCCGGAGGTTTCCCTGTTAGCGGATCAAAATCCCAACCATGCCAGGGACAACGCAACCAACATTTATCGTCGATGCCCTTTTCTATGGACCCTTCGCCAAGCGGACCGCCTTGATGCGGACAGCGGTTATCCATGGCCGAGTATTGGCCATCGAAATGGACGAGTGCCAACGTTTTACGCCCCGCTGTCACGCTAATCACCCGGCCTTCAGGGAGTTGCGCTGGATCAGCGACATGGTGCCAAGTCAGTTTTTTGTCGTCCGGTTTGGGGGGCATTTTTCCGGCCTTTCGATGAATTTCGAGGGTTTAAGCGAGAATTGCGAGCTTCGTTTTCCCAGAAGGGGCCCATTTAGTCAAAGCATGACTATCGCCCGTTGTATCAGAAAAAGTGGTTTGTAATTTTCCGTGAGGCCGCCAATAATCCAACTCTCAAAAAGATTGGGCAATCAGAGAAGGGGGAGCAATGGGACGCAATTGGGTAGCTGTAGGCAAATGGTCAAACCTTAAAGACCGGGAGCCAGCCTATGCTTTAGTTGCAGATGTTGATCTCGTTGTAATCCGCTATGACAAAGATGTTTCTGTCCTGTATGGGCGCTGTTTACATCGCGGTGCCTTATTGAGTGACGGGCATATAGACGGTGAAAACCTGATCTGCGGTCTGCACAATTGGGACTATCGCTACGATACTGGCGTTAGTTCTTATGACAATAAAGAAGCACTCAACAAATTTGAATCCAAAGTGAATGGCGGCAAGGTTTATGTTGACCGCAACGAAGTCGAAGCCTGGGCTCGTGAACATCCACAACCTTTCCAGCGCGAAGAATATCAAGGGCTTTATGCCGATACGCATCCAGAAGCTGAGGAACCATTTGTCGGGCAAATCCAAGGCTATGCCAAGGACGGACTTTCGAAGACGGGGCATCATGGCGTTGTCGGCGCTATGGGTGTGCCGCGCGACGACCTACCGAGTTGGGATGACATTCAAGTTTTAACCGCACAGCTGCACAAAGTCCCTTTGTTGGATGATGAAGCGGTCGATACATCCGTTATCATTGGTCCAAATGCACGCAAGCCGTTGAAGCTAAAAATTCCATTATTTGTTTCTGACATGAGTTTTGGCGCTCTTTCGCGGGAAGCTAAGATCGCGCTTTCGCAAGGGGCCGAACGTGCGGGTACTGGCATATGTTCCGGCGAAGGTGGGTCACTTGATGAGGAACGCAGCGCCAATAGCCGGTATTTTTATGAGCTTGCATCAGCGCGCTTTGGATTCTCCTGGGATAAAGTGCGCGAATCAGCGGCGTTCCACTTTAAGGGTGGGCAAGGGGCAAAGACGGGCACGGGCGGTCATTTGCCGGGAGCAAAAGTAAAGGCAGATATCGCTAAGGTGCGTGGTTTAAAACCGGGACAGGATGCGATTTCCCCTTCACGATTCCCGGAATGGACGGAAGTGTCCCAGTTTAAAGACTTTGCTGATGAAGTCCGTGAGCAAACCGGTGGCATTCCGGTCGGTTACAAAATGTCAGCACAGCATATCGAAAAAGATATCGACGCGGCATTGGATATTGGGGTCGACTATATCATCCTGGATGGGCGCGGCGGCGGTACTGGCGCAGCACCTTTGATCTTTCGTGACAATATTTCCGTACCGACAATTCCGGCCTTGGCGCGGGCGCGTCGCCATCTCGACAAAAATGGGACGGGGCATGTTTCGCTCGTTGCTACGGGCGGTTTGCGCACACCTGCGGATTACGTCAAGGCCATGGCGCTCGGT
>JAJFGD010000219.1 GCA_021776315.1 Hyphococcus sp. | reverse complement strand
AACCAAGATCACCGTGACAATCGCGCTGAATAAAGCGCCGAGTATAAAGCCTTCGATCATGGAGCCTTTTGACGGCCGCGAAAGAAAATGCCGAAAGCGGAGCTTAGCTTCTTCGCCCTCACTGCCCGTCAAAAACGAGATTTCGCGGAAATAGGCTGTCGCTTCGAGCGCGGTGAGATGTGCATGGGACAAATCCACAACTGCGTCAGCGGGATTGCCGCGACGATTCATTTCTTCACGCATATGAGTGAGATCGTCGTCAAACTCCTGGGCCGTGTCCGCGATGAAAAGCCCCAACTCATGTGCCTCTTGGCGGACCTTATCATTGGTGCCATTGCCAGAAAGGGAGACGAGAGCAGCGACCAACATCGCAGCTCCGATACCCACCACGCCGATTTTTAAGAATGTTGTTGAAAGGACCATTGCGTCAGCGGCCGGCATGCCCGATGACAACGCGGACCCATTCCCCAGCAATGCGCCCGAACCACTGAGATAAAGCCAAATAGCTGTGAGAAGCCAGATACCGCCAATAATGAAACGAAGCGACTGCGTGGCAAATGTAATTTCACCGCCGGCGCGCGCGCCAATTGATGACACCAACAGATTGGAGCGATCTCTTAATTCGCGCCCATGGATTACCATGTTGTGGGCAGATTTTTCCAACAGCATGCTAAGAGGCATGTTCGCACGTGCTTCGTCGGTTTGCCCAGGGCTCGGATATGAGACCTGGGTCGGATCTGAAAATGCGAATTGTAACGCCGGGTCGTCATCGCCTCCAGATGCGGTTGGCAACGTTGTCTTTCCAGACAGGCGAGACATGATGTTTCGCACTTTACCTGTCAGCTTATTTTTCAAGCTTTTCAAATCCATCCCAAATCCCCGACCCAGCACCGTATTTTCCACCCTGGCAGCGCTCGACCCCGCAATGATAAAGCAATTTCAGCACAAGGTTAATCCCGCTATGACGGGGCTAACCCTATAAAAACAACGGAATAACGATGTAGAATACAGCCAGATTGCCTGATTTCTGCAGGAAATGGGTATATTTTGGATCGGCAATACACCGGGCCGACATCTAAGGGAAAAGGAACGCTTTATATGTTCATTGGTCACTATGGCCCGGCGGCGGCGGTCGCCGGTGGGCGGATCAAGCTCTGGCATGGATTTGTTGCCGTACAGTTTCTCGATATTTTATGGGCACCATTCGTGCTTTTAGGCATTGAGCATGTGCGTATTGTTGAGAATTTTACCGCTTCCAATCATTTCGACCTCTATGATATGCCGTACACGCATAGTCTGATCATGGCTTTGGTTTGGAGTTTGGTTGCCGGTGCGGCTTATATGGTTTTGCGCAAACGCGCTGGCTTGATTGGTGGTGTCATTATCGGTGCGCTGGTCTTTTCTCATTGGGCGCTTGATTTCCTCATGCACAAACCAGATTTGGCGCTGTGGTTTGGCGGGCCAAAAGTTGGCCTCGCATTATGGGATAATAGGCCGGTCGCCGTGTCACTTGAATTTGGCCTGCTGTTAGCGGGGCTTTTCCTTTATCTTACCAAAACCGCTGCGAAAAATGCGCTTGGGCGCATCACGCCGATATTGTTGTTTGTTCCATTGGCAGCGGCGCAACTTTATGGAAATTTTGGTCCGCCACCAGAAAACGCGGCAATAGCGGCACAGTCAGCGATTGTCGCTTATCTCGCTTTTATTGTTTTAGCGGCGATTGTTGATGCGACACGCGAAGCAAAGCGCTCATTCTTGGATTAGAAATACTGCTGCACAAAAACCTTGCGATGCATGGGTGACCGGCCTTTGTTGTTCCCTATTAAAAAAGCAAGAGGTTGGTGTGGGTACATCTTTTAGCGAATTGATCGGTGGCGCAAAACTTTCCGGCGAGAAAATTGCGTTTCATATTCCCGAAGATTGGATGCAAGGGCGCACCACCTATGGCGGTCTGTCCGCTGCCCTTTGTCTTGAAACAGCCAACAGAACGTTTTCTGATTTACCGCCCCTTCGCTCAGCGCTTGTTTCGTTTATTGGGCCCGCCGGCGGTGATGTCGTCGGTGAGGCGCGCATTTTGCGAAAAGGCAAATCGGTCACTTTTGTAGAGGCTGATATTCTCGGTGAGAAAGGTTTGGCGACCAGGGTCGTATTTGCGTTCGGGGCAAAGCGCGACTCAATTTTTGAAACAACCTTCGCCCCGAAACCGCAGTTTAAAGATCCTGAAGAGTGTGAACTTTATATTCCCGAGGGAATGGGCCCCGCTTTTTCACAACGTTTTGAATCACGTTTGGTCAGTGGCGCGCGACCATTTTCAGGATCCAACGAAAATGATCATTATATTTGGGTTCGTCACAGAGAGCCCAACACAAATTCCATTTCGGCTTTAATTGCGGTTGCGGATATGCCGCCGCCCGCCGTGATGCCGATGATGAAAGAGTTTGCAACGATTAGTTCCATGAGCTGGATGATGAATATATTGACGGCAAAACCAATGACGACCGACGGCTGGTGGTTGCTACAATCACGAGCGGAAAGTGCGGCCGCTGGATATTCTAGTCAGGACATGTTGGTTTGGAATTTTGATGGCGAGCTAGTCATTGCTGGCCGTCAAAGCGTCGCGGTCTTTGCTTGATTAGTTCCCAAGAGCGTCTTGCTTAATGGCGAGCTGTAACCATTGTTCCTCACAGGACGCGAGTTGTTCTTCCGCTTTTTCTAACGATGTCGCAGCGTCGTTAAAGCTTTTAGGATCGGTGTGAAACAAATTTGGATCAGCTAGAAGTTTTTTGTATTTACCAATTTGTGTCTCAAGTTCGCTGATTTCCCCTGGTAAAGTTTCAAGTGCGTATTTGTCCTTGTAACTCAGTTTCGAGCTCTTTGATTCTTGCGGTGGTTTCGCTTTTGGCTTGGTTGTCGCCTTTTTTGTTTTCTGTGATTGGCTGGATTCCATCCCTGGTGCGCATCCCCGTTGGGCGACCATGTCGTCATAACCGCCCGCATACCGACGCCATCGACCATCATGCTCAGGGTCGGGAGCAATCACAGAAGTGACAATGCGGTCAATGAAGCTGCGATCATGGCTGACCAATAACAGCGTGCCGTCATAGGAGGCGAGCATGTCCTCAAGCAAGTCGAGCGTTTCAAGGTCAAGATCGTTTGTTGGTTCGTCCAATACGAGTAAATTGGATGGCTTTGCTAATGCGGCGGCGAGTGCCAACCGCCCGCGTTCGCCGCCGGATAAAGATTGCACTGGTGCACGCCATTGCTCTGGTGCAAACAAAAAGTCTTGTAGATAGCTTGCTACATGCTTTTTGGATTCACCAATGGTGACCCAATCACCACGCTGGTCAGTGATGGCATCGGCAAGCCGCATTTCTGGTTTCAAGCTATCGCGTTTTTGGCTCAATGAAACGATGTCGAGATTTGTCCCAATCTCTATTGTCCCGGCATCTGGTTTTAGTGTGCCAATCAACAGGTTTATCAATGTTGTTTTTCCGGCCCCATTTGGCCCCACAAGACCAATACGCTCAGTGCGGCTAATTTTGACGGAGAAATCGTCAATAATTTTCTTATTGTCAAAACTCTTTTGGATATTTTTGGCAAGGATAACTTGCTTGCCTGAGGTCCGTACCGTCGACGTCGAGAAGTTTACACTGCTTTCTGGGCGTTTGTTCTCTTTGAGCTGCTTACGCAACTCTTTTAGCTCTCCGACCCGGCGCATATTCCGTTTTCGCCGTGCCGTGACGCCGTAGCGTATCCAATGTTCTTCGGCGACAATTTTGCGCCCTAGTTTGTGATGGGCATCCGCCTCTTCTTCCAAGACTTTGTCGCGCCAAGCCTCGAAATGGCTAAACCCTCTATCTAGAGAGCGGGTTTCACCGCGATCGATCCACACAGTCGACGTTGTCAGTGTCTCTAGAAAGCGACGGTCGTGGCTGATCAACACAATCGCGGATTTGAGTTTTTTAAGATGCTGCTCGAGCCATGTGATCGCCGTCACGTCAAGATGATTTGTTGGTTCATCCAGCAACAAGATGTCGGGTTTTGAAATCAAACACGCTGCGATCGCAACGCGTCGTGCTTCACCACCGGAACAGCTGCTTAGGTCGAGCGCTGCAGGAATTTGCAAAGCGTCCATTAGGGCGGCGCTGGTGTGAGCATCCGTATCGTGATCAAGTCCAGCCGTAATATAGTCTTCCGCATGGTCAAAGCCGGAAAAATCGGGTTCTTGCTGCAGATACCGAATGGTGACGCCGGGGTGGACAAAACGTTCACCGTCATCAGCCTCGACAACGCCGGCGGCGATTTTTAGCAATGTTGATTTGCCCGAACCATTTCGCCCGACAAGCGCGATCCGCGCGCCCTTAGCGACCTCAAGCGAGGCACCGTTCAACA
>JAJFGD010000218.1 GCA_021776315.1 Hyphococcus sp. | reverse complement strand
GCAATGCGGATTGGGCCGAAGATGCGGTGCGTGACGCGGTCTCCATCACGTCTCGCGAAGCGTTAGATATTGGTGTCATCGATATTGTTGCGACCGATATTGACGACCTTCTGGCACAAATGAATGGCCGCACCGTCACCGTCGCTTCCGGTGAGAAAACCATCAACACAGAAAATTTGCAGCTGGAACGGGTTGAGGCCACCTTGGTTGAGCGCATTCTCGGTTTCATCGCGGACCCGAATGTGGCCGTCATTTTGATGTCTCTCGCGACAACCGGCATCATTATCGAAATGTGGAATCCGGGCTCCATTTTCCCTGGTGCCGTTGGTATCGTTTGTTTGTTGCTTGGGTTTTATTCCTTCCAAGTTCTGCCCTTTAACTGGCTTGGCCTGGCACTCATCGGTGTTGGTGCCATCTTCATGGTGCTCGAGGCCTATTCGCCAACCTTTGGGCTGATAGGACTAGCCGGGCTGTTATTGTTCGGATTCGGGCTATTCGTGGTTTTCCCAGAAGGCTTCCGCGTGTCGATCGGTGTTATCGGCACAATACTCGCGATTGCCGGTGGCTTCCTCGCGCTGATCTTATTTGCGCTTGTTGGCTCACGCAGTCACGGGCCGATGATTGGCAGTGAAGCCATTCGCCGCCGCGAAGGCATTGTCGATGAATGGGATGGCAAAGACGGATGGGTCATCGTCGAAGGGGAACGCTGGCGCGCACGCGCAGACAAACCTTTAAACCCTGGCGACAAGGTCAAAGTGGTTGAAATTGACGGCTTAATCCTAGTGGTTCGACAAGCCAAAGCCATTAGCCTTCTCGGTGGGCTCGCACCAAAGGAAGCTTAGCCTGATATGATCGAGATCACTGGCCTTCCTGCGGACCCAATGAAGTTTGCTTTTCTAGCGGTGTTAATCGGATTTGGACTTGTGGCGGCGGCAAAGGTCTATGGCCTTGTGTTTATGCGCTGGAAGACCCCGTTCCGGGTCGGTGAAGCCATGAATGTCCGCCGGGCTGAAGTGACCGACTGGGACGGCAAAGAAGGGTATGTTTGTGCGGGCGGTGAACAATGGCGCGCCAAATCAAACGATCAACTATCACCCGGTGATCAGGTAACAATTGCTGCGGTTGATGGACTAATGTTACGGGTCAAAAAGAAATCAGTTTAGAGCGTTGCCCCAGACGCTTTGCACATTACTAAAGGAGAATTTTCATGCCTGGCTTTAGCTTACTCGGCATTCTCGCATTTGCAGTTATTTTTATTGTGACCAACGTCATCAAAGTCCTGCGCGAATATGAGCGCGGCGTTATTTTCACTCTTGGACGCGTTGGTAAAAAAGCTTCCGGTCCAGGCTTGATCTTGCTGGTCCCTATTATTCAGCAAATGCGCAAGATCGATATGCGCACCCTCGTCCACGATGTGCCGACGCAAGATGTGATTTCACAAGATAACGTCTCGGTTAAGGTCAATGCGGTGATCTATTATCGTGTCGTCGATTCCGTCCGCGCGGTTGTGCAAGTCGAAAACTACATGGCGGCGACAAGCCAACTCGCGCAAACAACGCTGCGCTCAGTGCTCGGTAAGCATGATCTTGATGAGATGTTGCAAGAACGCGACAAACTCAACAAAGACATTCAGGCGATCCTCGACGTCCAAACTGAAGCGTGGGGCATCAAAGTCTCCAATGTTGAAATCAAACATGTGGATGTCGATCCATCCATGATCCGCGCCATTGCCCGCCAAGCGGAAGCCGAACGTGAACGGCGCTCAAAAATCATTATCGCCGAAGGTGAAGAACAAGCGGCAGCAAAGCTTACTGAAGCCGCCCATATTCTTGCCGGCTCTCCAGGCGCGATGGAGCTTCGCTATTTGAACTCCTTGCAGGAGATCGCTGGCGACCGCACCAATACCATCGTCTTCCCATTCTCCATGGCCGACATATCAAAGGCCTTCCGCGGACAATAAGGGTTAATCGGCAAGTTCGGTAACCACCTTTACGATCGCGTCCGTCAACATGGTCAGCTCTTCGTCGCTGATGGTGTAGGCGGGCGTAATGTAAATGACCTGTCCAAGCGGACGAATAAAGACGCCAGCCGCAATGAAGGTGTCGCGCAGTTTTTCCAAATCAAACGGCTCGACCATCTCTACTGCCGCCACAGCGCCAAGCACCCGCACATCCTTTACGGATGGCAAGTCGTACAAAGGCGATAGAGCTTCACGGCAATGGCGTTCTATTGCTGCCACTTGTTCCAACCGTGGCTCACTCGCAAATAGATCAAGCGACGCTTCTGCCGCCGCGCAAGCCAAAGCATGTCCCGTATAGGTCGGGCCGTGCATCAACGCTTTTTCAGCGTCATCGTCATGAAATGCTGCATAAATATTTTGTGACGCGACCGTTGCTGCAAGCGGTGAAAAGCCACCGGTCAACGCTTTGCCTAAGGTCATAATATCCGGCACGACACCAGCATAATCAGCCGCAAACATGGCACCGGTGCGCCCAAAGCCTGTAAAAATCTCGTCAAAGATGAGCAACACACCATGATCATTACAAGCGGCGCGCAGACGCTTTAAAACATCCCCACCATACATACGCATGCCGCCAGCCCCTTGCAGCAAGGGCTCAACAATTACCGCGGCGATATCGTCATTATCGTCTAACGTCTGGTTCAATGCATCGGCGCTTTTTTCATCCGTTGGCAGATCAAGTACATATTGTTCAGCCAACGCGCCGGCGAAATATTGATGCATGCCTTCGTCAGGATCACAGATCGACATGGTTGCAAAAGTGTCGCCATGATAACCGCCCCGGAAAGAAACAAATTTCGTGCGGGTGGCCCCAATTGAATTGCGCCAATATTGGACGGCAATTTTCATCGCCACTTCGACCGCAACAGAGCCGGATTCACAAAAAAAGGTTTTACCAAGATCGCCAGGTGTAACTTCGGCCAATCGTGCCGCTAGACGATAGGCAGGCTCATTGGCGAGCCCACCCAACATGATATGCGGCATCTGCTCTAGCTGCGCGCGCACCGCATTCTCAATCTGCGGGTGCCGATAGCCATGCACGGACGTCCACCAACTGCCGGCACCATCGATCAATTCGCTATTATCGCTTAGCCTGATGCGTGACCCGATTGTTGAATGAGCGGCGCGCGGCGGTGCCATGGTTTTCATTTGAGCATAGGGCAACCAAATATGGTCCAGACCCCTCGTCAACCAGCTCGGCGTCGCATCATCATTCGTCACAGGATATAAGCCCTTCCCTATCTTGGATATTGGCCGCATAAATGCGCCCTTATTTTCGACCTTGTCAAAGAAACCCTCATCGATGAGCCAATACGACGCGATCACAGATTACGCGGAAGAAAAACTTGAGGCCCTAAGGCGGAAAGATCTTAGCCGCAATCTTGTTCCCACCTCCCGCAAAGAAAACGGGCGGATATTGCGTGATGGCAAACCGCTGATCTGTTTCTGCGACAATGATTATCTTGGTCTTTCCCAAGACCCTCGCGTCATCGAAGCGTCAGCAAGGGCCCTTG
>JAJFGD010000217.1 GCA_021776315.1 Hyphococcus sp. | reverse complement strand
CATGTGAATTACATCCATTTTAATCCGGTTAAACATGACTATGTTCAGACACCTGCTGATTGGCCTTATCGAGCATTCATCAATATATCCGCAAGGGGATTCTACAAGCTGACTGGGCAGGCGCTTTACCTGATGGTGATTTTGGAGAAAGGCGTGTTTGAATTTGTTGGGGTTCGTTCCTCTCCCCAACCTACCGGGCTATTGGAATGGTTTGGCGGCCTAGTAGTAGCAAGCAAAGTGACTTTGAATTGTTGGCAGAATTCATTAAAAAATATGCCTAAAATTGAATTCTGATTGACAAACTTAGTAGTATTCTCGCTCAGGCACCAGATTTGTGATCGAAGGAAAAAGTCGCCACAAGTGGCGCATGAAAACTCTCCGGCGGATGATCCCCAAGCCGGTAGGCAACCGTCTCATCACTCAGGGCTTCGTTGTGAATTTCTATTGAGCGAAATCCGCCGCAAAGCGCCCGCGACACAAGCATATGATCCAACATCTGGGGACGCCCGTGATGAATGATAGAGAATGCACGGTCTTGGGCGATACCACGTTCAAGTACGATGAGAGATCGCTCCGCCAGTGCGCTGTTTCCGGTATCTTTAGCACTGGCCACAAGTATTCGAAGTGGCACCTCAGGCTCTTCCGCATTGAAGTCCCCGCAAACCATGATCAACGCATCCGGATTGTTGTCAAAAATCCTTTCAATAAACAAACGCACCTCAAGCGCCTGCCCACTACGCTTGAGTGACGAAAGGTAAAATGCCTCCGCCCATCCGCAAACCGATTTCCAGGAGAAAGGACCGATTTTTTGTCCCTTGATGTACGAACCACTTGAGCACCGAAGGTGCAGATTTATGATGTCCAACTGGCGCTTGTCATCAAGCTCGATGACAACATGAAGCAATGGACGGTCCCACTTAACTATTGATATCTGGCCAGACTCAGCAACATCCCGAGCGAGAGGTACCTCCAGCGGAGGGATCAGGTCGTTGTGAAGTTGTTTCGTGCTGATAATCGGGAACCGGGAAAGAACAACAAGGTTGTGAACATCCCGCGGATCCTCTTTCCCGGTCTGATGCGTGAATGAGCGTTGAAATTCAGAGTATTTTGAGCCTTCCAGGAGAATATCAAGAGCGTGAAGCGTCCTCGTCTCTTGGCCCGCTTCGCGCCGAGCATTGACTTCCTGCAAACAAAGAACGTCGGCATCAAGTCTTTCGAGCTGTGGGCGCAGGATGGGAAGTCGGTCGGAAAGATCCGCGCCCCGTCGATCACCGAGATTCTCAAGGTTGAAAGTAGCAATCCGGAGATGGGTCATTTTCGATTCCTTTTGTGTCTTCTTATCAAAGAGTACTGCCAAGTTAACTTTCATAGGGTACCGAACCCCGGAATTATCGCATTTATACTTCGCACGGTCATAGTTTCGGATTTTATAGTGCGATAATTTTTGTCAAGAACAAGGCGCTGAAACAAGCGCATAGCTAGCTATGTAATTGTTTCAGTAACGCTGATATTGGTAAAAATGATCCACTAGAAAACCGAAACTATGACCGTGCTATGCTAACGTAACATCTTTCCAAGACGCAAAAGTCCCTTGTCTCAGGTTCCGGTAACGACTAGAAGCGATCAATCATAGCTGATCACAAGAACGGGGGAAGCCTCAATGGGGTTTATATTACGTTTCATGCGCGTTCCTAAGAACAACATGCCAACATCTCAGGCGTACAATTACATTTCTCTCTAACTCCACAACAGCCGCTTTTTTCCCGCATAAGCTGGCCAAGATAAGTTTTTTCATTCAGGTAGAAATTCATAAATTCAGCATCAAAATTATCACTTACTGATTGCAATAGAGGCGCTTTTTCCATTAGCGCAGCGCGCCACTTTAATAATTTATGAAAACCATCAAGGAACTCAAAGCCAGCATACTTCTTTATGATTTCGGTACGATGCAGTAAAGCAAACCACGCCACGCCGCGTCTACCATACTAATGGTGCCGCCTGAAAAATAGGGGCCTTCGCTAATAATAGCCTCCATTTTCTCAAAGTCTTTGTCCAGTTCCACCTTATTCTCAAACAATATTTTTTTTGTAGATGAACGTTGCGTTTTACATTGCACCAAGTAATTCTTGGCTGCCAGTCCTATCCAAGAACGATTGGTGGCACGAATAAATGCCAAATCGGGATGAAGTTTGTTGGGATATTGTTCTTCCAAATATTCTGAAATGGCGTTTGAATCAAATAGTGTCCCTTGATCTTCAATTAGAATTGGCACCTGACCGAAAGGAGACTTTTCAAGAAACCAATCAGGTTTATCCATTAACGAGATATAAGTTACGTCGTATTTGATGCCTTTCAGCTCAGAGACTCAGAGACTGTGAAAAAATTACTTTCTTACAACAACAGCTTCGATAAAATAGGTTGTTAATAAGAAAATGAAATTGCAGCTTCTGTAACAGACTGGTTTTATTGCACTAAAAAAATACTGTTTTAACTAAAATCAAATTGGTTGTGGCATTACTTGGTGTGCATTAATTTATTCACAGCCTCTCAGTTCTGTTTACTTCGCTACTCCTTGGATCAAAGTTAGCACCCAACGGTTCTGGTTGTCTCTACATTTCGTTGGAGGGTATATTTCCTACCCAAACCTATGTTCCTGACCATAATGCACGCACATAATCCCGATTTAAGGCTAGCCACTGTAAAGAAATAATCGCGCTCGCCGAATTTATTCGGCCTGATTTTAATAATGCCATGGCCGCAGTAAAGGTGATGACATGCACTTTGATATCCTCTCCTTCTGCTTTTGCACCATGCACTCCCCCCGCATGAGTCGAATCAACCCGGCCACAAAATAAAGCAACGCGCTCTGTAGTTCCCCCGGGACTGACCAGAAAATCGTAAAGTGGTATAAGGTCAGTAATCACACAATCCGCTTCTTCCACGCTTTCACGTATGACCACTTCTTCTGCCGTTTCGGCAACTTCAATCATGCCAGCCACAATTTCCAGCAGCCATGCGCCGCCCGGTGCAGCCATGGCTCCTATGCGAAACTGCTCAATCAGAATTACCTCATCTCTAACTGGATCATAAGGCAGGATAGCAGCCGCATGGCCTCGTTCAAATAATTCGCGCACAACCTGGCGGCTCCATTCGCCATTAAATAATCGATGACGCAAGCGATAACGTTCCAATCGAAAAAAGCCCTCAAAACAAATGGTTCTCTCAAAAATCTCAATGTCGGTATTTGTCATACTTGACGTCCTAGGAGTCTGTCGGTTATGAGGCTAATCTACTGCATCAAAGGGAATAGCGGCTCATATTTTCCTGCTGCTTTTCGTTGCATAGTTTAGCTCGTAGTGTAAACTCACACCTCAATACTTGCCTACTTGGGCAAACGTACCGTCATCCTAGAATCCTCAGCTGGATGATGTTTAGGATCGAGAAGAGAATAACTTGCGAAACTCACTTTGCATTTACACTCATCTTCTGCGTTATGTAAACAGTTACATAGCCGTGCTATGTGCCTATTTACATGCCTTGAATATGAACACAAATCCTGCGTTAGTTTCGCAAGTTATTCTCTTCTCGATCCTTAGAGTGCGATATTGTTTCTTTTTGGCAAGGCGCAATGAGGCATAATAACGAGTTATTGCAACGAATTGCAACACAGCAAAAATGAAAGAATAGCGTGCTATAAGCAGCATAGCGCGACTCACCCTTGAGGTGAATGGCATATAACGCCATACTCCTTTTGTTTCAGTATGTTGGTTATTGCTGTAGCGGTCAACTGAGGATTTTAGGATCATTAAGCTAATTGCTAATCACCATATGGAACCCTGTTTTTATCTTCATGGCAGGTATACACTGCAATTTACAGTAACCAACTTAATAATGAATGCTGCTATGGTAAGAGTGAAACG
>JAJFGD010000216.1 GCA_021776315.1 Hyphococcus sp. | reverse complement strand
GGTTTCACTTCAGGCACCGACGAGTTGGACACCCGGTGAGGTTGTTCAGACTCCCGAAGAACGGTTTGCCAATCTCCCTGACTTTCCGTTCGAGGCAAACTATTTTGAAAGCCTCGGCTATCGCATTCACTATCTTGATGAAGGCCCTGCAGATGGTGAGGTTGTTCTTCTTATGCATGGCCAGCCATCTTGGAGCTATCTCTATCGCCATATGATCCCACCCCTAGTCGAACAAGGCTACCGCGTCATCGCACCGGACCTTGTTGGGTTTGGTAAATCTGACAAGCCGTTGAAACAAAGCGATCACAATTACCAAATGCATGTGGATGTCATGTCGGAATTTGTGCGTCAGCTTAACATCCAAAATGTGACTTTGTTTGCACAAGATTGGGGTGGCTTGATCGGACTTCGCATTGTCGCGAAGGAACCTGATCGATTTGCTCGTATCATGCTTTCAAATACAGGCCTTCCGGCAGCTGATGGTATTCGCGGTTGGATCGGATATCCCCTTTTCCGCTTTGCAGTCTGGCGAGAAGGCCAACCGGAAACCGTAACGGATGGAGATGACTTCTCCTTTACGCGATGGGTGGCATGGGCCAAGCATTCCGAGCAGCTCGACTTTCAAAGCCTGTTTCAACAAGCCACAAGTCGTGAACTCTCACAGGCAGAATTGGATGCCTATGCGGCACCATTTCCTGATGAATCCTATCAGTCGGCAGTGCGCATCTTTCCTTTTTTGGTTCCTTCACAATTGAGACAAAATGCGAAAGTCATGCGCGATGTTTATGAAGTTTGGGACAAACCCTTCATGACAGCCTTTAGCGACAGTGATCCGGTAACCGCGGGACTTGAAAAAATCTGGATTGAGACCGTGCCTGGTGCCGCCGATCAACCGCACCCAACGGTCACTGGCGGTAGCCATTTTGTGCAGGAAGATCGCCCTGAAGAATTGGTGCGCTTGTTAAGTGATTTCATCGAACGAAACCCATAGCGTTCACGAATGATCGCATTGATTGTTAGCTTTTGAAATTTATGGCTGGTCTGGCGCGGATCATCATGGGCAGTCAATGAACTTCTTGTTCCACGCATAATTGGCGGCTTTCTGCATCCGATAACGGTACGGTTTCAAACCTAAACCGATTAGGTTGACCCTCTTTTACGTCGTGTTGAAACTACTGACTGGTTTTACACGCGCCGATCGTTCCAACGAAATTGGGATAGCTGTCGGCATTGGCACTTTCATTCCAATTATTTTTGGTTTCGACTAAATACTACTTGAAACCTATCGTGGCAGGGTCTAAATATTGTTTGTTTCGTGTCGATACTTATAATCAAACCATTGAAAGGAAACTAATATGACCCGTATTAACCTTGCTGTTCCAGCCCAGACCAGCGGTCCCATTCGATCCCAGCTTGATGAAATCAATAGTGCTTTTGGTGTTGTCCCGAATATGTTCCGCGCTGTCGGTAATTCAGAGGCGGCATTTGCATCAATGTGGGGAAGCTTCGGGGCTTTAGGAAGCGGTCGCCTTAGTGCCCGATTGGGCGAAGAGATTGCGGTTGCCATTGCAAATTACAATAAATGTGAATATTGCCTCGCCGCCCATACAGTATTGGGTCAAAAGGCAGGAGCGACCGCGACTGAAATGTCTGCGGCCCAAGAAGGGCGCTCAAGCATCCCCCAATCCCAAGCCGCTTTGACCTTTGCCTTGGACGTTGTTGCTAATCGGGGGCAAGTTGAGACGTCATCAGTACAATCGTTGCGCGATGCCGGTTTTGACGACGGTGAGATTGTCGAAATTGTCGCCCATATCGCCCTCAATCTTTTTACAAACTATATCAATGTGGCGCTTGATGTTCCGGTCGACTTTCCGTCGGTGAAACTGAAATCAGCAGCATAAGCCCGAAAACAAAATGACGTTCCGACCCTTGGTTGGAGCGTCTCTCAATTTAGGAGACCGCCCATGCCAACCTTAAAGCTTGCACCCGCCCTCAATGTATCAACTTGGTTGAACACGAACCAACGTATTTCCTTGGAAAGCCTGCGCGGCAAAGTTGTGCTGCTCGAGGCTTTTCAAATGCTTTGTCCGGGCTGCGTTTCCCATGCATTGCCGCAAGCCAAACGCGTTCGTGATTTATTCAGCCCGGACGACATTGCTGTCATCGGATTGCACAGCGTCTTTGAGCATCATTCTGCACAAGGATCTGAGGAGGCCCTGAAAGCCTTTTTACACGAATACCGAATTACCTTTCCTGTCGCAATTGATGCACAATCAGCGCAAGGTGGACTACCGCAAACGATGAGCGCCTATCAAATGCAAGGCACGCCCACAACGATCGTCATTGATCGTGAGGGTCGTCTGCGCAAACATAAATTTGGTGCTGAGCAAGATCTAACACTGGGCGCTGAAATTATGTCGTTGATCGGGGAGAAAAATCTCCCCTTACAAACGGCGAGCATTGAAAAACAAGATGAAAATTGCACCGATGCGGGCTGCCAAATTCCCAACCATTAAGATGACACTGACCGTCCGATGACACTGACCGTCTGATGATACTGGCCGTCTTTCGCTAAAATTGCATTTCCCCATGCATCAGGGCACACATATCTCCTGATCAACGTGCAAGGGGACTAGGCCATGACAATGTTTTCGGATCGCTTGAAGGTGGTTTTTGTCACGATCGTGGCGGTCCTTATCAGCACACCGCTCTTAGCCCAGTCTCAACAAACACAAGCGGATGCCTTCACGCGGTATGAACTTCTTGCACCATCAAGTGAAAGTTTTCGGATCTATTACTATGTAAGTGCCGCCACAGAAGGCGCGACGCGCTTTTACAATCAAATCAGACCAGGCAGCGAGCCCGACGTCCATGGTGTCTATGACCGCATGACGGGCGATGCATTGGAATGGTCATTGGTAAAAGGTGATGATGCCCTGGCGAGCGGTTTAGTTCCAAACGCCGTTGAAACGTCAGAATATATTCGCGTGGATTTGGATCGACCTGTCCCAGCACGAGGGCGCGGTCGATTACTGATCGACAAAACCTATAAGGACCCGGAAAGCTATTTTGCCGAAGACGGCATCATTACATTTACGCGCACGCTTGGGGTTAAACGCAATGCGGTTGTGCTACCGAAAAATTATGAACTGGTATCGGTAAACTATCCCTCGCAAATCAAAACACGTGAAGATGGACGGTTGGAACTCAGCTTCATCAATCCTGGTACCGCTGGTGTTCCCTATGAGGTCAAAGCCAAACCGATGAGTGGCAACGCCCCCAAGGCGAGACCTATCGCCCTCACCGCCTCTGGGACAGCCACATCTTCACGCCCCATTTCGCGGATCGATGCAGATATTCCTCAGCGGGCATCGCAGACAAGAGACATCGTCTACTTCCTACAAGATCCGACAACCCACTCATTCCGCCTTTATCATGACTATGAAGAGACTCGTGAAGGCATGGATCGTTATCTAAATGTTGTCCGTCCCGGTAGCCGCGCATCAAACCCATCAGCGAAACAATTGGACACGGGCGAAAATTTAAAAGTCGAGACCCTACACGGAGCCGAAATTTCCGAACGCGGCATCGATCTCGGCGAGCCCGTTACCGATGCGACGGAGCTTGTAGTGATATGGTTTGACCCGGTTGAGACAGATCAAACCAAACTTCTCCGTATTGAAGAAACCTATACTGATGAAAGCCGCTATTTCTTGGTGAGCGACCAAGAGTTCCTGTGGGACCGCAGCTTTGGTCGCTTACGCAACAAAGTTGTTTTGCCCAACGGTTGGCGCTTGTCTGAAAACGCCATTCCCGCCACGGTCGCAACTGAGCCTGATGGACGCATCTCCCTCACCTATGTGAATGATCGCCCAGGCAATATCGACGTGTTGATCAGGGGGCACCGGCGACCGTAATCCGGCCCAAAACAACGACGAAGTGATTACGCCTGCGAACGGCGATCGCGGCTTTTTGAATTGATGAGCCTTCTCTGTTTGCGCTGTTCAATTACAATTTCGCCTTTGTGCTTGAGAATCGTTTTATCGATTTTATCAATGTATTTTAATATTATTATCAATTTGACTGATGACTGTCTTGCGCCCAATCTGCGATCACCCACTTAAAAAAGGAAGCTAGGCTATGTCCCCAAAATCTCGATTGACGACGTCAGTCGGCGCACCCGTGCCAGACAATCAAAACACCATGACAGCTGGGCCACGCGGACCGGTTCTTCTGCAAGATATCTGGTTTTTGGAAAAGTTGGCGCATTTTGATCGCGAAGTGATCCCTGAGCGACGCATGCACGCGAAAGGCTCGGCCGCCTATGGTCAGTTCACCGTTACCAATGATATTAGCCCCTACACACGGGCAAACATCTTCTCTGAAATTGGGAAAAAGACCGACCTGTTTTTAAGATTCTCTACGGTTGCTGGCGAACGCGGCGCCGCCGACGCAGAGCGAGATATTCGTGGATTCGCAGTTAAGTTCTATACAGATGAAGGGAATTGGGACCTTGTTGGCAACAACACGCCCGTATTTTTCTTACGTGACCCATTGAAGTTTCCAGACCTCAATCACGCGGTAAAACGTGACCCACGCACAAATCTCAGAAGTGCGGATAGTAATTGGGATTTCTGGACGAGCCTACCTGAAGCGTTGCATCAAGTGACAATCGTGATGAGTGATCGCGGCATCCCCGCCACATACCGCCACATGGACGGGTTCGGAAGCCATACATTCAGCTTTATCAATGCCGATAGCGAGCGATTTTGGGTGAAGTTTCATTTTAAAACCAAGCAAGGGATAAAGAATTTAACTGACGCAGAAGCCGCGCAAATCATTGCCGATGATCGCGAAAGCCACCAACGCGACTTATATGATTCAATTGAAGCTGGTAATTTTCCACAATGGACACTTTCCGTACAAGTTATGCCTGAAAAAGAAGCTAATTCTTATCGCTACAACCCATTCGATCTAACCAAAGTCTGGCCACACGAAGATTACCCTCTAATAGAAGTCGGCGAACTCGAACTGAATCGCAATCCGGAAAATTATTTCGCAGAGGTTGAACAGTCGGCGTTTAACCCGGCCAATGTTGTCCCTGGTATCAGTTTCTCTCCCGACAAAATGCTACAGGGACGATTATTTTCATACGGTGATACACAGCGATACCGTTTAGGCGTGAACCATGCACAAATTCCGGTGAACGCCCCACAATGCCCTTATCATTCCTATCATCGCGACGGCCAAATGCGCGTTGACGGCAATGCTGGCTCACGGATTGGATATGAACCCAACATGCATGGTGAATGGTCTGAACAACCGGACTTTTCCGAGCCCCCTTTATCTCTTGATGGTGCTGCTGACCATTGGGATCACCGTGACGACGACGATTATTACTCACAGCCGCGGGCATTGTTTGAAAAGATGACTACCGACGAGCGCCAAGTATTATTTGACAATACGGGGCGTTCACTTGGCGCAGCGCGGATCGAAATTCAACATCGCCATCTGGTGAATTGTTACAAAGCTGATCCGGCATATGCAAAGGGCGTTGCTAAGGCGCTCAGTATTGATCTTGCCTCGGTGGACGGTATTTAAACAGCCGTTTTCAACCGCGATCACAATCTAAGTTGTTACCGCAAAGCAAGGTATAAATCCCTTGCTTTGCAATGCGAGTTCAACAATCAAAACAACCGTTTTACGACGCCATACTTTTGGATATCCGGAAACCGCTAGTTTGGTGCACCGGCACCCGTAATGCCACGCTTTGTTGTCAGATAGGTGGCAAAGCTTGCGAGCCAATGACTACCCGCATAATGCTCATCGGACACTGCAGCGATACCTGTATCTTTGTGTAAAGCGGCTGACGCCAGTAATGCATCCCGGCGCGGATCATCCTCGGGCAATGCTGCCGCGATCCCTTCCAATGCCCATGCTCTGGATAGATTGACACCATCAAGATGCACGAGCTTGCCATCGGTGGCGTCGAGCACAACACCCGGTGCTAACCAATCAGCATTGCCATCCATGGGGATGCCGGGCAGGAACGAACCGAGCCACGCAGCAAATTGAGATGTGGTCAGAATTCGGCGCATCAAATCCGCTTCCATCAAACAGGGCGACAAGAAATCCTCCCCTGATGGTTCATAGGCCATAGGGCAATTGGAATCGCTCAGATGAAAACCGCGCACTTTTTCTTCCAAGGCGGCCTCCAATGATTCATCCCCAACAGTGCGGGCATAATCAAGCATCAGTCCAAACGCGAATGCGGTTTGATTATGGGTACCAAGGCGAATGGGATATGAAAGGTTCGGCAACCAACCCATGGTTTTTTCGACTATTGCGTTTTCCAAAGGCGCTATTGTCGCGCGCCATTCGGTCAATTGCGCATCATCGCTTTCTTCCAACTCGGCGACGAGCTGTAAAAGCCACGCAATCCCATATGGACGTTCAAATGAACCGCGCCCCTCTGTTGTAAAATACGCAACCTCCACCGCGATATTTTCGGCAGTCAAATTCTGCGCCAGGGCCTCGCGAATAGCTGGGGCCATGGGCGAGTTCGGGTCGGTTTTCAAAATGCGCGTCAACAACCAATGACCGTGCACCGCGGAATGCCAATCGAAGCATCCGTAAAATGCTGGGGTCAATTCACTGGGCGGTCGCGCATCTTCATCAGACGCCATGACATGGCTTATTTTGTTTGGATATTCTTTGTGGACGCATGCCAGCGCCATCAGCGCGAAACGATCCTCCACCTGACCAGCGCGCGCAGATGGCAGTCCAGTTTCCGACATTTGTGAATCTGGCGCATCAGCATTTTGGCTATTGTCGCCGCCGCAAGCCGTAAGGCCAATACTGGCAATCGCCGCCCAAAGGAAATGTCTCATTGAAAACCCCTAAAATTTGAAGTTCAGCATTCCATTCATCGGTCGAGCTGACAAGGGCCGACGAGAACACGTTCCCGCCTCCCTTTATTCCCAAAGGCTCTGCCCTTGTCATACAAATGGGGTACTTTATCTGATGAACGAACAGACGTAGCGGTAGATTTTTAAGCACCGGCTTATTTTCCAGGCATTTCAACGACTAGGGTCTCATGATCAGTTATCTCACGGATTTCTTCACTCAGTTTCAAAGCATCGCGAATTTCGCAAATCCTCTCGCGATTGTCACCGCCAGCTTGGGGATCGCTCTCCTCGCCTATGGGGTGAATATTGTAACGAAGAAAATAATCGCTGTGTTCATCGAGCGAGTTTTGAAAAAATCAAAATCGCAACGGGACGACATTCTGGTTCAACGCCGGCTCTTTGAGAGACTGTCACAGATTGCACCCGCGATTATCATCTATCTTCTCGCGCCGATGGCACTCGGCGATTACCCCGCATTGAGCAGTTTAATTGTAACGCTCAGTCTGATCTACATGATTGTGGTTGGTGTTTTGTTTATCGACGCGCTGATCAATGCCGGGCTGGAAATCTACGACACATATAAAATTTCTAAAGACTTCCCGATCACCAGCTTTGCCCAAGTAGCAAAACTGTTTTTATATTTGATGGGTTTTGTCGCCATCATTTCTTTGATCATTGGTGAATCGCCCATGACCTTTCTGGCAGGTCTTGGGGCCCTCACCGCCGTCTTAATGTTCGTGTTTAAAGATCCTATTCTCGGCTTTGTCGCGGGCATTCAACTATCAGCCAATCGACTGGTCGCTGTGGGCGATTGGATTGAGATGCCCAAATTTGGCGTTGACGGTGACGTCATGGAGATTGCCCTGACCACGGTCAAAATTCGCAACTTTGACAAGACCATTACGACGATCCCCACTTATGCGTTGATTAGTGACAGTTTTAAAAACTGGCGCGGTATGCAGGAAACCGGTGGACGTCGGATCAAGCGATCAATCAATGTGGATATGTCGACAGTAAGATTTTGCGACGAACAAATGCTGCAACGCTTTTCCAAAATCCAATATATAGCCGAATATTTGGCTGAAAAACAAAAAGAGATTGCTGAACACAATGCGTCCGCAAACGTCAATCGGGAGACGCTGGTCAATGGCCGGCACTTGACCAATGTCGGCACCTTTCGTGCTTATGTTGAAGCCTATCTTCGCAACCATCCGAAAATCAGCAAAAGTCTCACCTTGCTGGTGCGGCAATTGCAGCCAACGGAAAATGGTTTGCCCATTGAAATTTATGTTTTCAGTCTAGACACAAACTGGATTCGCTATGAGGGAATCCAGGCGGATATCTTTGATCACATTCTCGCAGCCGCCAAAGAATTTGACTTACGCGTTTTTCAAAACCCAACGGGCGGCGATTTTAAGAGCCTAACCGCTTACGCAAACGCTTGAAGGCCTGTCATTGCACGGCCCAAAATGAGTGCGTGAATGTCATGGGTACCTTCATAGGTATTGACGGTTTCAAGGTTCATGGCATGGCGCAAAATGTGGTATTCTTCTGAAATACCATTGCCACCATGGATGTCGCGGGCGATACGCGCAATTTCGAGTGCCTTACCGCAATTGTTCCGCTTCATCATGGAAATCGCTTCCGGCACATAAGCACCGCTATCAAGCAAACGACCCAACTGCAACGCCCCTTGGAGGCCAAGCGCAATGTCCGTTTGCATATCAGCGAGTTTCTTTTGAACAAGCTGCGTTCCGGCGATTGGCTTATTAAAGACAACACGCTCCATCGCGTAATCGCGTGACGCCATCCAACAAAATTCTGCTGCTCCCATCGCCCCCCAGGAAATGCCGTAGCGTGCTTTATTCAAGCAAGAAAATGGCCCGCGTAAACCCTTCACTTTTGGCAACAGATTTTCTTCAGGGACGACCGCATCATCCAAAGCGATCTCACCGGTGATGGAGGCGCGCAAGGAAAGCTTGCCGCCAATTTCCGGGGTAGTGAATCCATCTGTGTCGCGATCAACAATAAAGCCGCGAATTTCACCATCCAATTTTGCCCAAACAACCGCAAGGTCAGAGATTGGTGAATTGGTGATCCACATTTTGGCACCATTCAACTTATAGCCACCAGATACCTTCTCAGCTTTTGTGCGCATCGCGCCCGGATCTGACCCGCCATCTGTTTCCGTTAAGCCGAAACACCCAACCCATTCACCACTGGCGAGTTTGGGTAGATATTTCTGCTTTTGCTCTTCGGTGCCAAAAGCTTCGATTGGGTACATCACCAAAGATGATTGTACGGACATGGCCGAGCGATAGCCGGAATCAATCCGCTCAACTTCACGCGCGATCAGCCCATAAGCCACATGACTGGCACCACCGCCGCCATATTCTTCTGCGACCGTCGCACCCAGTAATCCGAGCGCGCCCAATTCAGTCATGATCTCCCGATCAAACCGACCTTCGCGATTTGCGGAAATCACACGCGGCATGAGCTTGTCTTCACAATAGCTTCTTGCCGCATCGCGGATCATCCGCTCTTCATCACTCAGCTGGCTTTCAAGCAGAAGCGGGTCCTGCCAATCAAATGTTACTTTTTCCATGGGTTTCGCGCCGCTGGCATCAGCCATGCGTCCATCTCCTCGCAATTAATTTGGCCTTTCTTTAGCGCCCCGATGAGGCTTGAGCAATGGATGAGAAGTATCGATTTTCACTTCATTTTTTCGCCAAATCGGAGGATCTGCCTCCAATAGACTGGTGACTGGCAATGGGTTGTGAGATAAAGCCGGCAAAACACAAAGGGGAATAAGAGGGCATCATGAAAAACATCCATTTCATTAGCGCATTGGCGCTTTTGGCTGCCGCAGCCTGTTCGCCATCCACAGAGACGTCCACATCCGATGGCACGACGAGTGACGCTGCTACGCAAGAGGCATTCGCGGTCATTATCGCCGGTACCAATGTCGGGCATCTTAGGGTGGACCATGATGGCGATACGGCCGTCGTTGATTTTGATTTCAAAAATAATGGCCGCGGCCCAACCATCGCTGAGACAATTCAGTTTGACGAGAGCGGCATCCCCACCTCTTGGTCAGTCTCTGGCAACACAACCTTCGGCAACGAGGTTGAGGAGACCTATACGCTAGCCGGCAACGAAGCCTCTTGGACCGATGCTACAGGCAGCGACAATGCGACAGTTGATGGGGCGACGCTCTATATCAGCCAGTTTGCCAGCCCTTATGCTGCTTTTGTTTATGCCCGACCCCTCTTGGCGGATGCAGACAATATCATGCCAGCCCTCCCCGCTGGTGAGCTCCGCCTGGCCGAGATTGAAACGCTCACCGTCAATGGCGATGCTGGCGAAAAAACGGTCACCACCTATGCACTGTCCGGTGCTGATCTCGATCCGGATTATTTTATTCTGGATAGCGATGATCAGCTCTTCGCCTATGTAACACCGCGCTTCATCACTATTCGCAATGGCTATGAAGGCGAAGAAGAACGTTTGCGCAATCTCGCGGCTGGTTATGGCGCTGCGCGCTTTGAAGAAATCCAATCCCGCTATGCCCACAATTACGGCGTGCCGGTGCGCATTCGAAATGTTCGCGTGTTCCAACCGGAAACTTTGGATATGTCGGACCCGGTTTCTGTTGTGATTAATGGCGATCGCATCGCCTCTATCGATGCTGCCGATGCAGCGGGTGCCGATGGCGAAGTGGAAATTGATGGCGCCGGTGGCTCCCTGGTTCCAGGCCTATGGGATATGCACGGTCATATGGGCGACGATGATGCACTGATCAATGTGCTTGCTGGGATCACATCGGTTCGCGACATGGGCAATGAGATTGATGTCCTGGAACCACTGCGCGAGAAAATTGAAAGCGGTGCCCTCGCCGGTCCGCGCATCTCCATGAGTGGGTTTATTGAGGGCGTTAGCGAAACCAACAATTCAACAGGTGAGCTGGCGTCAACTGAACAAGAAGCGGTTGACCTCGTCAATATGTATGCGGATCGCGGTGGTTATCACCAGATCAAGATCTATAGCTCCGTCAAAGGCGAATGGGTCAAAGCCATGGCCGATGCCGCCCACGCCAATGGTATGCGGGTCTCTGGCCATATCCCGGCCTATTCAACGCCTGATCAAATGATCGAAGCAGGTTATGATGAGATTACCCATATCAACCAAGTGATGTTGAGTTGGGTTCTAGGTCCTGAAGATGACACGCGAACCTTAAAGCGCATCACCGGCATGGCGATGTTCGCCGACCTCGATCTCAACAGTGACAAAGTTCAGCGCACGATGGATCTTATGGTCGAAAACAATATTGCAGCGGACCCTACGACGGTCATTCACGAATTTGGCTTGCTAGGCCGCAATGGTGAAACACGCATCGGTGTACGCGATTATATCGACAACATGCCCGTCGCCGTACAGCGCAACGCCAAGGTGGCACTCCTCAATGTTGCTGACCCTGAAGAGGACGCAGCCTATCGCGCAGCGTTCGACACGATCATCGACACGCTCGCTATGATGCATGAGCGCGGCATCTTCCTGGTACCGGGTACAGATCTTGGTGGCGCGTTTAACCTTCATCGCGAAGTCGAGTTGTTCCAAGAATTTGGTTTCACACCAGCACAAACCTTGCGCCGCGCCACCTACGACATGGCCGACTATATGGGGTTCGGTGAAGACCTCGGGTCGATTGAGCCGGGTAAGCTTGCCGACTTCTTCCTGGTGCCAGGCAACCCCACTGAAGACATCAAAGCGATTAAATCCATAGCGCTCGTGGCCCGTGGTGGCACGATCTATTTCCCAAGCGAAGTCTATCCTGAATTTGGGATTGCACCGTTCACGGAAATACCCGTGGTGAGTGGGGAGTAAGCCCCCCTCAGGCCACCGCCAATTCGGCGAAACGAGCGATCAAATAGTGAAAAACTGGCGTTGCGAAATATTTGTATGAATGACTGAATTTGGACCGAAGGAAACAGTCAAATTGAAAACAGTTGGCGCAGGAATAGCGATTGGCGTGGCAATCGGCGTGGGAATCGGCATGGCTCTCGATAACATTGGTGTCGGCATCGCCATTGGGATTGCTATTGGTGCGGCTATAGGAACGGCCCAACAAAAGAAAGACGACTGACTCTAATATCGAGCCTGCTGTTAAGACCGCCCCTTGGAAAACTGACACTCACATTCGGAATGGAGAGAATTAAACTAAGTGTCCGAAATTGGCCCAAAAGAGACATTTGCAGCAATCGATGTGAACAACTTAAATCGGCCAAAAGCGGCTCTTGCCGCCAACTATGCGAGCGGGCTGACAGCGGTGGGGGCTAATTAACCTACTTTAATCGGTCCGCAAACTTCGAAAGCAACTCTGGAAAATCATCCGGTGGTGGAAATTTGTCATAGCTATGCGCGGCAGATGTTGCGGCCCATGGCAACTTTTCACTCGTATAGGTCTCGATAAACGGACTGTAGGATTGGGCATCTTCCAACATGGTCGCTCGGACGTTAACGAAATCGTCCATCCCCTCTGGGCGGGTAAATAGCCAACTCATGCAGTGTGCGCAGAAATAATGGCGCGTAGCTCCATGTAGTCCACCGATGATTGGCTCGCCCAAAGTTACTTTGAGACCATGGCTTGGATAAAGTGTACTTAAACTAAACGCGCTGGCTGCCATTCGCTGACACCCGGTGCAGTGACACGCCATTGTAATCAATGG
Organism: Hyphococcus sp.; assembly: GCA_021776315.1. Taxonomy (GTDB): domain Bacteria; phylum Pseudomonadota; class Alphaproteobacteria; order Caulobacterales; family Parvularculaceae; genus Hyphococcus. The sequence goes on along the minus strand of JAJFGD010000216.1, from coordinate 2,759 downwards.
CTCGGCACTGACTTTGAAATGAACCTTTCCGCATCGACATTTACCGAGCTTGTCGGAGTTTCCGTCTGTCATGTTTAATTTCTCAGCGCTTCGCTCGATCTAAATTCTCTTTGTAGCCGCATTCGGGAGACAACGTCTGACCGCCCGCTAACGGTGGCGGACACTGATTTACCCAGATGGGAATGTCAATTGATGGTCCAAGATTGCCGGCCGCGTCACCGATCATGGGTGTCAATTTATGGCTCTATCAAAATCACGCGAACATTCTTATAAGTTTATAAACAACAATATTGGGGGATAGTTGTGCTTCTTCGTCGCATCACTGAACATGTCAAAGCGCAAAACTGGTTTGCGGTGGGGCTCGATTTCCTGATTGTCGTTGTCGGTGTCTTTATGGGCCTGCAGGTCGCAAACTGGAATGATGACCGACAAGACCGCATCGACGAAGTTTATTATCTAAACCGAATTCTGAATGACATCGATGAGTCCATAGCGGCAAATGAAGGCGTCATAGAATTTCTAACCGGTAAAACAAAAAACACCTATTGGGTTGCTGATAAATTGCGCGCGGGTGAATTGACGCCCGGAGAGGAGCAACTGTTTAATGAACGATTCTTGATGGTTGAAGACTGGCAAACAGGTGATTTTATCGACTCGACACTACAAGAGCTGCGGTCGAGCGGACGGTTGAACATTATTCGCTCCAAGGTTTTTCGCGAACAATTGGGGCGTTTTGAATTGCTGCTGGAGAGTATTCGGCGCGCCCAAGAGAAAATTGCGGATTACCATAAAACACTAACAATGCAAATCGTCCCGCATCTTGATCGCACACGATCTGTTGAGTTCGTCGACGGTCTGGATGTCCACAAAATCGTGCGCGATGATCGCACAGAATTCGAACGGCAAAAAATACTGCTAACGCCGTTTGAGGAGCTAGCAGAAAACAAGGTGCTGATTCGTTATATCGATCGATATGCAGAATTTTATTATTGGCGTCTGGATAATGTGGTGGAGTTACAGAGGGAACTATCTCAATTGCGAGTGCAAACGCTTGAAGCAATAGACGGGAGATTGAACTAATGCTGTTGCGTCGCATCAATGAACATGTCAAAGCGCAAAACTGGACCGCAGTCGTGCTCGACTTCTTCATTGTCGTGGTCGGTGTCTTTATTGGTATTCAAGTCTCAAACTGGAACGACGCGCGCCAGGATCAGCGCGACAGCCTGGGGTTTCTTCAAAGAATCCACGAAGAGATCTTGGTCGTAGAACGCTCATCGGCCAGGGTTCGGATTCGCCGATTGAATTTGATTGCGCCCCTTGAAGAAACGGCAAAGGCACTATTTGCCGACGGCTCTTCTCAGAAACTAGGTGATGAACACTGTGCGGCGCTTGCGACATCCCACTATCATCATATCAGTGTTCCGGAAATTCCATCTCTTGCGGAACTGATGAGTGCAGGAAGGGTCTCGATCATTGATGACGAAGACCTCCGTACCGCGTTAATTTCCATCCAACAATCAGCAAGCGGTTTACAACGGAACATCCAGAATGTCTCACCGCTGGTTAACAACTTGCCAATTGACCACCCGACGCTAATTTCCTCGCAGCCCTATTTCGACGATCAGCTTGGCGAAATGGAAGCGAGATATATTTGTGACTTTGAGGCGATGCTGAATGAGCGATCATTCTTAAACAAGGCGAGTGAAAATATTGATGGCTATGACGTCTATCTGAGGGACGGACTTCGTCCATGGAGCGAACAGTTAGAAAAGACACACGGACTGATCGACGAATTCTTGAAGATTGAACACGGTGAGGTAAACAGATGATCCCCCGCCGCGATACTGAACAGTCAAAAACGCATCGCCGGGTGGCAAAAATATTCCAATAGCACCGCATCCCTTATTAAGGACGCGATGTCGGTCATTGGCGAAAAGCTGTCATTACCGGGCTTGTCCCGGCAATCCAGAAATAGAAACAAAAGACCACTGGATGCCCGGCATTAATCCGGGCATGACAGCAATTGTGAAAATGTTCTGCGTTCGTCGCTATCTTCGCGCGAATATTTCCGCGCTCTAGAACGATGCAAACGTACGCTATCTAGATCAATTCCAGCGCAACACTTGTCGCTTCGCCGCCACCGATGCACAAAGAAGCAACGCCCTTTTTGCCACCGGTCTTTTGTAGCGCGCTGACAAGCGTACACAAGATACGCGCACCAGAAGCACCGATCGGATGCCCAAGGGCAATTGCGCCGCCATGGATGTTGACTTTTTCCGCTGGCAATTTGTGCTCGCGCATCGCGGCGAGTGGAACAACGGAAAACGCTTCATTGATTTCGTAAAGATCAACCTCGTCAGCAGACCAACCGGCCTTTTCGAGTACTGTTGTAATCGATGCAACAGGTGCAGTCGTGAACCATTCAGGTTCTTGCGCATGGGTCGAATGGGCCAGAATGCGGGCAACGGGTTTGACCCCTTTGGCATCTGCCGTGGATTGGCGCATCAACACCATCGCGGCTGCACCATCAGAGATCGCTGATGCGTTTCCCGCCGTGACGGTGCCGTCCTTTTCAAACGCCGCGCGCAGATTTGGAATTTTGTTGGCGTCGACAACACTCGGCTTTTCATCATTTTCAATGGTGATTGACCCTTTGCGGGTTTTCACTTCAACCGGCACGATTTCCGCTTTGAAAGAACCATCTTCAATCGCCGCTTGCGCACGGGTTACTGAACGCATGGAATATTCATCTTGGTCCT
>JAJFGD010000215.1 GCA_021776315.1 Hyphococcus sp. | reverse complement strand
AGGGACGGCCAAAGCTTACTTTGTTGCCGTTCCTCATGCGCGCGATTGTGAAAGCTGTTGCTGACCAACCGCATGTAAATGCAATCTATGACGATGAAGCCGGCCTAGTGCACCAACATGGAGGTGTTCATATTGGTATTGCGGCGCAAACACCAAACGGTCTGATGGTTCCTGTTGTCCGTCACGCGGAAGCGCGTGATGTATGGGATTGTGCTAGTGAAGTTGGACGTCTTTCGGAGGCTGCAAAGACTGGCAAGGCGTCGCGAGACGAGCTTTCTGGTTCAACAGTCACGATCACATCGCTTGGTGCTATTGGCGGCATCGTAACAACGCCTGTGATCAATCATCCAGAAGTTGCAATCGTTGGCGTCAACAAAATGCAAACGCTACCGCGTTGGGACGGCCAGGAATTTCGACCACGCAAAGTTATGAACCTGTCGTCCAGTTTCGACCACCGCGTTATCGATGGTTGGGACGCGGCAGTATTTGTACAACGTATAAAGTCGCTTTTGGAAAATCCAGCGATGATTTTTATTGAGGATTGAAGATAGAGTTATGGCAATCATCGACTGCAAGCTTCTCGTCATTGGTGCCGGTCCAGGCGGTTATGTTGCTGCTATTCGGGCTGGTCAACTTGGTCTCGATACAGTGATCGTCGAGGCTGTTGCCAATGGTGGCACTTGTTTGAATGTTGGTTGTATACCCTCGAAGGCGCTCATCCATGCGGCTGATGAGTTTGAAAAAGCCCAGCATTTTTCAAGTGAAAACGCTGTCGGGATTTCCTCATCGCAACCAAAAATCGATTTGGCAAAAACGGTTGCTTGGAAAGACGGGATCGTAAAACGTCTAACGGGCGGCGTTGGTGGACTTTTAAAGAAGAACAAAGTGCGATCGATTGAAGGCTGGGCTAGTTTTGTTGACGGAAAAACCGTTGACGTCAAAACCAAAGATGGTGTTAAAACTATTCGTGCGGAAAGCATCATTATTGCAACAGGATCAAAGGCAGTGGAACTGCCATTCATGCCGTTTGGTGGGGACGTCATCTCTTCAACGGAGGCGCTTGACCTGAATAACCCGCCCAAAAATATTGCGGTGGTTGGCGCTGGCTATATTGGTCTTGAAATGGGGATCGCGTTCGCCAAACTCGGGTCAAAAGTCACCGTCGTTGAAGCGCTTGATCGAATCCTGCCGCTTTACGATAAGGATATGACTCGTCCTGTCGCTAAGAAAATGAAATCTCTCGGCATGGAAGTCTTGCTCGGTGCGAAAGCGAAGGGTGCAAAAAACAATGGTCTTGAGATTGAAACGAAAGATGGTGAAACCAAGAAGATCCCTGCCGACAAAATTCTCGTCACAGTTGGGCGCGCGCCGCTAACCGAAGGATGGGGTCGTGAAAACCTTGTTCTCGACATGGATGGTCGATTTATAAAAATCGATGATCAGTGCCGAACCACAATGAGTGGAATTTATGCGATTGGCGATGTGACAGGCGAGCCAATGCTTGCCCATCGCGCGATGGCGCAAGGGGAAATGGTTGCGGAAATCATCGCCGGTGAAAATCGGTCTTGGGACAAGGTTGCGATCGCTGCGATCTGTTTCACTGACCCAGAAATCGTATCGGCTGGTCTGTTGCCAGTTGAAGCAAAAGAAGCGGGCTTCGATACGATCACGCAGGTTTTCCCATTCAGCGCCAATGGTCGCGCCATGACTATGGAAGCCGAGGATGGATTCATTCGCATCACTGCGCGCAAAGACAACCACCTTGTGCTTGGCATTCAGGCCGTTGGTGGCGGTGTTGCCGAACTTTCAGCATCTTTCGGATTGGCGCTGGAAATGGGTGCGTGTCTTGAAGACATCGCGGGCACTATTCATGCCCACCCGACACAAGGGGAAGCATTCCAAGAAGCGGCATTGCGCACGCTCGGCCACGCTCTACATATCTGATTTTCACGCAGTTATTTAAAAACCGAAAAGGCGTTTTTTATGCAGCGTCTTTTTTCGTTTTAGAGAAATTTTCTCGAGCGGACATGAGCTGAGAGAACGGATTTTCCGATTCTATCACGGCATCGCTTGCGGGCAGACCATCGAGATTTCGCTCAACTACGGTTTCGCCTGTAGCGCTCAATACGATCAAATGTTCCGTGTCATCACATTTGATAATCACGACACGTCGCCTAGCGTCGATCGCCAAGGTCTCAACAATGGCCAAGCGTCGTTTTTTCGCCATCCCGCCCGTGGCTGAGGCCAGTCCTAGCTTTCGTGCAGCGAAGGCTGATAAGGCGATAAGGCCGAGCACGGCCACAAAACCAAAAAGGATGCGCAAAATTTCCGGTGAAAGCATATCTATCGCCTCGTTGTCATCAACGTGGTTAACGCTATCGGTTCTGTCCTTAAGGATAGGTTAAACTGGCCGACTAACTGCGTCTGCGTATTGCACGGTGAGTTCAGGAAGTGACGTAAGCTGGCCATCCATATCGTGCCGGAACCAGTGCAAATATTGCTTTGTGATTTCAAGCATATGAGTAACATCGCTTTGGTTTTTGGCGTAGTCATTTCCACTGGGCGTTAAGCTAGTTGAATGAATGGTAAAAGTGAGTATCGGAGCTCCGTCCGCGATCATGCGGCGGGTGAGCGATTGCAAATCTTTTAATGACGCCCCCTCCGGTGACAAACGCAAAGGTTGGGTTGCAGAAGCGAATTTTGCGTGGATTGGCGGTGTGAAACCCAAAAGGTTATCTCGCCGGCTCGCAAATATGCGCGTCCGCTTTACAGCGCGAGCGCCACTGACTGGTGTCACGAAAATATTTTCATTGTCAATGCTGGCAGCGAATGGACGGTTTGCAAAACCAGAAAAATCAGGACCGCCAGCGGATGAAAAATCAAACGCCACGCAGGGACTGAAGTCCATGGTGATACCAATGTCACGCAATAGCGGCAAATGATGGCGTGCAATGCCATATCGCCCTGCGCGATGTGCAGTCGCGCGTTGGCCAAAAACATTCTCAAAAGCATTGGCAAGCATAACGAATTTCGCAGCCAAGACGTCATTGGGAAGGTTACTCTGAAATGAATAATATTCGCCTGAATACTCCAAATCAGGCGGCGTAACCCACTGATGCATGTGAAGTCCAAAATCGGCAGTGTTTGATTGCAATAGCGCGCGAAAATAGTTTGTTGTTTGTTGGTCTTTGAGAAGTGGGTATGCCAGGAAATAAAGTGGCTTTGCGCCTGCATCTGAGCATATTTTTTGAAATGGCGTAAGGTCGTCCGCCGCGCATAAACTGTAGTTTGGTTTTTCAAATGACGACCAATTGAATTTTTCTTCCGTATCGATGGTTACAATGAGTTTTGGGGCGGGTTGAATTGAACAGGGCAGCGGGGCTGTCGTAATCGATCGATTTACGGAATTTTTTTCGCAGAGCTGCGCGAATATTTTTTCCATTCTATCGACTGTATCTACCCAGCTATGATCTTCGGCATATCGCCGAGTCGCGTGCCGGTCGCGCGGGTCTGACAAGACTTCATTTATTGTTGTCGCGAATGAAACAGAATCTCGTCCTTCTGCGATTTTTCCTGCGGAGAGATCTCGAATGACTTCACCACCGGCAGCAAATGTAGAGACGCATGGCGTTCCGCACGCCATTGCCTCAAGCAAGACATTCGGCCAACCTTCGCGAGATGAGGCAAGGGCCAACACGTCGGCAGCGTTGTAGATTATTGGAAGATCTTCATGAGCCAACGCGCCCAAAAAGCGAACTCGGTCAGACAAACCAAGAGACCGCACTTGTTTTTCGAGAGTATTTCTTTTTTCACCAGACCCAGCGATTAGAAGCGTCGCATTGGGTATCGACTTTAGCGCGCCAATAACCACATTGTGGCCTTTGCGCTCGATCAAGTGACCGACACTAGCTATCACCGGCCCATCAATGTTGAGTTCACGACGTATTAAGTCACGGTCCATTGGGCAAAATGTTTCAAGGTCGACACCGTTTCGAAGTGTCGTAATTTTTCGGTCAGGAACGCCCAAATCCGTCAATCCATTTTTCAAGTTTTCTGACACAGTGATGATCGCGTCGGATTGAAATGCGGCTTGCACTACTTTTTTTCGTGGGCGGGCATATTTTGGGATTAGATTTATGTCCGTGCCGCGCGCCGTTATAACTAATGGTTTATCGAGTTTTACTGCGAGATCGGCAGCAGCGATCCCGTCCGGGTAAAAATAATGGGCGTCGATAAAGTCAAAATCCCAACCGGAGGACCGAAGTTCTAGAACTGTTTTTTCTACACAGTTTGCTAATGCACTAGGTGCTGCGTCCATTCCAACCTTTGGTACAATAAAATATCGTGGATGGTAAATTTCGATTCCATGCCGCGTTTCTTTCCTAGGTACTTGTGCCCATTTTGCATATTTACCAAACGCTGAATGCGCAAAGGGGAACCATGGGACAGGCGCAACTACCTTTACGTCAGCATCATGCGTGTTTAAAAACGCACGCAGACGGTTTTCGACAAACACCCCATGCGTCGGCATGATGGCGTTTGGGTAAAGTGTCGTAAAAACAAGAAAACTCTTCGGCATTTGGATCTGGTTTCTAGCGTGTGCGTTCGTCCGGAGCGACACGGGTCGGTCTTAGGTCAAAGCAGTTAAGAAACAAAACAACGGCCGCTCGGTGAAAAATTCAAGCATAAATTGTTTCGCTACTTAATAATTCGTCTTCTGATTGTGTTTCAATAAGAGACATTTATGAAACAGTGATTGGGCAAAAAAGTCATATGGAATGGGAGAATCTTTCCTTTTCCCTAGTGACCGTTCTCGACTTTTGTTAATAAACTGTTAGGCATATTCCTTGCGTGCGTTCGCTCAGAAGCACATGCGCTTGATGTTTCCCGGGGGGGAATCGGCGCCTGGCAGCTTTGAGTGGTTTGGGGATCGTGGAATGGCATTACTAAATGCGGCATTGGTGGTCGGAGCGGTGTTTGTCACTGTAACCTCTGGTGTGGCCCTGTGGATGAAGGCTGTGGCTGCAGAACAGTCCAAATCGCCATTCCTTGGTCCGTTGCCATCTTCAAAACCAGCATGGTCGGTTGGTTCAGGCAAAGTCGAGCTCGAAAATCACGATCTACAGACCTCAATTGGTGATCTCGAAAAGGGAATCACGGGTCAGAATTCTAATCTGAAACGATTCATTGATTGTGCCGCAAGTCTTTGTTTGTTGGTGTTTTTGTCGCCGGTGCTGGTTCTCGCGGCAATTGCCATAAAGCTAGATAGCGCTGGTCCAGTACTCTATCGGCAGAAACGTATTGGCTATCGCGGCGAGTGCTTTGAGGTGCTCAAATTCCGTTCGATGGTAAGCGATGCTGAAAAAGACGGCCCCCAATACGCAAAATCGAATGATGATCGTGTAACCCGCGTTGGACGCTTTATTCGGAAAACGCGAATCGACGAAATTCCACAGGCGATCAACGTGTTACGTGGAGAAATGAGTTTTGTTGGACCACGGCCCGAGCGACCAGAATTCGCATGGGAGCTAGAGCGCGAAATCCCCCAGTACAATACCCGGCACCTTGTTAAGCCCGGAATCACAGGCTGGGCACAGGTCAAATATGAATATACTGCGACGGTCGAAGGTGCTCGCGAGAAGCTGCGATTTGATTTATTCTATATCCGCCATTTCTCGCCGATTCTGGACATTGTGATCATCTTGATGACGGTACGTGTGGCCCTTTTTGGCATAGGCAGCCGCTAGCATTTCGTTAAAGTATCTTTGTTTACTAAAAAGAGCGGCTTCGAGGCGGCCTGTAGCGGTGAATCCTCGCTCTAAGTCTTGGATTTAACCCAATATGAGCCATTTGAGTGTTTTCTGAAAAGGAGACGGTTTTTTGGGGGTTAAATGCATAGAATTGGTGTTGAATGCTCGCCTTGGCGAAGAATTTGCTAGAACACTAAACTATAAGCGGGAATCGCGTGTTACTGCACCAGAATTGATTCTCTTTTGAACATCTTAAGGATTTGAACATGAACAAATTTAACCAGTACCGGCAAATTGCCATCTCATGCTTAATGGCGATCGCCATGGCCGGGTGCGCTGCCGTTGGTGTTGATGGGAACAAGCTTGCATCGGCTCCAACGACTACTGAAGGCGCTGTCAATGCGGCACCAGAATACCTTGTGGGTCCTTTGGACCAACTTGAGGTTTTTGTCTGGCGTGCGCCAGAGCTATCGACGGACGTCACGGTTCGACCGGATGGACGGATTTCTACCCCGCTGGTCGAAGATATGGTTGCATCAGGAAAGACACCTTCTCAGCTCGCGAACGATCTAGAAGGGGCATTACGTGAATATGTAAAGAACCCAGAAGTTACAGTCATTGTCAGTAATTTTTCATCGACCTTTGATCAACAAGTTCGGGTATTAGGCGAAGCGCAAGAGCCAACTGCGTTACCATTTCAGGCAGGGATGACCGTTCTTGACGTAATGGTTGCCGTTGGCGGATTGACGGAGTTTGCCGCAGGTAATCGGGCGGTTTTGATCCGCGGGAAGAATGATGAACGTGAGTCATTCCGATTACGTCTCGACGATCTATTGCGAAAGGGAAAAATCTCCGCGAATGCACCAGTATTACCAGGTGACGTGATTTTGATCCCTGAAAGTGTATTTTAAAATACCTGCGTGATGTTAAGGAGAAAGCTTCGTAGTGTTCAACCTCTCTGAATTACCCCGGCCTGTTCTTCAGCAGGTAAACGGCATCTGGCGGCGGCGATGGGTTATCGTCGCCATCACTTGGCTTGCCGCACTTATGGGGTGGTTTTTGTTGTGGTTAGTGCCGGATAAATTTGAATCGCGTGCCCATGTATTCGTTCAGACTAGTTCTGTCTTGGAGCCAGTGTTGAACGGACTTACAGCGAGCCGGCCGGACTATTCACAGCGCATAGAGGTTATGCGTTTACAGCTTCTGACGCGCCCCAATGTAGAAGAAATCGTCTTTAGAGCTGGGTTGGATAAAACCATAACTGCACGGACGGAATTGGAGCGATCCGCCAAGCTGCAGGGTATGATTGATTGGGTGGCAGGAGATATTCGGATCGAAAGCCCCCGGGATATGTATTTTATTATTTCTTACCAGAATAGTGATCCGGAAATTGCGCGAGCAGTGGTCGATGCTGTTCTGACAATGCTGATAGAGCAAGATCTCGGCACGAGTTTATTAGAGGATCAAGCTGCGCGCCTGCGTCTAAATTTACAGATTGAAGAGTATGAAGAAAAGCTCACTGCGAATGAGCTAGCTGTTGCCGAATTTCGCCGTGAGAATGCAACCGAATTGACCTCAAGTCAGAGTCGCATACGTCAGCGAGAGCTAAAAGACAGAGAACTTCTAACCGTTCGCGATCAGATTGGTCGTTCAAAGGGACGCATTTTGACCCTGAACAACTTGCTTTCGGCGACTGCTAGATCAACCTCTGGTGATGAGATTGAAGCTTTGCGCCTTGAGCTTGCAAATCTAAGAAGCCGTTACCAGGAATCACACCCTGATATTCGCGGTGTTTTAGCTCGTATTGAACAGCTGGAAACCGGGGGTGGGGGACAGCTTTCAACGAATCCCGAATATGTGCGGTTGCAATCGGAACTGAGAATTGTTGAAGATTCTGTCGTCACGCTTGAAGCGCGTGCGGAGCGTTTGCAATCGGAGCTCGAAACCCTTGATTTTTCCGTTGGCGAAGCTCCTGCTGTTGAAGCAGCATTGCGTCAAATTGTTCGGGAATATGAGCAAACCCAAAAAACATATGATGAGTTGTTGGCCCGCCGCGATCGATTGGATTTAACGAAAAATCTCGGTATTGGCGAGCGCGGCGTCGATTATAAAGTATTTGAGCATCCACAAGCCGCATTAGTTCCATCTGCCCCTCCACGTATGTTGTTGATTTTGGGAATCTTTGTCATTGCTGCTGGAGCCGGAACGGGTGCAGCCATTTTGTTGACGATTATTGACAAGAGTTTTTCTCAATCTAGTCAGCTGCAGGAAGCCTTTGGCCTTCCAGTCCTCGGGGCCGTCAGCGAAGCCCCATCCTTGAATGTTAATGCTAGTCGTAAACGGGACCTACATCGGCTAGCGGGTGCACTTGCCGGGCTCGTCCTGGTTGGCACAGGGTATGCATATTTTACTGTGTTTAAGCTCTCCTCAAATGAACCGGCAACCACGGCGCGGTCGGTGGACGGTGAGCAGTTGGGAGAGATGTTGTAATGGGCGTTGTTGATAAAGCAGGTGGCTCGTTGCACGATTTCGCTCTTGCGAAAAAAAACGTCGAAAAACCAACACGACAACCAGCGAACGAAGTGGCCCGTTCTGGGACAGCAAAACCGTTTTCTCTTGATTATCAAAAACTGGCGCAAGAAGGTCTTTTCCACCCTGAAGCAGCTTCGACTCAACTTGCACTAGAATTGCGAGCTGTAAAGCGCCGTCTTTTGAGGCGCGTTGGGTTTCTTCGTTCTACTGGAGAGCGGCAAGAATTTCGAAAGAGCGGTCGACAACGAAATCTAATTCTGGTGACATCGGCGCGCGCTAGTGAGGGCAAAACCTATAATTCAATCAATCTTGCTCTCAGCTTGGCGATAGAAGATCAGATTGATACGCTGCTTGTTGATGCTGATATTCCACGGCCGAAAGTTCGGTCTCGGTTGGGACTACCATCTGGCCCTGGTCTAACGAACAAAATTCATGACTTGTCGATCGATACTGAAAGCCTTGTTCATCGCGCCAATCAGGCACCGCTTGGTGTATTAGGCGAAGGTGCGCCAGTAAAACGTGCGACGGAATTGTTTGCGGGTGATGCGTCGACCAGGCTTTGGACAGAGCTTTCGACAACTCAGAGCGATGGCCTGGTGATTATCGATGCGCCTCCTGTATTGGCGACCACGGAATCAGTCGTTCTTGCAAAATATGTAGATGAGATCGTCTTTGTTGTGGAGGCAAATGCGACACCTGAGCCAGCTTTGGCGTCCGCGCTGGACGAACTCTTAGACGTCAATCCGAATGTAAGTTTGTTACTGAACCGATGTGTATTCGGATCGGGGGGCTCTCACTATGAATCATATGAATATTACGACCGAACGACAGATGTCGAAGAAAACGCAAAGGGCAAGACCAATGTGCGAGCATCAAAATAAAACTCAAGCCAAGCGTAGTCGGCTTCGAAGCCTATTGGCGGTCGGCGTAAGCGCCGGTGTCCTGGTTGGGATAGGTCTGGCGCAAGTTCCTACCACTGACCCGGAATTGCGTTTACGTGAGGGTAATTTTGGTCATGCATTGAGTATTTCGCCGAGGGTTACCTATACAGACAATGTCAACCTTCAGCGAGAAGGATTCGAACAAGACGAGTTATTCATCTCAACATTGTTTAGTGGCGGCGCAATTGTCACAACGCCGTCAGTGACCGGTATCATTCTTGGTGATCTTGATTTCTCATATCTAGTTGATGCGTCTGAATTCGTGGTCAATCAAAATGTTGGGGCGACCGCAACATTTACTGCAAAAGACAACTGGTTATACATTGATGTGTCGGGTCAATCTTCACGACAATTGATTGGGGACAATGCCCGTTTTTCTTTGAACGCGAATGTCGCCCGCGGACAAGCAGCAAATGTCCATTCTTACAGCACGAGCCCATTTGTCTATCACGAAATGTCAGATCAATCGGCTGTTGAATTACGTTACCGTTGGTCTCAGATTTTTGTCGACGATTCTGATACGGATTTTAACCCAACCAACAATAGCTTTCTTAATGATTCCCGATCCCATGAAGTGCTGGCGGCTTATGAAAGTGGAAATGCGTTTCAAGGGTTTCGGTTTCGTTCATCTCTATCAGGGATTGAGACGGTTGATTCTGGATCGGACGTTTTTCCGATTCCATTTACTTACCGACAGGGTACAGCGCAAACATCGGCGCAGCTTTCGCTCAACCCAAATTTTGCCCTAAGCGGTGCTGTCGGTTATGACGAAGTTGAAACAGATGATGCAGCAGCATTATTTTTTGATGAAGATTTGTTATCAGGCCTTTTTTGGCGCGCAGGTTTCACGGCAAATCCTGGGCGACGTACATTGGTCCGATTAGAATATGGCGAACGATTTGATGATGATTTCATTGATGCAGAAATTGCATATGCGCTTTCTAGCCGGCTGACATTTAACGCCGCGGCTAGCCGAACATTTCAAACACGTGCACAGGCAGTCTCCTCTCAGTTTAGAACATCACAAAGACAGACTCTCGAATTTGCTGAGGCACTGCGTGAAAACCAAGAGCTTTCTCCGCGTGGCCTGATCGATGCGGCCAACAGGTTCGCTGGCGTTTCTGGTGCTGGTGCCCAAACGATTGGTCTCGGTGTGACGAACAGCGCGTTTGCGGCGTTGAACGGCGTTTATGGACGCACAAGTGTCTCATTGTCTGGTGATTACAATGATACAGATTTTGGCTTTCGTGAAATCACATCCCACGGCGTTTCGCTAAGCGGTAACCGCGAAATGTCACGCCGCCTATCATTGTTTGGGGATCTTGGTTGGCGACGTATTGATACAACGATTGATCAAGCAACTTGTTTGGCTGAGCCACGGGTCTTTGGTTTTGATGTAACGGACCCAGCTTTTGACGCCGCCGTCGAATGCGCGAATCAAGCAGCCGGAAGCGGTGAGACAGACACGGTGATTGTCTCTGGTGGCGCTTCATATCGCTTATACGAGAATGCATCAGCCTTTGTGCAAGCGTCGCATACTGAGCGATTGTCCGATAACTTTCTGCTAGAGTATGTCGAAAACTCAGTCACAATGGGCGTAACACTGGATTTTTAGCAATGTATGAAGAGTATTTCGGATTGTCGGGTCCGCCCTTCAAACTCAATCCGGACCCAAAATTTTTCTTCGGCAGCCGCAGCCACAACAAGGCTATGGCCTATTTGCATTATGGATTAAAGCAGGCCGAAGGTTTTATTGTCATAACTGGCCCGGTTGGTGCGGGGAAATCTACAGCCATTGGGCATCTCTTAGATCAACTTGATCGCTCAAACATTGTAGCGGCTCAGCTACTTACAACGAATGTGGCACCCGATGAACTGCTTGAACATGTTCTTTCGGCTTTTCGTATAGAGCCAGAAAACCCTGGGCGAACCGGTCAATTAGAAGCATTTGAGGACTACCTGTTTGATCAGTTGCATCGAGGTCGACGTGTTTTGTTGATCATGGATGAGGCGCAGAACTTACCAGACAAGACGCTTGAAGAGCTGAGAATGCTCTCAAACCTCGATTACGACGGCACGCCGTTATTCCAGGTCTTTCTAGTCGGGCAACCAGAATTTAGAGACACTCTTTTATCCGACAGGATGGAGCAGCTAAAGCAGCGCGTTATTGCTTCTTACCATCTCGAAAATCTTTCCCGAGAGGAAACCCAAGAATATATTCTGCACAGACTATCTGTCGTCGGGTGGAACCAAGACCCGGTTTTTACTGATGAAGCTTTTGATGCCGTCTATGCAGAAACCGAGGGGCGCCCACGCCGAATCAATACTCTTTGTAATCGACTAATGTTGCACTGCTCACTAGAGGAGTTGCATGAGGTGGACGGCGAGGTATTGGAATCAGTGGTCTCGGAACTCCATGAGGAGAAGTTGAGCTCTGGTGGTGAGCAACCTGCGGAGAAAAAGCCAGGACAACTGCCAAAGCCAACCAAAGTGGAGCCCGTGAATTCAGGTGCGGCGCAAGCGGCCAACAATACTTCAACAAGTGGCGAAATAATTGAAGAGCGTCCAATCGCGACCTCTCCAAACAAACGCATGAGCGTTTTGGACCGTCTGCGTTCGGGTCGGAGCCACGAAGCTCATTCGATTGACACAGGTTTGCGGCAAGAAGCAACCTTGACAGAAGTGGCTGATGCGATCGTTGCCGCCTCGACTGCAAGCACAGAAAGTGACGCTGGTAGCGACAAATCTTTGGTCGACGAGGCTTGGCGCAAAGGTGCAGAGCGATCAATTGATGATGTCCGAAATGACCTTAAAGAGGCAAATTCGAACCTCCGGCGATTGCGAGGGGCATTAGACCAAAATGCCACGGATCGACGTGAAAAAGGTATCAAGATTGCTGATGCTCTGTCCAATGCGGACGCCATCATTGATGAGCTTCGGCGACCGGAACAAATAGATTTCAAAATGAATGTTCCGCCGACACAGGTAATTTCTGCTGCGGATGATAAAGTTGAGACGAAAATCGCGGATACAGCAGACTCAAAGTTCGCACTTTCCGTTGATGTTGAAGACTATTTTCAAGTCTGGGCTTTTTCGGAAAAAATAAAGCGCGATAGCTGGCACGAGTTTGATCTTCGCGTGGGCGATTCAACGCGGCGCTGTTTAGATTTGTTTGATGAGCACGAGGCCAAGGCAACATTTTTTATGCTTGGTTGGGTTGCGGAACGTGATCCTGCATTAGCACGGGAAATTGTAGAACGTGGACATGAAATTGGAAGCCACGGCTATGATCATACAAAAGTTAATTTGCAATCGCAATCTGCATTTCGCGAAGATGCGCTTCGGTCCAAGAAGATGCTTGAAGATATGGCGGGTATGGCCGTATCCGGATACCGAGCGGCTGGGTTTTCAATTGATGCGAGCACACCTTGGGCACACGAAACTCTTTTAGAACTTGGCTATAAGTACTCCTCCAGTTCACATCCAATCGCCCATGATCATTATGGCGATGCGGAAGCTCCACAAAGCGCCTTTTGCCCCAAAGGTGTTTCAAATTTTCTCGAAGTTCCGGTTGCCACAACGACCATGTTTGGGCGCAGATTAAGTTGTGCTGGCGGAGGGTGGTTTCGGGCTGCTCCAGTTCCTGTGTCGAAAGCGTTGTTGCGCCGAGCAGCCGCTGAGCACGAAGGCCCTATCGTTTTTTATTTCCATCCATGGGAAATTGATGTTGACCAGCCACGTATAAACGGCGTGTCAGCGAAGTCCAAATTCAGACATTACGTAAATATCAATCGCATGGAAGCCAAACTCAAAAACGTTTTATCGTCGTTTTCGTGGAATCGAATTGATCACACTCTAAGCTCACCAACAAAAAAGCCATAAACATGGGCACTCTTCCTCAACCAGCGTCAACTTTTGTTGCAGAAACGCCGGTAGAAATTTCGATTCTGTCAGAGAATGACAGGCCGAAATGGAATCAATATGTTGAGGATCATCCTGATGGCACTTTCTTTCACTTATATGGATGGGGGGAAGTCATTAAGTCGACCTATGGGTATGAGTCAATTTACCTAGTTGCGCGTGTAGGCGAGCGCGTGGTTGGGTTGGCCTTATTTGTAGATGTGAAAGCACCATTGCTAGGTCGATC
>JAJFGD010000214.1 GCA_021776315.1 Hyphococcus sp. | reverse complement strand
GCGGCCAGCCCCGTCGGATTGTCTTGGCGGTGTAAATGCTGCCATGGTGATCGCCTGAAAATCATCCGCAAAGGCGACGGCACGCGCCGTAGCTGAACTGTCGAGTGTTGCGTTCAGATGGTTGGCGATGCTTTCTGAAATCTCTGGCAGGTCATAAAGGTCCCGCTTTGCGTTTTCGTTATACACGATCGACCAAGCCATTGCTTCTTCAGGATTGGCATATGAGCCATGCAAAAAATTATTAGCACCACTTAAGACTTGAGCTAATTTTAGTTGAGCTCGCGCATTGCCGGCCCATGCGGCGCGACGAAGCCAAAATGCAGCTTCTTCTTGGAATAAATTGACCTCCGCCGGATTGTCACTTTTGGCCTCAAGGAGGCAGGCACCCAATTCATATTGTGCGACGTCGTAACCATCGCCAAAGCTGGAAATGACACGATATGCGGGAATGGCTTGCGTGCATCCTTTTTTTGCCTGTGTGTCGCGTGCCAAGGACAAAAGTTTTCCGGGTTGCTGGAGCCCAGGTGCCGGGCCTTCTGCGCGTTTTTTCCCACCGGAGGCACAAGCTGCGACGGAAATTGTAAGAGCGACAAGCGCAGTAGCTTTGAACAAATTCATAAAATTGTCTTTCGGTGATTGGGTCTGATCCACTGTAACGCATTTTGAACCCAATGCCGTCGAAAAAAAATGAATAATTTTTGGCGACGGAATTTGTGGTGCATTACCGTTTTAAGAAAGTCGTGCGGGGCGGCTTGGTTCAGAAAGACGGTATGACATGCGTTTCAATCATATTTTTATTGCTGCATTCGCTGTGTGTGCGGTCGGTTGTGTGAGTGCCGGACAGCCTGCGGTAGCCGGAGAATGGCGCTTACATGCGGCCAGATGCCCTGACCTGGCTGAAGATGTTCGGGATCGACGAGAAAGTCGCCGAGACGAACGCAATGATCGCGAGCCACTAGACCGGACCGAAGATCGAATAGACCGTCGCGAAAGTCGCCGAGATGAGCGGGTTACCTATTGCCCTGCAAGTGCTTGGGTGTGGCATGGACGCGGATACCCCCCGCCGCCCCCCGCCGCTAAGGCGGTCATTTATGACGTCCATAAGCAACACTATTATCGTTTTGGCCCGCGTCATACGCACATTCGCGTCGCGGTCCGGTAAAAATCCCCTCTGAGCCGCGTGCGCCCCTTCCATTGTGAAACAACGCGGTGATGACGTGCCCGGACGGCTCCATATCCGTCCGGGCACAACAAAAGGACATAAAAACATCCTCTTAGGCTCTTTTCGGGAATCCACGCGTACCACCTTGCCGATCATCATTTGTTAAATTACCCTATCTCCGGTCGGGGAGATTATGGTGCTGAATAAAGCGATCTATCGAAGCATCGGGAAGCTGAGCATTTTTGTCAGTGCACTGCTTTTCATGGTGGGCAACACAAATGCCCAATCCGTACAACCACGACCGGTTTTACAGCAGCGCACGATTGATTTGAGTCAAATGCGCGTTGCGATTCCAAACCAGGAAATAACGCCAGGCCTGATCGATTTTGAAAATGTCCAAGGGCCACAGATTGGTGTCGGGATCGAACTTTCAAATCAATATGAAGAATCTCATGGTGTGCGTTTTGAGCGCGGTGCCAGTGTTCATTTTTGCGCCCGTCGCACGGACGATGTCATGGCGTCCCTTTGTCCCTACCCACAAGCAGCGAGTGGACAACGTGCGGCAGTTCATGATGTGCGCTCTGGTGGACCTGTCATGGTGGTGACATTCATTCGACCGGTTGAGGCGTTGACGATGCGGATCAATCCAACGGGTGGGACGCTTGATGAGGTTTTTGTCGCTGAGCTAAACGGGTTTGATGAAAACAATCAACAACTTGTCAATGAGACTGTACGGTTTAATTGGTTTCAGAATGCGTTTTCTTGGCCGACTTCGGCAGGGTTCGAAACAGATGGCGCGCAGATTACCCGCGTGACGGTGACATTGAGACGGGTTGCGCAAAACAACCAACCCGTTCGTTTTCTTATTGACGATTTGTCACTGGTTTATTCACCGGAAGTTCAAACCTCACCAGTCGCTGTTGCTCTCGCAGAAGAAACATCGCCTCCACGTGTTGAATCTGAAATTGTTCAATCGGTGGAGGTTGGGCCCGCTCAAGATGAACTGCGTTTATATCCGGCGGCGACGCGCAAGCGAACCGTCATCGATTGGGATGCGGTGGATTTGGATTTAGCAGAGCAGGATGCACAAGGGTTGGTGAGCGCTTCTCGCCAGGGCGAACAATTTATTGACGCAGCCGAGTTGCCGCTTCTGTTGCCGTCAGACGTTGATGCTGACTCGCTTATTGTTGTGGGTAATCGCGATTCTTATAGTGCGCATTTCACGGTCGCCGGGCGCGCTCATAATCTTTATGGCTCGCGCTTACTGACAGTTATGTCGCCAGCAGCAGGTGCCGCAGCCGACGCAACTAACCTAACATTAATACGGTCTGACGAAGCGATCGTTGGCAGCTTTTCACTCTATGGCGCTTCATATTCACTAACGCGATATTGTGTGAATGAGGATGTCTCAACTGATGCGGCTTGCCATGACGGTGATGCGATGGGAGCGGTAGCCGCCAACTTAGTTGTCGTTGTAGGCGATGCTGGAAGAGGGCGACCATGATGCGCCCCTTAATAATCCTCTTTCTTGCTGTTCTTGTGGCGTTTTTGTTTGCTCGTTTTGCCGATGATGCGCCAACAGTTGAAACACCGACAATAGATCCAGATCCTGTTGAGGCTTCCGACCCTCCACCAGTCGAAGAGGAAGAAGAAACGCCGCCAGTTGTTGAGGAAGAAGAGCCGCCAGTACCACCTGCGCCGACATTGCCAAGTGACTGGCATTTTGCGCCCGGAAATTTGATAGACGGAACCTCAACCACGCGTGGCGATAGCGGTGTCACTGATCCATCAGTAGTGTCACCGACCATGCGCTTTCCGGTTGAAGATGGCCCTGCGTTTCCGAATTCCCAGATTTTTGGAAAAGGCGGGGGTGGATATGCGAGCGGTTCTTGGCCCGGGGTAGCCGGTTCGGAAAAGGATGCAGAGAATTTCGATTATCCGTGGCAGGATAATTACTGTGAAGTGCGTTTCGGTTATGACTCAGAGCTTTGTCCTGGCGGCGAGGCACATCGGGGGCAAGATATCCGACCTAAAACTTGTGAGAATGCCGTCCATTGGGCGGTCGCGCCCGAAGATGGTCATGTTAGCCATATCGGTAGCATTTCGATCAATATATTTGGTGCAGAAACTGGTTATATTTATAAATATCTGCATGTCCAAGATCCGTTGCCTGCAGGTATTACAATCGGCGCTCCAGTGACGAAGGGTCAGCGAATTGCGCGCATATCAGACCGACTGAAAGCCAACTCCCGCGCGACAACAGTCCACCTACATTTTGAGATATGGGGTGGGGCGGAAATTAATGGCGTGAATACCGGTGTGACGGCCTTACCGCCATATTCAAGTCTAGTTGAATCCTATCTCGATTTGACGGAAGCGAACCCGGATCAAATTGACCCCGTCGAACCGCCAGAGCTGCTTTCTCAATGCACTGAGCCGCAATGGCCGTAACCTGATAGTTTTCGGAAATCCTGACGGTTTTTTTCTCGTATTCTTACGTTGCCTGTATGGTTCCTTTGTGGATTCATGCGGCTGATAATCGCTAATCTGTGTTAGGGTCAAATTTTTTGGAGGTGTCTAATGGCTTATATTGACGGATTCGTCATCCCAGTACCGACCGCGAACAAGCAGAAGTTCATTGATCACGCTTATGCCATTGACCCTTTGTTTAAAGAATATGGAGCGCTGCGTGTTATTGAGTGCTGGGCAGATGATGTACCCAACGGGAAATCAACAGATTTTAGAAAAGCGGTAAAGGCTAAAGACGACGAAACCGTTTTGTTTTCTTGGATTGAATGGCCAGATAAGGCAACACGCGATGCTGGCGTGGAAAAAATGATGTCTGATCCACGGATGGATCCGAAGGAAAACCCCATGCCGTTTGATGGTGCTAGAATGATTTTCGGTGGTTTCAATCCCGTCGTTGAAATTTGACCTTTTGCTTTGGATTTCTGGCGAAGTGAAATCCGGCCGCCGCATATTAGTTACGAAAATGCTCCGCTCAGTTATTAAATCGATCGCCCTTGGTTTCCTGTGGTTCTACAAGCGCACCTTGTCGCCAGTATTTTACCTGTTTGGTGCGCGGTGTCGGCACGAACCCACATGTTCGGACTATGCAGCGGAGGCTTTCAAGCTGCACAAAACGGGTCGAGCATTCTGGCTAACCATTTCGCGGCTTTTACGATGTCACCCGTTTGGGAGCTCAGGGTATGATCCAGTGCCGACAGATGTGCCAAAGGTTGGTTGGCGATTTTGGCATCTAGGCGATTGGGGCTGGACAGAGCGCGGAACAACAAAATCCAGCAAGTCAACATTGTCTTCCTAATGGTTTGACGAATCCGACATTTTGCGCAATTTGCCGATATGACCCACATCGTTTTTGCTACCTGTAATGCGAGCCCTGATGTCCAGCCGAGTGATGCCGTCGTTCGGGACGCCTTAGTCGCGCGGGGCGTACAGGTAGATGTCGCGCCGTGGAATGGCTCGCAAAAAGCATTTGAAGGTGTCGATGCGGTGGTTTTGCGATCAACCTGGGACTACCAACACACTCCGATGGTTTTTCAGCACTGGCTCGAGCAATGTGCAACCACTGGCGTGTTGCTGAACCCGCTCCCCATAGTGCGGTGGAATTTGTCGAAAAGGTATCTGCTGTCCCTGGCTGGACTAGGAGCGCCATTGCCGCCGACCCGCGCTGTGGCACCGAACCCAGTCTCCATCGCCGCGATGATGGACGAAATGGGTCTCGCCAAGGCGGTGGTCAAGCCGGAATTTGGTGCCACTTCGAGCGGCTTGTCCGTCGTCGAGCGGGACGATACCCCCGGTCTAACGGCAGCGGCCGAGGCGTTGGCGATGCCAGGAATTATGCAGCCGCTGCTCACTGAGATTTCTATCCGCGGCGAGACCTCTTTTATCTTCATTGACGGTGCGTTTACCCATGCCGTGACAAAGCGACCAAAAAAAGGGGAAATTCGCTGCCAGAAGGAGTTTGGCGGGGTCAGTGAACAAGCTCATCCACCGGATTGGGCGATCGAGGGGGCGCGGCACATTCTCCAAATGGCACCTGACGACCCCGTTTATGCCCGGGTTGATGCAATCATCCTTGACGACACCCTACAGCTTATGGAACTCGAACTCATTGAGCCGGAACTGTTTTTCACCTATTCCCTTGAGGCTGCGGACCGGTTCGCCGCCGCGCTGATGAAACGCCTGTAAACAAACGATTGAAACACTATGCCCGCTATTACCCTGCCCGACGGTTCCGTTCGCCAATTTGACGATGTGGTCACCGGAACGGCCATCGCTGAAAGCATATCTAAATCTCTCGCTAAAAAGGCTTTGGCGATCAAGGTCGATGGCGAGGTCTGTGACCTTTTTGGTGAGATCGCTGAAGATGCATCGGTTGAAATCATTACGCGTGATCATGAAGATGCGCTGGATATTATTCGGCATGATGCGGCGCATTTGATGGCTCAAGCCGTGCAGGAATTGTTTCCAGGTACCCAGGTCACGATCGGTCCAAATATTGAAAATGGGTTTTTCTATGATTTTGCGCGCGATGAGCCGTTTTCATCAGATGACCTTGCGTCGATTGAAAAGCGCATGAACCAAATTGTCGAAGAGAACCGACCGACCCGCAAAGAAGTGTGGGAGCGCGACGCCGCAATTGCCCATTTCAAAGAAATGGGTGAGCACTACAAAGCAGAAATTATTGCTGACTTGCCTGAAGGCGAGGACATCAAGGTCTATTTCCACGGAGACTGGCATGACTTGTGCCGGGGGCCACACCTACCGTCTACGAAGCATATTGGCAAAGCCTTTAAGTTGATGAAACTGGCTGGCGCTTATTGGCGCGGTGATCACCGGAATGCGGTTTTGCAGCGTATATATGGAACGGCTTGGACAAACGAAAAAGACCTGAAGGCCTATTTGGTACGGCTTGAGGAGGCCGAAAAACGCGATCACCGAAAACTTGGCCGCGAAATGGACCTCTTTCATTTTCAAGCAGAAGCGCAGGGTTCAGTATTCTGGCATCCAAAAGGATATTTAATTTGGCGCCAACTTGAGGCCTATATTCGCCGCCGTCTCGACGACGATGGTTATTCCGAAGTGAAAAGTCCGCAGCTTTTAGATTCCAAACTTTGGGAAATGTCTGGGCATTGGGGTAAGTTTCGCGAAAACATGTTCGTTGTACCAGATGAAATCCCCTCGACGGATGATGAAACATCCGTGATTTCTGGCGAGAGTGATTTAATGGCGCTTAAGCCAATGAATTGCCCAGCTCATATTCAGATTTTCAATCAGGGTATTAAATCATATCGCGACCTACCAATCCGAATGGCAGAATTCGGTTGTTGTCACCGCAATGAAGCACACGGAGCCTTGCACGGTCTTTTACGTGTGCGTCAGATGACACAAGATGATGCCCATATCTTCTGTCGTGAAGATCAAATTTTGGATGAAACCCGTCGATTTCTTGAGCTGTTTGGCCGCGTCTATGAAGACATGGGTATGACCGACATCGCTTATAAATTGGCAACACGACCGGAGCAGCGGGCCGGCGACGATGCCACGTGGGATCGGGCGGAAAAGGCCTTAGCCGACGCATTAACTGCGGCTGGTCTAGAATTCGAAATTGCAGAGGGTGAGGGTGCTTTTTATGGACCGAAGCTTGAGTTCCATTTGACGGACGCTATTGGCCGAACTTGGCAAGCAGGCACATATCAACTTGATTATGTCCTGCCGGAACGGCTGGATGCGACATATATTGATGAAACTGGTGCGAAACAGCGTCCGGCGATGCTGCACCGAGCGGTTTTTGGAACCTTTGAACGATTTATCGGTCTGCTGATTGAAAACTATGCTGGTAAGTTGCCGTTTTGGCTCGCGCCAGTTCAGGTCGTTGTCGCGACGATCACGTCTGAAGCTGAAGACTATGCCCGGGAGACCGCAGCGTTATTTGAACAGGCTGGTTTGCGGGTTGAGCTCGATATTCGAAACGAAAAAATCAACTACAAAGTGCGCGAACACTCTCTTTCGAAAGTGCCCGTGATTGCGGTGGTTGGTGCACGTGAGGCCGACGAAACAAAGGTCTCACTTCGGCGTTTGGGCGAAAAAGCACAAGAAGTTGTGGGTCGGGATGCCGCCTTGGAAAAGCTTGCGCAAGACGGTTTGGCTCCAGACCTACGGTGAAAGTGACGGCGTCTAATGCAATTGACTTGGAAACAACAACGGGAACGGTGGAGCCGGGCTTGGCTCTATGGCCTTTTCATGTTGTTGCCGTGGACAGTCGTCTTTGGACACAAAGGCGTCGCACCATGGTTGTTGCTCGCTAGCCTACCTGCATTCGCCCGTGGCGATTTTTGGCAAGCAGCATTTGGTCAACTTTTTGATAAACCGGATATCGGAAATCCGTTTTTTGCTGGAATGTTGTCCGCATTGTTTTTTTGTTTCTGGATATTCATCTCTGGTTTCTGGTCACCGGAGCATCATTATTCCCTGTTTTTGTGGGTTCTTGCACCAGCTTTGCTGGGGGGTAGCGTTGTTTGGTATTGCCTGAACCTCCCGCAGGTTTGGACATACCGATTGGCAACGATTTTTTCGCTTGCGATTGTGGGTGGCATGGCCGTTCTCGCCTTTGAGGGGCTGACGGATGGTTTATTGCGGGCATTATTACCCCCTAACGATCCGTCGGCAGACCGATCTCGCGATATTATTGCGCTTGGCCGTGGTGTCACCGCGTTGGCACCAGCGTTGTTCCCGGCAGCCCTCATTGTTTCAATGATCTGGAGCCGTGCAGCTGGATTAGGGGCGTTGGCGGTTGGCGTCGTCGCCGCATTTAGCAATGACGTGGCTGCGAATGCCGTTGCAATTGCGGCCGGTCTCGTTGCTGTTGTTATTACTTTCAAAGCCCCAAAAACAAGTTTTCTTGTGGCAACGGGCGGGGCGATAGGGTTATTGATTTTGACGCCAATTGCGGCAGCACTTCTCCCAATCGAAGTGATTTTTGCAAATTTGGAAGCCCATGTCCCAGAAGTTTGGCAATCGAAGTTTTCTTCTTGGTCACATCGGTTAGCAATTTGGAATTCCGTTGCAGGGCGGGTTGGTGATGGCCTCCCATTTGGTTTTGGTGCTGACTATGCGCGTGTATGGGCGCAGGCAGCGCCGATGATCGACGTACCGGGTGCGAAAGCACCGCTCTCAGTTATGCCTTTGCATCCCCACAATGTATTTCTGCAAATTTGGCTTGAGCTGGGTTTGCCAGGCGTTTTATCGCTTGGGTTGTTTTTCTATTTTGGCAGCAAAGTGCTGCGCGGAGCCGCCTTACCAACGCCAACAATGGCGGTGTGCGTTGGCGTTTTGGCCGCAATAGTCGTGTCTTTGATGGTGGAAGGTAGCCTTTGGCAGGTCTGGAGACTTGCCGCGATGGCCCTTGCCGCCATGGGGGTCGCCCTGTCATATTCATTGCATCAGCAATGGAAAGTGAAGTCTCGGTGATTGCAAATACCGAAAAGAACAAGGCCAGCGTAGAGACGCCCGTAACGGCCGTTGTCGTGAGTTATTTTACCGGCCCGCTCTTGTCCCGCGCAATCGCGTCACTGCGTCAGCAGTCGGGAATCGAATCCGTTATTCTTGTCGACAATGGCAATCCTCTGAAAGACGTTGAAGATGCAATTGCTGGCAATGACGATGCGCCTGTCAAAGTGTTGGCTGGGCATGGAAATATTGGTTTTGCTGCAGCATGTAATTTGGGCGCTCGCGAGGCGAAAGGGTCAGTATTACTCTTCATCAATCCCGATGCCGTGATGCCCGAAAATGGGGTTCTCAAAATGCTGAGGGATTCCCGTGAACTTGCACGACCATGGATGATGGGTGCCAAACTTGTTGGGCCTGATGGGGAAGAACAGCAAGGCTCGCGGCGCGAGACATTGACGCCATGGCGTGCCTTTGTGGAACTTACCCGCCTTTATAAAATTGCCCCCCAACACCCATATTTCAGACGCTTCAATTTGCATGCACACCCCTGTCCGCATGATATAATCGATGTGCCGACATTGTCAGGTGCTTGTTTTCTAATTCCGAAGGCTGATTATGACTTGATAGATGGTATGGACGAGCATTATTTCTTGCATGTCGAGGACGTGGATTTTTGCTTGAGATTTTCGAAAGCTGGGGGAAAATCATACTTCAACCCAAATATCAGTGTACTTCATTTCAAAAGCTCGAGCCGGGCTAATCCAGTGCGTATAGAGGCGCGAAAGACCGCTGGCATGATCCGATATTTCAAAACTCATTTTTCCGATGTTTATCCGCGTCCATTTTTATGGTTGGTGGCAGGAGCATTGTGGGCCGCGTTTGGGTTGTTGTTCATTCGCCGCGGGATAAAAAAGATATTGCGTTTGGTTGGCTTGCGCGCCCGAACTGGCAGCAAAGGAGTACAACGTGCGCGATCTATTTCTGCCCGACAATCGTCACGCTGAAAATTATCTCTTGCTAGGTTCCAAATATTCGGCCACGCTGAAAAGGTGGTAAGTTCGTTTTTGATCATCGCCAATGATCGCGGAGTTTTCGCCGAGCGGTTCAATCAAGTTAAATCGATAATTGATATGAGCGTCACTACTAAGTGTGGTGGCGAATAGAACTCGCTTATGCTGGTCCGGATCAAATGCTTTAAAAGCTTCGTAGTGATGGCTAACGCTCGCATTTGGGTCAATCGCGACGATTTCTAGATCGGTGTCGCGCTCATAGTATAGCATCGCACCCATCAAAGCTCTGTCGTCAAGCATAACAGCATCGTAGCCGGTGGCCAATTTTGCGATCGTCTGACTTTGTTCTTCCCAACCTCTTATTTTCTCAGTCGCTTTTGCAAGTCCAATTCGGTCAACCAATGAAAAATTTGAAAGCCCGACAATAAATCCGATTCCCAGAAGAATATGTAGAATGACCGGTATCGTCACAAAGCGATTTGCACGACGCTCAAAAAGCCAAGCGACGCTCAGCATCACAATCGTCGGATAGGCGGCAACCGCCCAATTTGCATGGGCGCGCGAAATAAAGGCTTGAAGGCTGACAACGATAAGCGGCGTCAATGCAAAGAAATATAGCATTGTGCGAATGCCAATCTCATCACCCGCCAGGGTCATTCGCTTTCGCCACAACTCTACGCAAGCCCAAATAAACGCTACCAAAAATATTGGACCGGCTATGATGAATTGCTCAGAGATGAAGGAAAAAAGATTGCCTGGCTTAAAAAGACTGGCCCCCCAATTTGCATTCGCCGCCGTATGGGAAACGGTTTGAAAGTCATTAGCGATATTCCAAAGGAGATTTGGTGTAATGATGATAACAGTGGTTGCGATAGTCAAAAAGATTGCCGGCTTCACCAATGACTGACGTGCGATCGGAATAAATAAACAGCCCCCTGCCATGGCAATGGCAAAATAGATCATCGCATATTTCGATAGCAGCCCCAGCCCAATGGCAACGCCAAGAAACATGTAGTCTTGATTTCTTGGCGTTTCGGTCTGCAAAAGGCGAAACAGAAAAAACAACGCTGCTGCCCAGAAAAATAGTAAAGGAGCGTCGGTCGTGATGAGAAATGACGACAGGGTAACGCCTGGGATGGTTAGCCAAGCCAGACCTGTCCAATAAGCTGTTCGTTGGTCAAAAAGATCTTTTGCTGTCAAATATAGTAATGCAGCCGTACCTGTATGAAAGAAAGGGGCGGCCAGTCTTACCGCCCATTCCTCATGACCAAAGATCGACGTTGTGGCTGCAATTGCCCAAGCAATCATTGGCGGTTTTGAAAAATATCCAAAGCTAAGGTCACGGGACCAATACCAATACTGAAATTCGTCCGGCCCAAGCGTAGACGGTGAAATAATCAACGCGAAAATTCGCACGCCCAAAATCGCAACCGCAACAACCCAAAAGGAGGACAGCAATCGTTGCGCTTGGGGGATGTATTTTGCAAAGCTCATGGTTACCGCTGGTGCAATGAATGGCGCACATAATTTGTCAGGGAAAGTGCTCGATCATTTGAATAGTTGACACCGTCGAGGACAGCAAGGGCACCCATGTGTGATTGCCTGTAGGCAGCGTGTGCGTGGACAATGCCCTTTTTTACTGAGTGGACAGCCACAATCCACAATTGCGAAATGCCCAACACCTTTGCAAATTGGGACCAAGCGATCAGGCTGCATTTTTCCATGGAAAATTCCCCGCGTGACCGGTGGGCCGAGATCGGTTATGAGCGCATTCTATGGTTGATCTGACAACATCATCACAAGCGCCGCCGTTGTATAATTGGGCGTCGCAACCAGATCAGGACGCGCTGGCGCTGTCTGTGGTTGCGCCAATGTTTAACGAGGTTGGTGGCGCTGCGACGTTGGTGGAGGAAATTGCCGGTGCATTGTCGGACATTGTTCATGAAATTGTTATCGTTGACGATAATTCCGATGACGAAACAGTAAAAGTACTAAAAGGTATTAAACCCCAATTTCCACAACTTCGGGTTGTCCAGCACGGTTCCAATGCGGGTCAAAGCCGCGCTATTCGAACGGGCGTTTTGGCGGCCCGCGCTCCGATCGTAGCGATGGTCGACGGCGATGGGCAAAATAATCCGGCAGATATTCCAGCGCTGTACGCAAAATTGGTGGCTGCAGGTCCCAATGTTGGCATGATTGCTGGGGAACGGCAAAAACGACGGGACAATGCAACCAAACGGTGGGCCTCGTCTTTTGCGAATGGAGTGCGGCGACGATTATTGAATGACGGGGCGGTGGATACCGGCTGCGGACTTAAAGTGTTTTATCGCGAAGCTTTTCTGCGATTACCTTATTTTGACCATTTTCACCGGTATTTACCCGCATTGATGCGGCGCGAAGGTTTTGTGATTGAATTCTTGCCGGTTTCACACCGTCCGCGTGTGCATGGCGTGTCCAAATACAACAATTTTGGGCGATTTATTGTGGCATTACGGGACCTTTTTGGGGTGATGTGGCTGCTTTCTCGGTCAAAATCACCAAAATCAATATCCGAGCATCGCGATTAATGGGTTTTGGCCCAGCGGTTGTGTGCTAGAATGAGAAGTCGGCCGCTACCCGGGGGGGCGGTAAGAAAGAGGAGAATGGCGAGCCATGTATCAGATGTTTCCGCTACTAGCGATCAGCCTGATTGTATACGCAGTATTGACGCTTACAGGTGCGGTCGGCGACGCCACTACGCCTTGGTATGATATGTTGTTTATCGAATTGCCGATGGTATCGGGAGATAGATGGCAGGTAAGCTGGGGTGATCTATTTCTACTATCAAGCATGGGTCTGTTGTTTGTTGAGCTTTTGCGCTCCACAAAAACAGGATCAGAGTCAATTATGAACCATGCTTTGTCAGTCGTGGTGTTCGTGGTTGCTCTTTTGCTGTTTATCATCGTTCAGGGGTTTGGAAATTCAATCTTCTTCCTCTTCATGTCGATGACATTCCTAGATTTTATGGCTGGGTTTATTGTGACCACGGTCACTGCCCGTCGCGATCTGTCGGTCGCCGAGGGTGGTCTTGGCAAGGGCTGATTAGGATTAGTCTATTCGACCGGAAAATTAAGCAACCATATTGAGTTGCGTGCTGCGTGATTGCTGCGGCACATTTGATGTGCGTCTGTAACAAGCAGCGACAAAACCATGAGGTGCCTTGAGCGTAGTCGTATGGGTGTTAACCTTTCGACGGAGCGTTGTGGCACGCGCTTTTGTTGGTGCGGGTGCAGTTTTTTGTGCTTCTGCGTTCACGACAATTAATGTTTTATCGTGGGCTGTGATGGTCGCTGGAAGGTTAACAATTCGTTTCATAACAGGGAGTAAAGCAAAACCGATGCCACTTCGGTTCTGGAAACTTCAAATTTTATTTACGGGTTTTTGCTTAATATCGACTGGAAAACATTTGAGTGTATCGAAATGGTAGAGAACGCAGGAGCGTTTGGTGGCCCTGAAGCGGGTGACAATACTGAAAACCCGCAACCTGTTGCGGGATGCATCGAACCTGTTCGTTCCAACGATGATTATGTAGCGAGTTCGGCCGAAGGCGCTGCGCTGCAAACAATGTTCGAATATGACCCGGAAAAAGGTCTGTTGCGCTGGTCAGATGAAAGCACTGCAGCGCGTATTTTAGGCATTCAGGATGCAAGTACGCTATCGACCCTGGTAGACTTGGATGGGCGCATTGATGGTGAAATTGATCAAACGCGCAAAGCAGCATTTGCTGGGGAAGCCGTCAGCTATTGCTGCGAATATCAAATTCGAAGCGATAACCACACACATCTGAATTGGATTGAAGAACGCGGAGGCTGGGTTGGATCCGGCCCAGGCAAACGCTTGATCAGTGTGATACGGTGTGTTGAGCATCAAAAGAAAAAAGAAGCCCAACTCGCTTGGTTAGCTAACAACGATGAAATGACCGGGCAACTCAACCGCGTTCAGATACGCCGGCAATTAGACACTGCCATCAACGCAGCCCAAGAAGAAGGGCGCTCCGCAGCATATCTTCTCGCGGGAATTGATGAGTTGGGTGCCGTAAACCAAGATTTTGGGTTTGATGCGGCGGACAAAGTCATTGTTGAGGTCTCAAAACGCCTTACCAATGTGCTGGGACCGAACGCCAATATCGGTCGCGTGGCTGGAACAAAATTTGGTATTGTGATCCCTGAGTGCTCAGAAGATGATTTGCGCAATATTTGTGTGCGCCTTTTAAATGGTGTTCGCGAGTCCGTCGTTGAGACCCGAAATAGCGGCATTGTTGCATCAATTTGCCTTGGCGCTGTTATGATTCCCGAACACGCAAACAATTCGAATATTGCAATGGCGCGCGCAGAAGCCGCGCTAGACGCTGCCAAGCGTTTGGGGAAATCAAGCTGGTCGCCATTTTCTGAAAAAACCGACGCGGTTTCAACGCGCCGACGAAACACCCATATGTCTGAGGTGATTTTGACGGCCCTTAATGAGCGACGCATTCGGCTGGCTTTCCAGCCAATTGTTTCAGACCTTGAAGAAACGCCATCAAAATTTGAATGCCTTATCCGAATGCGTGACGAGGAAGGTCGAGAAGTGCCAGCCCCGGAATTTATTCCGACGGCAGAACGCTTAGGCTTGGTGCATTTACTGGATCGTCGGGTGTTAGAACTGGCGATCAATACACTTGAGATCTGTCCTGACATTCATTTGAACGTCAATATATCGATGGAAACGGTCAAAGATTTTGTTTGGGCAGAAGGATACATTTCACACCTTCGCGCCAATGAAGAAATGGCAAAGCGCATAACGGTTGAATTAACGGAAACCCAGGTCATTGATGCGATTGATGCATCGATAGAGTTTGTGTCGGAAATCAAAAAACTTGGTTGTAGCTTTGCGATTGACGATTTTGGTGCGGGCTACACGTCATTTAGAAATCTTTCTGCGTTGGACATCGATATTTTAAAGATTGACGGCTCGTTCGTGACCGGTGTTTCGGCGTCTCGCGAAAACCAGCTATTTGTTCGCACATTACTGGACCTTGCCCGAAACTTTGGAATGAAGACGGTCGCTGAATGGGTCGACAATGAAGCCGACGCCATGCTCCTTAAGGGGCTTGGGGTCGACTATCTGCAAGGTTTTCTCATCGGTAAACC
>JAJFGD010000213.1 GCA_021776315.1 Hyphococcus sp. | reverse complement strand
ACTGCTTTGCTCGATCGTCTGCGCAATCGAATCGCTGAGACGACAGCTCGGGGCGAAAATGTCCGCAAGGACGACAATGAAGAGACCTTCAAGCACCGCTTAGAGGTCTATCGCGAGCAGACGGCTCCATTGATCCCTTATTACGAAAAACAAGGGAAATTGGCGGTTTTGGATGGTATGGGATCGGTTGAGGCCATTTCGGCTGAAATTGATGCCCAGATAAGTAAATTCGGGCGATAAAACGCCCCGAAAAACGGTTGACGGCGCTGCGCGCGTGGCTATACCTACGCGCTCTCCGCCATCAGGAGGTAAGCTCGCTCGGCACGAGGATTTTTCGCGCCGTCGCGGGCTTCATTGCATGAATACGGCACGCCCAGCCGGATGATCCTGGGCGGAGAAGGACAGAAAAGGAACGACCCGTGGCCCGAATAGCAGGCGTCAATATTCCAACAAACAAGCGCGTGACGATCGCGCTGCGTTACATTCACGGCATAGGTCCGGCGAAAGCCAATGAGATCTGTGAAAAAGTTGGCATTGCCGACGAACGCCGTGTCAATCAGCTTTCGGACTCGGAAGTGCTGCAGATCCGCGAAACCATCGACAGCGACTATATGGTCGAAGGTGATTTGCGCCGAGAAGTCGCAGTGAACATAAAGCGGTTGATGGATCAGGCTTGCTATCGCGGGCTTCGACATCGTCGTGGATTACCAGTACGCGGTCAGCGAACGCATACAAATGCGCGCACGCGCAAAGGTCCAGCAAAACCGATCGCCGGTAAGAAGAAGTAAGGATACTATAAATGGCCAAACAACCGGCAGGACGGGTTAAACGTCGTGAGCGAAAAAACATTTCATCGGGCGTTGTCCATGTGAATGCATCGTTCAACAACACAGTTGTCACGATCACTGACGAACAGGGAAATGCAATTTCCTGGTCGACCGCGGGTGGCATGGGTTTTAAAGGCTCACGCAAGTCGACGCCTTACGCAGCACAACTTGCTGCTGAAGACGCTGCGAAAAAAGCAATCGATCACGGCATGCAAACCGTCAATGTACAGGTGCGTGGCCCAGGTTCAGGGCGCGAGAGTGCATTGCGCGCATTGCAGACCGCTGGCCTTACGGTTTCTATGATCCGTGATGTAACGCCTATTCCCCACAATGGCTGTCGTCCGCGCAAGCGCAGACGGGTCTAACGCAACTTTTAATTAGAGAGCCAACCGCCTTATGGAATCTACACAAATTCTCGAGAAAAACTGGCAAGAGCTGATTCGCCCGGCAAACCTTGTTGTGACACCAGGTGCAGACGCAACGCGTCGCGGCACAATTGTTGCGCAACCGCTGGAGCGCGGATTTGGCTTGACGCTTGGTAACTCCCTGCGTCGTATTCTTATGTCTTCCCTTCAAGGGGCTGCCGTTACATCGCTCCAAATCGACGGCGTTGTACACGAATTTTCTTCTATTCCTGGTGTTCGTGAAGATGTGACGGACATTGTTTTGAATGTGAAGCAGCTCGCCCTGCGGAGCCATGCTGAGGGCCCGAAGCGCCTTGTTCTAAAGCGAAACACTCCAGGCGTTGTTACTGCCGCAGATATCGAAGAAACGGCTTCTGTCGAAATTTTGAACAAAAATCACGTTATCTGTCACTTGGACGAAGGCGCTGATTTACGGATCGAGCTGACGGTCAATTCTGGCAAGGGTTATACCCAAGCCGATCAAAACCGACCTGAAGATGCGCCAATCGGATTGATCCCGATTGATAGTCTTTATAGCCCGGTTAGCCGCGTTTCCTACCGCGTAGAGAATACGCGTGAAGGCCAGGTTCTGGATTATGACAAGCTAACCATGGAAATTGAAACTGATGGTTCAATTTCTCCTGAAGACGCTGCAGCTTATGCTGCGCGTATTATGCAGGACCAACTACAGGTCTTCGTAAACTTTGATGAGCCGAAGAAAGATTTCGGCACTGATGCACGAGAAGAGCTTCCATTTAACCCTGCATTGTTGCGCAAGGTTGATGAGCTTGAGCTTTCAGTTCGATCAGCAAATTGTCTGAAGAATGATAACATCGTTTATATTGGCGATTTGATTCAGAAGACAGAAGCTGAAATGTTGCGCACACCGAATTTTGGGCGCAAATCATTGAATGAGATTAAGGAAGTGCTTGCTGGACTTGGCTTGCATTTAGGGATGGATGTGCCGGATTGGCCGCCGGACAATATCGAAGAACTTGCAAAGAAGTTTGACCAATAAGACTGACGCGGGTCAGCCTAAGGAGAGAATGTCATGCGGCACGGGATGGCGCAACGTAAACTAAATCGTACGCACGAGCATCGCAAAGCGATGTTTGCAAACATGGCCTGTGCGCTGATTAAGCATGAGCAAATCACAACAACGCTTCCAAAAGCAAAAGAGCTTCGACCAATTGTCGAAAAGCTCGTGACGATGGCAAAGCACGCTGACAAAGATGAGGCCCGTTCGCTTCATTTGCGACGTCAGGCGATCTCTCGCATTCGCGACCGCGATATGGCGAAAAAGTTGTTTGAAACTTTGGGGCCTCGTTACTCAGAACGTGACGGCGGATATATCCGTATCATGAAAGCCGGATTTCGCTATGGCGACAACGCACCTCTAGCCGTGATCGAGTTTGTCGACCGGGATGAAGACGCGAAAGGCCAGGATTCAGGCCCTGTGGTTAGCGTCGACACCGATGATGATGAATTTTAAGCAGTATTATCGCCGTTGCTTGGCATAAAATGGTGACATTGAAATTGGGACGCGCAAGGTGATAATCTTGCGCGTCTTTTTTGTTTGGAGGTTTTGAATGTATCGTTTAGCCCTCATGGCAGCCTCAGCGCTCTTAGTCGCATTTTCGACAGCCTGTGCCCAACCCGCACCAGAAGCAGAATCCCCGCCCCCGAGCACTGGTGAAATGGACGGAGAGATCATCTCCGCAGCACCACGAATAGTGCCGCAGACTTTAGCGGAGGTGAAGCTGTCATTCGCTCCCGTGGTCGAACGTGCAGCTCCCGCTGTTGTGAATATTTACACTAGACGTGTGGTCCAGCAGAGAAGCCCATTTGCAGGTGACCCGTTTTTTGAGCGATTTTTTGGCGGCCGTTCTGGCGCACCTCGTGAGCGGGTCCAAAACTCCCTAGGGTCAGGTGTAATCGTAAGTCCCGATGGTGTTGTTGTTACCAACAATCATGTGATTGACGGAATGACGGAAATCAAAGTCGTCCTTAATGATCGACGTGAATATAACGCTGAGCTGGTTCTCGCTGATGCACAAACGGACCTTGCCGTTTTGCAGATTGACGTCAATGAGCCTCTACCATATTTAAATTTTGCAAATTCAGATTCCATCCAAGTCGGCGATGTGGTGCTCGCCATTGGTAATCCCTTTGGTGTCGGCCAAACAGTCACAAATGGGATTGTTTCCGCGCTAGCGAGAACTGCTGTATCCGTCTCTGATTATCAGTTTTTCATTCAGACTGATGCTGCCATTAACCCGGGGAATTCAGGCGGTGCACTGATTGATATTGATGGTCGATTAATTGGTGTGAACACAGCCATTTACTCACGATCTGGCGGTTCAAATGGTATCGGCTTCGCCATACCGTCGCGATTGGTACAACAGGTTATCAGATCAGCAATTAGCGGTAATGCGCTCGTGCGACCATGGATTGGGGCCTCTAGTAGCACTGTTACATCGGATATGGCGAAAGCATTGCAATTGGATCGTCCAGCCGGTGCCATCATCGACGATGTTTGGCAGCGTGGTCCAGCCGATCTTGCCGGTATTGAGCCAGGCGATGTTGTTATCGAGGTGAATGGACAGCCAGTTTATGATTCCGCAACGCTACAATATCGCGTTGGTGTGAACAGCGAGGGCGATAGTGCTGACATTGTTTTCCTGCGAGGCGGACAAATGCGGAGCGTTGCTGTTGCATTGCAATTGCCCCCAGAAACGCCGGCACGTGATCCACGTCAGCTAAGCGGAAACCACCCACTAAATGGTGTTTCGGTGGACAACCTATCACCACGATATAGTGAAGAGTTGGGATTAGATCCGCTTTCAACGGGTGTCGTTGTAACGGAAGTCTCACGGCGGTCATTTGCGGCGCGTCGCGGCCTTCGCACTAATCACAAAATCTTATCTGTAAACGGTGTTTCCGTTCGTACTAGTGATGAGTTAGAGCAGGAAATATTGCGGCCAACCCGCAGTTGGGAATTAGAAATCGATACTGGTGGGCAAATTGTTCCCTGGCGAGCGGAATTATAAAAACTAATGAACGATCTATTCAATGCGGCGGGACTAGAATCAGACGCTCCTCGTCCGCTTGCGGATAGATTGCGCCCAACCAATCTTAACGAGGTTGTTGGTCAATTCCATCTCCTTGGTGAGGGGGCCCCATTGCGCCGAATGCTGGATGCGGGGCGCCTTTCGTCGCTCATCCTTTGGGGGCCGCCGGGCGTTGGTAAAACAACCATTGCGCGTTTATTGGCTGATGACGCCAATCTAGAATTCGAACAGATATCAGCGATCTTTTCTGGTGTTGCGGATTTGCGAAAAGTTTTTGAGCGTGCAAAGGCGCGTCGCGCAGCCGGTAAGGGAACCCTTCTTTTTGTTGATGAGATACATCGCTTCAACAAAGCGCAACAAGATGGGTTTCTCCCACATGTTGAAGCCGGCGTCATAACGCTTGTCGGGGCA
Source organism: Hyphococcus sp. (assembly GCA_021776315.1). GTDB lineage: Bacteria > Pseudomonadota > Alphaproteobacteria > Caulobacterales > Parvularculaceae > Hyphococcus. The sequence continues at coordinate 10,805 of JAJFGD010000213.1, read as the reverse complement.
ACAACAGAAAACCCATCATTTGAATTAAACGCTGCATTGCTATCGAGAGCGCAAGTGTTCACGCTAAAACGCCTGGATACTGACGCTCTGGAACAGTTGTTACGCCGTTCCGAGACAGAAGAGGGGCGGGAATTACCAATAACGAATGAGGCCCGGGATCTCCTATTGCGATTGGCAGATGGTGATGGACGTTTCCTTTTAAATTTAGCGGAGGAATTGTTCGCAGAACCAGAAGGACGTGTGGAGATTGACGCGCAAAACCTCGGAGAAATCGTTCAACGTCGAGCGCCGATATATGATAAGGGGCAAGAATCTCATTACAATCTTGCCAGCGCATTGCAGAAATCAATTCGCGGGTCTGACGTTGACGCAGCACTTTATTGGGCCGCCAGAATGCTTGTTGGAGGTGAAGATCCCCGGTTTATTTTGCGTCGATTGGTCGTGATTGCTTCGGAGGATATTGGTAATGCCGACCCACAAGCACTTCCCCTGGCGATGGCCGCGCGCGATTCCTATGAGTTTTTAGGACAACCTGAAGGTGAAATTGCCATTGGGCAACTTGTCACCTATCTCGGTACAGCGCCCAAATCGAACCGCTCCCACATTGCATTTAAAAAGGCGAAAGCGTCGGCAAAGGAAACAGGGTCTTTAGCACCGCCGCCTCACGCCATGAATGCGCCGACAAAACTCATGAAGTCGCTCGGCTATTCTGACGGTTATGTCTACGATCACGATGTCGAGAGCGGGTCGGCTGGGCTCGATTATTTTCCGCCCGATATGGTACGTCAGTCGTTTTACCATCCATCCGATTTTGGTTTTGATAAGGAAATTGCGAAACGATTAGAATACTGGAACCGTCAGCGCACGAAGCAGGCGCAGAAAAAATGACAGCTGTATGTTTAACCTTCGGAATACCAGATGCTTTCTAGTTTACTCGCATTGAAAGGGTTATTCCTCGGCGGTTGGTTTATTACCTTTTTTGTCGCCGAGCGGTTGTGGCAATCCTCACCAGCACCAAAGTCGATTTCACGACTATCCAAAAATATCGGCCTTTGGCTGCTAACGGTCGTGCTGTCTATTGGTGTCGTGGCACCGTTGACGGCTTGGGGCATCAACAATGCCTTTTGGGTGCGATCATCAAGTTGGTTCATCGGCGATGGCTTTTTCGCATGGATTGTCATTGACCTGTTGATCCTCGATTGTTGGGTCTATTGGGTACATCGCGCCTATCACCAGTTCCCATTAATGTGGCGGTTACATGAAATTCACCATCGCGACGAATTTTTGGATACGACGAGTGCTGTTAGATTTCACATTGGCGAAGTCGCTTTATCATCTGCATTGCGACTGGTACCGATCGCCATTTTGGCCGTTCCACTACATACGGTTATTTTGTTTGAGGTTTTGCTTTTGTCCGCTTCAATTTTTCAGCACTCGAATATTAAACTGCATGCGGGGGTAGAGCGCCATTTATCGAGGCTATTCGTTACCCCCTCGATCCATTGGGTGCATCACCATGCTAATCAGAGCGATACGGAATCGAATTTTGCCTCGGTACTGAGCTTTTGGGATCTGGTTTTTCGGTCTAGAAGCGCTACAAAGCGAACTGAAGATATGAAAATTGGCATCGAAGGTGTTGAAGATATGGGTTTTTTGAGGCTGCTGCTGTTACCTTTAATCAGGCCGAAAACATGAATAGTGGCGTCATCTGGATAGCGGTCGGCTTAGGCGGTGCCATTGGTGCTTTGGCGCGGTTCGCTGTGTCACGCATCTCTATGCTCATGCTAGGGCCAAATTTTCCATGGGGAACACTCAGCGTAAATATTTTCGGCTCATTCGCAATGGGATTGTTGATTACATGGTTTGCGGCAAAAGAACCTTCAAGCCCGGCAATGCGTGCATTCTTGACCGTTGGCATACTCGGTGCCTTTACGACTTTTTCGACATTCTCATTAGATGTTGTGACGCTATATCGCGACCGGACAATTTTTGACGCTGGTGGATATTTATTGGCCTCTGTTGTTTTTTCAATATCCGGACTTCTATTGGGTTTAATGCTTGGACGGCAAATAACATGAGTGGTGTTCAGAAAAAGGCAGTTTTACCCGATGAGATTGGGATGCGATTGGACCGGTGGTTCAAACTGCATTTTCCTGAGTTGCGCCACGGACAACTCGAAAAAATACTGCGCAAAGGTCAGGTTAGGGTTTCGGGCAGCCGTGCAAAATCAAATCAGCGATTGGCGCTGGGTGACGAAATTCGCATCCCACCACTCATGGAATCGAACCAACCAGCTGAACGGAAAACGTCCTATAGCGAGCAGGATGCTGAAGAAATCCGCAACAACATTTTGTATGAGGACGACGCTTTCATTGCTTTGAACAAACCATTCGGTTTAGCGGTTCAGGGCGGCACAAATATGCAACGCCATGTGGACGGCATGCTTGCCTCCTATGCTCGCAATGGTGAGCGACCAAAACTCGTACATAGACTGGACAAAGACACAGGTGGGTTGTTGCTTGTTGCAAAAACAAGGCAGTCAGCGCAACGGCTAGGTGATGCTTTTAAAACGCACAAAGTTGAAAAAACCTATTGGGCACTCACGGCCGGCGTTCCGCGACCACCGGAAGGGACGATTGAGATGCCAATCGCCAAACGCATGGTTCGTGTTGATGAAGGTACAACAGAACGGGTCGTCGCGGCAAAAGGTGAGAGCGCTAAAGCGGCGGTTACGGACTATCAAACACTTGATGAGGCAGGCCATGGTATCGCTTTTTTAGCAATGCGTCCGATTACAGGACGCACGCATCAGCTCCGCGTTCATGGTGCCGCCATTGCGTGCCCGATCATCGGTGACGGTAAATACGGCGGGAACAACGCTCATATCGATGGAATATCGCCAAAACTTCATCTGTTTTGCCGTTCAATGACATTCCCGCATCCTAAAACCGGACAAAAAACTACAGTGATGGCTCCCTTAACTGGACACATGTTGGATACGTGGAAATTTTTTGCGTTTGACGAGAATGCTCACAGTGATTGGCCAGAGAATTTGCGATGAGCACAGAAGCGCCGAAGCCTAAACGTTTCTACGAAGACGTATCTGTCTGTGCAGATGGAGAGCGATTTGCAGTAACGCTTGATGGTCGATGTGCAAAGACGCAATCGAAAAAAATACTCTCGGCACCGAACAAATCATTGGCGGATGTGGTCGCTACAGAATGGAAAGTACAAGGCGAACATATCAACCGCGACTCGATGCCAATTACGGGGATTGTATCGGCGGTGATCGACGGTGGAGATGGGGCAGGTAACGCATGGATTAATGAAATTTGTGCCTATTTGAATTCAGACCTTCTTTGTTACCGTGCAAAAACGCCAGAAGCGTTGGTTTCTCTCCAGCAGCAAAAATGGGACCCATACCTCGAATGGTTAGAGCGTGAATTTGAAATTCGTTTAGCTGTCACCTCTGGGGTTGTGGCGATTGAACAGCCTAAAGATGCATCGATAAAACTTGAGTTGCTGCTTCAGGGGCAAGAATTGGAAACGTTGTTTTCCCTGAAGCAGGCAACAACGCTTACAGGATCAGCCGTGCTGGCATTTGCACTATGGAAAAAAGCCTTCGCGCCAACTCAAATATTCGAAGCATCAAGGCTAGATGAGCGGTTCCAGGAAGAGCGCTGGGGTATCGACAGTGAAGCAAAGGCACGCGAAGAGCATTTGAGCGTAGAATTACACGTCTTAGAGCAGGTGCTTTCGCATTTGTAGTTTATTCCTGTGTTTCAAAAGTCTCGCCGCGATTTAGAGCTCTAAATTTTCGCAGCTCATCGCCGCGCAATATGGTGTCCTTGTCCATATCCATTGCGTCAAAGTCGAGCAAATATTCACGTATGTAGTCTTTGCGGGCAACGCTATTCATGCCGCCGGTTAGAAAAAGAAATTTCTTATTCGCAAACTGATCTGCATTCATCTTTGCAGTCTCAGGGCTGATTTCAGCAATAAAGGCATCATATTGTTTCTGACGCCTTTGTTCGGTGGTTGGCTCGTCCACATCTCGCGTGTCCGCTTCTTTCCAACTCGCCACCAATTTCGAAAACTCATCAATACTCATCACGTCGTCGCGGTTTGTATCCGCAACCGTAAAATCGAGTTTCGATTCTTCAAATGCCTCTGTCCGGGTTAAAACCTCAGCATCAAATCGTGACTTCAGCCTTTCAAGCGTTGACGGTCCCGCCTCAGTAGCACGGAATGGCGTGTTGTGATCGTAGGTCACTGTTCGTCGATCCGTTTCAACGACTTCACCATTGATCGTTCTGCGGAAAGTGAAGGATTGTTGCAGCTGCTGCTGTGAGTTCAATTGATCCGCCATGTTGTCTGCGCTGGCCTCAGCGTTTTCAGGTTGGCTCAACCCACTACCTTCGGTTTCGTTAGTAACCGAAATTTCGTCAGTAGCAGGCAACAGGCTTTCTTGAGCATTAAGTACACCGTTGCAAGTAAAAATAGCGGTACTGACGAAAATCAATGCCAATCGTGAATGCGTCATTTTTAAGTCTCCAGGCCGTCAGCTGTTCTCAGTGTTATTATAGACATGAATTTAATGCTATCGGACGATGATTCAGAAAATTCTCTTACATTAAGGAGCTTTAATTTTCCGAAAACCCACCCGACTGATGATTGAGATTAATGAGCGGATAACAATCCTTTCTGGAATGCGAATTGGAGTACTCAAGATTTCTTGTTCAAGGATCAACATCAAATGTCGGTCCAAAGACTGTTTCAAATGTCGATCGAAGTGCTGCATTCGCATCCGACATTGATGTAGTGACCCCAAGATCCTTAAGGCTTGTAATTCCTAGGCCGGTTTCATTGATCCCACATGCAGTAATGCCGCTGAAATGAGAAAGGTCAGGCATGACGTTCAAAGATATGCCGTGATAACTAACCCATTTTCTGACGCGGACACCGATGGCAGCGATTTTATCTTCCCGGAATCCACCGTTTTTCGAAGACCGATCAATCCAGACACCGACACGTCCTTCGCGCCTCTCTCCCTGGAGGTCAAAAACTGCGAGGGATTGGATGATCCATTCCTCAAGAGCATAGACAAAGGCGCGAATATCTTTGCCGCGGTGTTCTAGATCAAGCAAGACATAGGCAACCTGTTGCCCAGGTCCATGATACGTGTACTGCCCGCCTCGGCTTGATTTAAAAACCGGAAACTTTTCGGCGGCCAATAGGTCGTCTGGTTTGGCGCTGGTGCCGCCAGTGTAAATGGGATCATGCTCCAACAGCCAAATCAGCTCGGGAGCAGATCCAGCGCGAATTTCTGCAGCCCGGTTCTCCATGAATTCAACAGCATCTGGATAGGGTGTAAACCCGTCAGTTCGCCGCCATTCAACGGGCATATCCCTTTGAACTTTCGACTGTGCAATGGCCTCATTCACGCCTGCAATTGCCAAGGTTGCTGTCCCTTTTTGGTCTCCCGTAGTCACAATATAGGCTGATTGAGGGAATATGGGAGTACTTGACCGATGACGACCAGGTAAGACTTCTAGCAAAAGCCCGCAATCACTCACATTTCCTCGATAGATAGAGGGTTCACATTGGAGGATGCTTTTGCTATCCCCCGATTTCCTCGCGATGTGCGGTCGTGGCGGAACTGGTAGACGCGCAGCGTTGAGGTCGCTGTGGAGCAATCCGTGGAGGTTCGAGTCCTCTCGACCGCACCATTTTCCCGCCGGAAACCGGGAAATTTCCCAGCCCAATCAAATAGGCACAAAGCGTGCAGCTGCATCTCCTATGGAACCGAGATGCCTGATCCCTGTCGTCGCTGGATTAACCATCTATGCGGCAATCAACACCCTAAATGGCGAAATATCCGTTATTCGGCCAGGGCCTTGCCAAGCGCAGGACAGCTATTTGTTAGCGCGAAACAGTGCAGCTGTGATTCAGGTGGATCAATTCGGGACTGGGGGGAGCGAAAGCCACATCATCGTTTTTCGCTATCAACCGCGCAAGGGTTGGGCGAGCCAGCGGCTGCTGAAGCGTTTTGACCTCCAAGTACTGCATGACGGGCCGAGGATCTTGAACTCGGGCGGCTTTTGTAGCGAGGAACGATAGAATGCGTATTTTCTTGATCTGTTTGTCTTTGATCTATGTATTGGGGGTCAGCTATACCCAACGCTTCAGTTTGGGCGGGCAGTCATGCGCTCAGGGCGGGAGTGGCTGGTCGATTGATAGCAGCCAGATTGGCACCTTCTCGCAACTTGATAATCAGGTGGCATTTGCCTCTGGGAATGAGCAGCGGCAAATTGGGTCAACTTTAGACATTGCTGGGGTCCAAAAGCATGCTGAGCTCGGTCATGTTGGCGTAACTAGAACAGGGATCGATCCCTGCTAGGACTGATCTTGCTTATTGGCCGATAGACAATCGGCCCGGGCCTTTCTAGAACGCTCTCAGAAGCAATTGAATAGTTGATATGCGCCTGAGTCGATTCTACCTGCCTTTATTGAAAGAGACCCCATCTGAAGCCCAGATTGCGTCTCATCGCTTGATGTTACGTGCCGGCATGATCCGCCAGCAAGGTGCGGGCATATATGCATGGCTTCCGCTTGGGTTTCTGGTTTTAAAGAAAATTGAGCAAATTGTTCGCGAAGAACAAGACCGCGCTGGGGCTGTGGAAATGCTTATGCCGACCATCCAGCCAGCTGATTTGTGGCGCGAAAGTGGTCGCTATGATGCCTATGGTAAGGAAATGCTCCGCATCACGGACCGAAGCGATCGGGAAATGCTCTTTGGGCCGACCAACGAAGAAATGATTACCGAGATTTTCAGGGCAGGAGTTCGATCCTACAAAGACCTGCCAAAAATGCTCTATCATATCCAATGGAAGTTCCGGGATGAAATTCGCCCGCGTTTCGGCGTCATGCGTGGTCGCGAGTTTTTGATGAAAGATACCTACTCGTTCGATATCGACGAGGCAGAAGCGCGACGTAGCTACAACAAGATGTTTGTTGCGTATTTGCGCACCTTTGCGCGGATGGGATTGAAATCAATTCCTATGCGCGCGGATACGGGGCCGATTGGTGGCGATCTCAGTCATGAATTTATCGTCCTTGCAGAAACTGGTGAGAGTGCTGTTTTTTGCGATGAGCGTCTTATCGATATGGAAGTTCCAGATAAGGAGACTGATTTCGACGGCGACCTTCAGCCCGTTTTTGATCAATTCACATCTCTCTATGCTGCTACAGATGAGATGCACAACAATGAAGATTTTGAAAAGCGCGTTCCAAGCGAAAATCGAATGTCAGCGCGCGGCATCGAAATTGGCCATATTTTTTACTTCGGAACAAAATATTCACTGCCCATGAAGGCATCTGTTGCTGGTGCTGATGGCAAAGACAGTCCAGTTCATATGGGCTCTTATGGGGTCGGTGTTTCGCGATTGCTCGGTGCCATTATTGAAGCGTTTCACGATGATGATGGTTGTAAATGGCCGATGAGCGTCGCCCCGTTCCATGTTGGCGTGATCAATCTGAAGTCGGGCGATGATGCTTGTGATAAGGCGTGTGCAACGCTTTATGATGCCTTACGCGAAGCGGGCGTTGATGTGTTGTATGACGATACTGGCGGTCGTGCAGGCGAAAAATTTGCTCGCATGGATTTGATTGGATTGCCCTATCAAGTCGTGGTTGGGCCCCGAGGGCTTAAAAGTGGAAATGTCGAAATCAAACGGCGAAGCGATGGCGAGCGAGAAGAGGTGTCGGTCGATTCAGCCGTCCATTTCATCGCAGAGCGGGTTTCGGATGCACTAAAGGTTGAATAATTGTCCATATTCGCTGGGGCCGTCTAATGACACCAATCTGCCTCGATTTTGCCCAGCTCCCAATGCAAGACGAATAACTGGCCGCCCATAGCTTCGCGAAAGACAATCCTATGACCACGACTAAAGGCGCAGCAATCAAACCATTTTCCTTTTTTGAATGGATGGTGGCGCGCCGATATTTGGGTGCAACGCGGTCAGGCAAGGGCGTTTCTCTAATCTCAATTATCGCCTTCGCCGGCATCATGTTGGCAGTAGCGGTGTTGATTATCGTGATGTCCGTCATGCAAGGATTTCGCGCGAAACTTCTTGACCAGATGTTGGGTTTGAATGGGCACATTTTCGTTCAACTGGTCGACGAAAACGATGACTTTGAACAGTTGATCGACGAGATTATGACAGTGCCCGGCATTGTTAGCGCGGCACCCCTTATTCAGGCCCCCGTTTATGCAACGACCCCAGTCGGTGAAGAAGCCGTGTTGGTTCGGGCCATGCGTCGTGTTGACCTTCTGGAGATCGACGACATTACGCGCCCCGATAATACGATTGCTGGATCCTTTGAAGGTTTTGGTGTTGGCAAGTCTGGCGGAAATGAAATTGCGATTGGCCGACGCCTTGCCGGCGCTTTGGGGGCACAGGTTGGTGGCGGTGTGACTCTGATTACGGGCGGAGGATCAGAAACGGCGTTTGGCCGGATACCGGTTCGATCCAAAACATATGTTGTCGGTGCAATCTTCGAAGTCGACAACTCACAATATGATTCATCGATCATCTTCATGCCTTTTGAACAGGCAAAGTTGTTTTTCCAAAGCTCTGGGGCTACGGAACAGATCGAAATTCGCGTAAGCGACCCTGATCGGTTTTCGCAATATTTAGCACCCATAGAGGCCGTCGCAGATGGTCGTCGCATGAATGACTGGACGCGTATTATCGGGCCATATTTTGAGGCGTTGAAAATCGAGCGCAATGTGATGCGATTGATCTTAATGCTGATCGTTGCGGTTGCCGCGCTGAATATTATCACAGGACTTGTGATGCTGGTAAAAGATAAAACCGGCGACATCGCGGTGTTGCGAACGATGGGGGCAACGCAAGGATCGGTTATGCGGATTTTCTTCCTTTCCGGCGCACTTATTGGGATTTTGGGTACGTTATCCGGTGTCGTCTTGGGGTCGCTGTTTGTGATCAATATTGATGCCATTGAAGGGTTTTTTTCGTGGATATTTGGAACAGACCTTTTTAACGCTGAGATCTATTTTTTCGAAAATATTCCGGCGCAAATCCAAACGGGCGAGGTTGTAACGATTGCAGCTTGGTCCTTGGTCATGTCGTTTTTCTCAACGATCTATCCAGCGTGGCGTGCGGCGAGACTCGATCCCGTTGAAGCACTTCGGTACGAATAGGGCAGTTGCGATGACGCTTAGCATGAATCAGTTTGAACAATGGTTCTCAAAATATGGAGCGGCTTGGGAAGCGCGAGATTCCCATGCTTTCTCTTCATTGTTTGAAAATGACGCATTGTATTATTGGACGCCATTTGCGGAGCCACAAAAAGGACCTGCAGAGATAGCCGCCGCATTCAATATGGCGGTCGGTCGCCAACGTGATATTCAATTTGGCGCACGGCCGCTTTACGTCGAAGCACAATTGGGTTCCGCGCATTGGAGTTGTTCGTTTACCCGTGTCAAAACGGGTAAACGGGTTCACTTGGATGGTATATTTGCCGTACAATTCGGAGCCTCAGGCAAGGCAGCGTCATTTCGGGAATGGTGGCACTCAGATGAAAGCTGACCAGACGACAGCATTACACCTAGACAACATTACGCGTCACTATGGCGATCTCGTCATATTGGAAGGTGTTGATCTTAAACTTGCGCGCGGAGAGATCATTGCGCTGCTTGGTCCATCAGGTTCCGGCAAATCTTCATTGCTGCACATTGCCGGCCTTTTGGAAGCACCATCACAAGGTGAGGTGCACATTGATGGGCACGCAACATCGAATATGTCTGATGCCGAACGTACGCGATTGCGCCGTGATGCGTTGGGTTTTGTTTATCAGTTTCATCATTTGCTACCGGAGTTTTCGGCACTCGGTAATACCTCATTGCCATTGCTCATTGCAGGGGTGAAAAAAGCACAAGCAGAACAAGAAGCGGAACGCTTGCTAACGCTCATGGGGTTGGCATCGCGTGTTCATCATCAGCCCGGTCAGCTTTCCGGCGGCGAACAGCAACGCACGGCGATTGCAAGAGCCTTGGCGAACAAGCCAGACATTTTACTTGCAGATGAGCCAACCGGGAATTTGGACCCGAAGACGTCTGATGTCGTTTTTGATGCGCTCATAAAATTGGTGCGCCAAGAAGGTCTCGCCGCACTGATCGCGACACATGATCAAAGACTTGCAAATCGACTAGATCGAATTTTTGTCATTCGTGATCAAAAACTGTTGGAAGTCGAAAAGACTTAGTCCCAACGTCTATAGCACGCCTGATAGTAGGCAATCGTGCACGTGAACGAGGCCAACCGGTTTCTTGTTGTTGACAACAAAAAGGGCGGTGATCTTTTCTCTGCTCATCAAAGCAAGAACGTCACCAGCCAGAGCATCTTCAGTCGTTGTATGCGGACTGTCGGTCATGATCTCAGCCGCTTTCATATTGGTCAAGGTTGCGCCTAAGCGGCGTCTGAGATCGCCGTCGGTGATGATCCCGTCGAGCTCGCCTTTGTCATTGATCACACCAACGCAGCCAAAACCACCGCTTGAAATTTTCTCGACGACGAGGTCAAGGCTCGTGTCGCTTGATGTGAGGGGCAGGGCATCAGCACCGTGCATCATGTCGCGTACGCGGCGTAAAGCGGCACCAAGATTGCCGCCTGGGTGAAAGCTGTGAAAATCGCGAGAGGTAAAACCCCGATCACGGAGCACGGCAACCGCCAGGGCCTCGCCAGCGGCCAGCATCAGGGTGGTGGAGGGGGTCGGTGCGA
>JAJFGD010000212.1 GCA_021776315.1 Hyphococcus sp. | reverse complement strand
TGTTTTTTCATGTTCCATCCACCTTTCCTAGATAGATAGTACCGCAAAACAAGAAATCCGTATAATGCGGGTTAGCCCCATGAAATCAACGGTTTGGTCGGCTGATGGCTACCAACTGATAATGACCGATTTGGGCCAATAACGGTCGTTCAGTTTCAATCAGCGACCCCTTCACCATCTTTTGGAATTACTTGGCCTAGGCCGTGGTTCTAGTTTTCCCCAGTCTGGGCTCTATGTCATTCGAGGCGTCGAAAGTGCCATGTGTAGACATTTTGTAGCTTTTTCTCAAAATCAATCACAAATGAAGGAGTATAGGTTGTTGCAAGTCTATAAGTTATTGAAAACAGAAGAAAAAATAGAATGAGCCCTGACTTTTGTAAAACAGACCCTTTCTTCTGCGCGGACCGTGAAAACGGCTTATGGTCCCCAAGATGACGCGATTCAACCATACAATCCTCCAGGTCATACCGACGCTAAATGCAGGCGGGGCAGAGAGATCAACGCTTGAGATTGCCTCGGCAATTGTCAAAGCCGGCGGGCGAGCACTTGTTGCTAGTCAAGGCGGGCGTTTGGCATCGGAAATTGAATTGTCTGGCGGCGAAATTATCGACATGCCGGTCCACTCCAAAAGCCCTTTTACGATTTTGCAAAATGCCCACAGGCTTTCAAAACTGATCCAAATTGAGGGGGTCGATCTCATTCATGCGCGATCCAGGGCTCCGGCCTGGAGTGCCCTAGCAGCCGCGAAAAGAACGAATATTCCGTTCGTCACCACATATCATGGTGCCTATCAGTCCGCCGGCCCAATTAAACGGTATTACAATTCTTCCATGCTCCGCGCTGACTGTGTCATCGCGAATTCCCGATATACAGCCGACGCCATCGCGAAAATCAGTGCAATTGAACCTCAACGGTTACGGGTTATCCCGCGCGGTGCCGATATTGATGTCTTTGATCCGGCTGGTGTTTCCGAGCATAGAGTTAACCAATTGACCAAAAATTGGGGGCTAACTGGGGAAAACCCGAGATTTCGTGTATTATTGCCGGGTCGCCTCACGCCCTGGAAAGGACATGAGATTGCGATTGAAGCAGTTGCAAAGCTCAAATCGCGGTCTTCCCCTGGCAATGAAACCGAAATGACGCTAGTTTTTTGTGGGGGCGCGTCAAGCAATACCGATTATGAATCGGCGCTGCGCGCATTGATTGATCAGCGTGGGGTGCGCGACATGGTTCATTTAGTTGGTGATTGTACTGACATGCCAGCGGCTTATCGTTGGGCAGATCTGGTGCTTTCGCCGTCAACCCGTCCTGAAGCCTTTGGTAGAGTAGCGATTGAGGCTGGCGCAATGGAAAAACCGATCATAGCGGCGAGGCATGGTGGGGCAATTGAGACCGTAATGGATGGGACCAGTGGGATATTGATCTCCCCGGGTGATGCAAATGCACTGGCTAATGCCATCGCCAGTATTTGGGATATGTCAGCAGAAGACCGTACAGTGCTGGGCCAAAATGGACGCGCGCGAGCGACCAGCGTTTACTCTGCTTCTGCAATGTGCGACTCGACGCTGCGGGTCTATAGTGATCTTTTGGCTGTCGGGGAGCAATAAGAGTTATGTTGGGACGCAAACAGACAAATATACTCGTCATCAAAACTGATAGTCTTGCCGCATTTATTGCTGCTGAACCAGCGTTTGATACCATACGTAAAGCGCATCCTGATGCGAATATCAGTCTCCTGACAATTCAGGGATTACAACGCATTGCGCGTGCCTCACCATATTTTGATCAAGTCGCTGCAATGCCGAATCTACGTGATGCGGAAGCACGTAAAACGCTCGTGAAACAGTTGAAAACATCGAAGTTCGAAAGAGCCTATGACCTTGCGTCAGATGATGCGGGGAAGCGACTATTTAGCGCAATGGGTGTCTTTCGGCCAAAATGGTTTGCCGCATCGCCCGCGCAAAACCGCAATTCGAAAAAAGCGAATGCTGCAGTGCTTCCCGATTTTAGTAAGATGATGTCAGCGGCCAATTTGACCGTTCCAGACCGTCTCCCAGATCTACGATGGGCGCTTTCTTCGCGCAAAGATAGCGCGAATATGAAACCATCTTGGTACGGCATTTCGGCCCCATTTGGTCTATTGCTGCCGGGCGTCGACCCCGAAAAAAGGTGGCCAGCATCGTGTTATGCAGGTTTTGCAACAATTCTTGCACGGTCAGGGTTTGTTCCGGTTTTGGCGGGTCCTCGAGATTTACATCATCTTGGCGATGAAATTGCCCATGAGGCACCACAGCTTGTTGATTTGACCGGCAAGACGGATCATTTACAGCTCGCTGCTCTTTCACAAGAAGCCTCGTTCTTTGTCGGCGACGACGCTGAGGAAATGCACTTGGCCGTCAGCATTGGATGTGAAGGGGCTGTCATTGCAAATAGTAAGACTGCTTCGTTTTCCCCTGAAGGTCGCCATATCGTGACTTTGACCGGAACAGGTGATCTCGGGGACGTTGAGCCCGTTTTTGTTTGGCGTACTTTGTCCAATATGGGCCTGATTTTGACGGATAAGGATGCATCCCAATCCGCCATCGCCCGTTGATTAGTGCGCAAAATCCCCTATATATCGCCGCTTCCGATAGGTTTGCGAAATCCTTAACCGTTTTTCGTAAGACTAAATTATCGGAATATTATCGTTAGCAATTAAAGGAGAAAAATCCATAGCACGCAAACCGTACGCACCCGCTGCGCCCAAGAATGATGGGCCGCGCGTGAATGAAGACATCGGCGTTCCACAAGTCCTATTGATCGATCATGAGGGCGAAAAGCGCGGCGTCGTAAAAACCGAAGATGCTTTGAAGATCGCTGTAGAAGTTGGTCTTGATCTTGTCGAGGTCTCACCAAACACACAGCCACCTGTCTGCAAAATTCTCGACTACGGCAAATACAAATATCAGCAGCAGAAGAAAAAAGCAGAAGCCAAGAAAAAGCAAAAAGTCGTTGAGATCAAAGAGATCAAAATGCGCCCCAATATTGATGACCATGATTACGGGGTAAAACTAAAGGCAATGAAACGCTTTTTTGAAGAGGGCGACAAAGTCAAAGTCACGTTACGTTTTCGTGGCCGGGAAATGGCGCACCAAAACCGCGGCTCTGATTTGCTAAGACGTGTTCAAGATGATTTTGAGGAAATTGCGAAGGTCGAACAATTTCCAAAAATGGAAGGGCGCCAGATCATTATGGTTATGGCCCCGCGTTAACCACGCGAAAAAATTGACGATTTTTTTAAACCGCCCGGCATTCAAGCCAGGCGGTTTTTCTTTGTTGGCGCATGGTTTGCTATGTTGATTGGGATCGATACGCAAATTGGAGCGAGGTCGGTGCCAGTGTTTCTTCTTGGCACTAATGACCACGAGAGTGTCATGAACGAAGAGTGGTTAATGCAAATGTTGTCTAGTCCCTGGATTTTGGCAGGGGGCGCATTTTCCCTCGGATTTATAGCATTTTGGCTGTTGCAAGCGTGTGGTCTGTTCCTGCCGAAGCAGGCTGAGTTGGTGCGTGTTGCTGGCACCGAGGGATTTGATCCTGTTCACGGTCAGAAATTGGATGCTCTGGCGGCCGAAATCGAAAAAGCGAAAGTTATGCTCGAGGAGCAACAAGCCGACCACGAGGTCAATGAAGAGATCTTGGATGAGTTGGACGGGGCTGTAAAGCGCGCCAATGGGCGCCTCAAACTGATATTGAATCGCCTAAATTCCTAAGATATCGATTGACGAACGTCCAAGGCGACAAGATGATCGGGCCAAGATCAGGGCGCGCGTGATGCAACATTTACAACTTTATCAACAACTTTGGATATCGGCGGCTATGATTGCCGCGACAACATTTGTGCACGGTCTATTTGTTGCCTCTGCAGCGGCCATGTTTCGTACGGCAACACGCCGGGCCCGCGGCATTGTTCGATTTCTCCGCGATAGTTTTTCACTTGTGTTCTTGGTGTTATGGTTGATGGCTGCACATGTGATAGAAATCGCCATGTGGGGCGGTTCCTTTTTGCATTACGACGTTTTTGCCGATTTTGAGACGGCGCTCTATTTCTCAGCCGCGAGTTACACAACACTCGGCTTCGGTGATGTACTGGCACCATTGGAATGGCGGTTGTTGTCAGGGGCAGCAGCAGCAAATGGGTTGCTATTATTTGGCCTATCCGCCGCCTTCATGTTTGATGCGGCGCGACAGTTAAATCTTGCGGATGCTGGACAACACTAACTCTGCGCTTCTGTTTCGCGAGGTCTGACAATTTTGCGGAATGCAAGGAATAACATTGCCAATGCAAAGACTTCGATGATCGCAGAAAAGATGAATGGTGCGCCTGGAAAATAGAATGGTGCCCCGCTAGGGAAGATCGTCACATCGAAAATGGCGATCGGTTTGCCTGGCTCGATAAAAGCCGCGAATATCTGGGTCATCAGCCACGGACTAATAACCATAGATAAGCTCATCACCGCTGAAATGGCACCTTGCAACTCGCCTTGAGCATTCGCCGGTACCGTTCGCGACATGATGCCTTGCAGCGCTGGTTGAGCGAGGCCGCCAAGCGCTGAAAATGCGATAAAGGCGTAGGCCATCCATCCAGTCGTGACGAGCGAGAATGCGACATAGGAAATGATTGTCACGGTCATGGCGAAAATTGCAGCAGCGCGCTCGCCAATTCTTGGAATGATGATGCGGGTCAAGCCACCTTGGACTATTGCAGCCGACAACCCTACAAAACTCAATGACGCAGCAACAGCACCCGCGGACCAAGAAAATTTCTCGATAGCATAATAGGACCAAATGGATGGGTACGCCCAATGCGCCAATTGGGAAAGGAAAAGGACACCTGCGATCGGTAACATGATTGGGTATTTCCCGAGTTGTTTAAAGCTGCCAAAGGCATTGGCGCGCTTCCACTCGAACGGGCGTCTGTTCTCTTGTGTGAG
>JAJFGD010000211.1 GCA_021776315.1 Hyphococcus sp. | reverse complement strand
GCTTGCGCTTTACTTCATTCGCCAGTTCGTCCAGCGTTGCCGAATTGACCAATCGCGAGAGTGGTGTGTTTTTCTTTGATCCGCCGAAAACATCCGTAAACGCCTTATTTGCCTCAATGACGCGGGCATCTTTGTTCAGATCCCCGTCGACGACAGCGACACCAAAAGGGGATTCGGAAATGTCACCAGACAACGACACATCCTCAACAGCATCTTTCGATTCATCAAGCACAAGCTCTATGCAAGCAAAGCCTTCGCCAATGCCGCCACGGCGAAACGCAACAAATGCGCCCTCTGCAGGATCGGCATTCTGGCGGCGAATTTGGGCAATTTGATCGGTTCGATCAATTTGCCACAATGCCCGGACGAGGTCGCTGGTCTCGCCAAGCACAATCTCATCAATATGATGGATGGCACCGCGCGCCACCCCAAGTTTGTCGCGAAGCGCCGCATTCATCCACGCAATTTGACCGGATTTTTCAATCGCAAAAACCGCGCGTGGGAAATCCGCATAGGCCGATGCAAGAGCATCATGTTCCTCTTCTTCAATCGGCAGATTGCGCAAACGCCAGATAACAAGATCATCAGAACCGGTGAGGGGGCCAACATTCACCTCGAAGCGACGGCGTTCGCCACCATCCTTTAGGCCCATAACTTGGTAGATAATTTCTTCTGCGGGCGCTGCGCTTTTCGCCGCTCGGCAAAGCCGGAACAATTTCGTTGCCTCCGCACCTTGTTGGGCAAATAATCGATCGATGCGCGGCGGTAGCCCGGACGGGCCGATCACACCGGCTTCACGTGCGAGCGAAAAATATGCCTTATTTGCATAGGTAACGACCCCATCACGGCGGGTCACGAGGCAAGCGTCAGGACCTGAATCCAAAACCCGCTCAGCCAAGCCAAGCGCACTCAAAATTTCCGCACCCGCAAGCCCGGCAGGATTTGCAGGCCCAACACCCGGCATCCGTTGGAGCATCGTTCCGGCGAGCAACATTGGCGAGAACTTTTTCATCACCACGCCGCCAATGAATAGTGCCATCAAAAGCAATACACCGCCGACCAAAACCATATTAGCGATTGCGGTATTGTTCATGGTGATCACAACATAGACGATCGCCGCGATCGCGCTGAATACGCCAGCCCATAACAACCAGAATGACGCCACATGCCATGCACCACCGGCCTGATCATCTTCCGCAATCTCAGTCTTTTCGCGTTTTTTGTCAGCCGCCGCATCCATCATGGCGATAATCTCTTCTGGCGTCGCCGGACGCGTTGGCGTGGCGTCGGGATTATCCGCAGCCCCAATATTCTTTGAATTGTCGTCTTTTTTTGTTGAGTCTACAGACATAGCCACGCGAAAATTCCCTGTTCGGGTGATTCGAAAATGCCGAGTATGACGAGCTTCGCGCCGTCAAGCCACCAACTGAGTGGGATTTCAGGGCTATTTTTCCCCGATTTCATTTGGCCCGGATGAGGCCGGCGAAAGAGCTTGGGTTCCGCATTCCCCCTCACGTCAGCGTTGCCTTTTTCCTTGTCTCAACCCCAGCAGTTGGCGAGTATGGCAATCATCGTCGATCAGGCTGGTGAGGAGAATTTTTTTGGCCAAAAAGCTAGGGTTGGTTTTGGGATCGGGGGCGGCGCGCGGTTGGGCCCATGTCGGCGTGCTTCGCGCGTTAGAAGAGGTTGGAATCAAGCCAGACGTGATTGCCGGTTGTTCCGTTGGCGCGCTGGTAGGCGGTGCCTACCTCATTGGGGCACTTGACGAATTTGAAAGCTGGGCTCGGGAGCTAAAGCCAATATCAGCGCTCGACAAATTCTCCTTGAAAATTCAACGGGGCGGGCTTGTCGACACGCGAGACATGTTTGAGGCTTTTCGCGACTATGACAAAAATATCGAAGAACTCGACATCAGTTTTGGCGCTGTTGCAGCCGATCTCGGCACTGGCGAAGAAATTGAGCTGACCAGCGGATCGGTTATTGACGCAGCGCGGGCATCAAGCGCGATCCCTGTTTTGTTTCATGCGGTGCGCCACCAGCAATATTGGTTAGTGGATGGGGCACTCGCAAACCCGGCCCCGGTTTCCTTGGCTAAAAAACTCGGTGCCGATGTTGTTATCTCCGTGGATTTGAACGGTGTCCCCCGCGTGCTTGACCGGTTCGATCCGCCGGCGCCCGGCGTGCCAGCCGTGATCACACAGAGCACGGCTCTGAAGCCAGGGGTAAGCGGTGCGATAACAAAACTTATCGAGGATACACAAGCGGCGATGCGCCAGCAGGTCGAATTTGCCAAAGCCCGTGCAAAATCATCGCCACGTTTGTTTGAAACCGCTTATGCAGCAGCGGATATATTCCAAATGCAGCTTGCGCGGGCCAATGCGCGCGCCAATCCGCCCGATATTTTATTGCAACCGGACATGCGTGATGCCATGCCAACAGCCTTTGATCGCGCGGATGAATTTATCGAAGAGGGCCGCAATGTCTTATTAGCGCAACGGTCCAAAATCGAAGCGCTGTTAAAATAATGCGTATCAACCGGGAGACTTTTTCCATGAAAATTTTTGCAACTGTTTGTGCTTTGTTGATGATTTGCACTGCTTGCGCCGCAACAAGCACAGAACATTCAACCCTGGAAAAGGCAGGTCACAAAGCCAACCATAAAGCACCGCACATTATTACAACACAAAGTCATTTTGATTTTGAAACCACATTGGCGAAAGCCAAAGATGCCATTGATCGACGCGGCTTTAAGACATTCGCTGTCATCGACCACGCTGCCGGTGCTGCATCCATCGAAGCGGAATTACCGCCGACAACGCTAATCATTTTTGGCAACCCAAAAGGCGGCACCCCGCTGATGCAAGCGAACCAAAATTTAGGGCTGCGGCTCCCCTTAAAACTGCTGGTCATTGAAGATGCCGATGGAAACGTGTCGGTGAATTACACAGACATGGCGCATCTTTTTCATGAATACGACATCGTAGAATTGACCGGTCCGCTTGGCAAAATCAGTGGTGCCCTGGCCGCAATAGCAAACGAAGCAAGCGCCAAGTAGTTTGGGGATTTAGAAAAATTCTCCAATAAATCAATGCGATAGGGCGGCTATAGGATTTCCAGCACCGCTTCGGGTGGGCGACCGATCGCAGCCTTGTCTCCATTCACAACAATCGGGCGCTCAATCAAGATCGGGTTTGCCGCCATCGCCTCAAGAAGGGCGTCCTCATCTTGTTCCTTGGCGAGACCAAGATCTTTATAAGCCGCCTCGCCACGCCGCATCATGTCACGAACGGTTTTAAGCTGAAGCTTTTTTGCAATCGCTTTCAATGCCGATTGGTTGAGCGGATCATCCAGATACTGAACAATTTTCGGGACCACATCATTAGCTTCAAGAAGCGCGAGTGTTTGGCGTGATTTAGAACACCGAGGATTATGATAAATCACAATGGCCATACAATAAGCCTCCCTTAGCTTGATAATCGATAGCCACCGCTTTCTGTCAGCAAAATTGTTGCGCTACCAGGGTCTGGCTCAATCTTCTGGCGGAGACGGTAGACATGTGTCTCTAACGTATGTGTCGTGACACCAGAATTATAGCCCCAAACCTCATCAAGCAAGACGTCGCGGGTGACCGCTTTTCCACTGGCACGATACAAGAATTTGAGGATTGACGTTTCTTTCTCGGTCAATCTTATTTTCTTGTCCCCAGTCGTCACCAACATTTTTACCGCGGGACGGAATTCATATGGGCCAACTTTAAAGACGGCATCTTCATTTTGTTCGTGACTGCGCAAATGCGCCCGAACACGGGCCAACAAAACCCCAAATTTAAACGGCTTGGCGACATAGTCATTAGCACCTGCCTCAAGGCCTAAAATCGTATCCGCCTCTGACGCCACGCCCGTCAACATAATGATCGGAGACTTAAAACCGTTCCGACGCATGATCCGACATGCTTCGCGCCCATCCATATCGGGCAATCCCACATCCAACAGGACCAGATCGATATGGGCTTCATCTTTGACCCGCGCGATTGCCTCTTGTGCATTCGTGACAGGTTCGATCGCCAATTCATCATGTACGCCAAATTGCTCGATTAGAGTTTCAAGCAACAATTCATCATCATCTACTAGTAATACTTTTTTCGCCCGCGCCATTATTAGCCCCAAAATTTTGGAATTATTCACCGACAGAGAAGGTCGCCCATCAATATATGGATTTCACTGCCGGGGGAGAAGCGTCGTCTCAATCGCGTAATTGTGATTATCGACAACCCTAAGAATCCGTTCCACTATTACAACATATTTTCTCTAATTCATTTTGCACAAAAACTTATAACAACATTCTAACATCATTTTGTCGGGCGCATACCGAAAATTCCTGTCCCAATTCGCACATGGGTGGCTCCCAGCTGTGCTGCAATGGTGCAATCGGCGCTCATGCCCATGCTCAACTGTGCCAAACCATGACGGGCAGCAATTTTGGCCAACAAAGCAAAATGCGGGGCGGGGTCTTCTCCAACCGGGGGAATGCACATCAAGCCTTGGACGTTTAGGCCAAAATCGTCACGGCAGGCCGCGATAAATGCATCCGCTTCTGCGGGCGCAATGCCTGCCTTTTGCGGTTCGTCGCCCGTATTTATCTGAATCAACACACCCAGTGTCTTTTGCTGTTTGTCCATTTCAGTAGCCAAGGCCTTGGCCAGCTTTGGCCGGTCAACGGTCTCAATGACGTCAAAAAATCCGACGGCCTCTTTCACTTTGTTGGTCTGGAGTGGCCCGATCAACCGCAACTCAGTATCCGGGAATTGGTCGCGCAATGGTGGCCATTTCTGCAATGCCTCCTGCACTCTATTTTCACCAAAAACCCGATGTCCAGCCTCTAGCGCAGGTAGAATGCGCGCCGCATCATGGACTTTCGAGACAGCCGTGATTGTGACAGAGTCGGGCGCGCGGCCAGCATTCGCAAGCGCCGTCTTTAGATCTTCGGCAATGAGGCGAAGATTATCTGCTGGTGATGGAGCTGCGTTGGTCAAAGGAAGCCGCCTTGGTTATCAGTCGACAAAATTCTAATCGCGCGCGTATCGCATCACTTTACACCGCTGCGCAACGAACAAATATCAAAGGGCGGATCGCCACGCCGTTCTCGCTTGCGTTCTTAACCGATTGCGCGCGAATTCCAAATCCTGAAATCATTTTGCGTATGCTACCAGCGGGCGTGGCCGTTATATTGCGCGACTATCAAATGCCGCAACGCACAGCTTTTGCGCGCCGCCTAAAATCGATCTGCGATGCGCGTCGCTTGAAATTGATCATTGGCGCAGATGTCGCTTTGGCCCATGCAATAAAGGCTGATGGCGTTCACATGCCAACCTGGTTTTCCCCCGGTAAGCAGGCTTTGGCTAGCCTTATCGTGACGGCGTCTTGTCATTCCACATTAGAGATGGAGCGGGCCGCCCAATTGGGCGCGACAATCGCATTCCTGTCACCCGCATTCCCGACCGATAGCCACCCCGGTAAAGCCCATCTCGGGACGCGACAGTTTCAAAAAACGGCGGCGGCAGCCCCCATTCCTGTTATGGGGCTTGGCGGCGTTGATGCGACCAATGCCGCCAGAATTGCCGGCCCAAATGTCGTAGGATTTGGCGCTATCGGCGCGTTTGAGGCGTAGCTTTGCAGCGCCGTTAGTCCTCGCTGATTTCTACCTGCATCCAAACGCCCAACACATTGCCTGTTGGGTCGCGGAAGTGAAATCTTTTGCCGCCGGGAAATTCATGGCGTTCAGTAATTTCACCGCCCGCGGCAACAACCTTTTTTTCCGAGGCGTCGAGGTCATCTGCGTAAAGAATAGTTAGCGTTGAACCAATGACAGGCGTCTCACCACCGCGTACGCCACCATCAATGCCAGCCCCTTGAAAGCTAATATAGTCAGGACCCCAGTCTTGAAATTCCCAGCCAAAAGCTTCGCCGTAAAAGGCTTTAAAGACTGCCAGATCAGGGGCAGCGAATTCTACATAGTCAATATGATTGTTTGTCTGGGGCATGTTTCTCTCAAAAGTTTCAATCTGTGGCGCGCAACCCAGCGCGAATAGACCACAGCAAAAACTCACCAGCAATCGCCTCATTGTTCATTCTCCAAAAAAAAGGGGACGACCATTCGGTCGTCCCACTTCAATCCCCTCTAAGCCTAGGCGCTTAGAACTTGATCGAGCTTTCGATCACAACCGTGGCAGCTTCTTCAGGGCCGCCTTCAGTAATTGGTTTTTCAGATTCAACATATTGCGCGGCCGCACCAACGGTAACACCGCGTGAAACGACATAGCTAAAGCCTGCTTGCGCCGTGCGCGTATCGCGGAACAATGTTGGGTCAAGTGGGTTCGGGCCAATCGCCGTCGCTTCAGACTGACCAACCGCCAACATCACAGCAACGTCACCCTTGTCTTCACCAGACCTAAAGGTGATGCCCGCGTCAAACGCCAAATATCCATCATCGCCAATAGCGGCGAGGCCCGCATTGGTGGTTTTAACCGACCCACCCAGGGTAATGCCGCGATAGGCAAGATTAAGGCCCAACGAATAGGCTTCGTAATCATCGAAAACAGGAGAGGCGGACGCCGCTAAGAAGTCCTGATCCGCCGTCAAATAGCTAGCACCCAAACCAATATAAAGACGGTTGGTGCCAGTGCCGATACCCTGTTGGTAATACAACGCCGCTTCAAATCCATCATCCCAACGCGCTGTTTCGGTCAGCATCGTTCCGTCAGGTGTAATGATAAAGCCCGATTGTGGTGCACATAGGCGATCACCACAATTTTGTAGCGATGGTGAGTAAGACACACCAAGCTGTAATCCGCCGAGTACCCCGCCAAGGAAATTCGCTGGCGGCATATAGGTGAATTTGGAAGCATAGCCCGTCAGATCATTCACGGTATGAATATCATTCAACCCCGAAAGATCCGTCTGCCAATCATTGACATTGGCAGCACTAAAGATTGTTGGCGCGGTAACGGCTAGGCGACGTGCGACGCCCTGGTCGCGACCCAAAATGACTTGCCCAAACGGGCCTTTGATATAACCGGATGCGCCTTGCAAATAAGCGTCGCTACCCATCGGCGCGATACCCCGTGGGCCACCAATCAACAAACTGGAATAACGACCGCCGGCAAAAATTTGTCTTGGCTGGTCGGCATCAAGGCGGGCGGAAAAAACGGCACCGACTTCGATCCCATTGTCTAGGATCGTTGAGCCTTTGACCAGAACTTCGCCATTGACGTCAGCGGCAGCATCGCCATCCACAACGCCCGCGACAGCACTGATTTCGCCTTCGACATCAAATTCGATCGGGTCGGCAGCAATTGCTGCGCTGGCAGTGAAAACCGCCGCGCTTGCTCCCAACAATATCGATCTTAATCTGGTCATCTCTTTATCATTTCATCGGCCAAGGGCCGCGTCGCATTAATTTCGCTCGGTAGCCGTTGCAAAACAACGACCGCTCCCCAAGTTCATCCATCTTAACTAACAAGCCACTAACCCCGGCTCGCCAGCATGCCCCACAACGCATACGCCCCTAAGCCAAAAGCGAGCCAGTCAGTCTTGTCAGGACTTATTCTTGACAAGGTCTAACGGCATAAAGTTAACAGCTTTATGACCAACGTGAATAATGGCCCACGCTACCGCTTGGTTCAAGGCAAGTTCGGTTAACGCCGTTGTCTAATTAGGCAATTGTGGTAGGAAAGCCACGGCCCCATCAGCGGGAACCCATTCCCGCCTCATTGAGAGTACCGAAAACACCATGATGCCCCAAAATACTAATATTTACAAACTATTAGCACTATCCGCCGGTGCAGCCATTTTGGCCGCCTGTGGCGGGTCCGGCAATTCAGCCGCTAAAAACGCCTCGTTGCCGGCCTATTCCACTGGCGATTCCGGCCAAGCGACCACTGTTAACCGCTTTTTATGGGCCGCTTCTCTGGAAACCTTGGATTTTCTCCCAGTGGCGTCGGCGGACCCAATTGCCGGTCTGATCATCACCGAATGGTACATAAATCCAGAAGTTCAAAATGAGCGCTTCAAGACCACGGTCTATATTCTCGACAGCGCCTTGAGGGCAGATGCCTTGCGGGTATCAGTTTTTCGCCAGGAACGGGCAGACGATGGAAGCTGGGTCGACGCCGCAGTGAACCCAGCGACAGCACGCGAAATTGAAAATGCCGTCCTTTCACGCGCGCGTCAGTTACGCCTAAACGTAATTGACGGCTAGAATTCAGCGCCATATCAGGTAACAAACGGTGCTCCCACTTCTGTTTTAAATGAACAGTAGCGGGAGCACCTTTTTTATTGCTGAAAGATCGCCCTCATGCCTCGCTATAATCCCAAAGAAGTTGAACCCAAATGGCAATCGCGATGGCGCGACTCTGGCGCGTTTAAAACGCAGACCGATTCAAACAAGCCGAAATATTATGTCCTTGAAATGTTTCCCTATCCGTCAGGGCACATTCATATCGGCCATGTCCGCAACTACTCCATGGGCGATGTCATTGCGCGCTACAAAAAAGCGTGTGGTTTCAACGTATTGCATCCGATGGGGTGGGACGCGTTTGGGATGCCCGCAGAGAACGCGGCGATGCAAACAGGCTCGCACCCGGAGACATGGACCCGTGCCAATATCGATGTGATGCGTCGCCAATTGCAGCGCCTCGGATTTTCATTTGATTGGGAGCGGGAATTCGCCACCTGCGATTCAGAATATTACCGCCATCAACAAGCGATGTTTTTGGAATTTTGGCAGCGTGGTTTTGCCTATCGCAAACAAAGCTTGGTCAATTGGGACCCTGTCGACCAGACTGTTCTGGCTAATGAACAAGTGATCGACGGCAAGGGCTGGCGTTCAGGGGCACCGGTTGAACGCCGAGACTTGTCGCAATGGTTTTTAAAGATCACCGACGAGGCAGACGATCTTTTAGACGCGCTCGATGATGGCCGCCTTAGTGGCTGGCCAGAGAATGTCCGAACCATGCAACGCAACTGGATTGGCAAGTCGAAAGGCTTGCAAATGAAGTTTTGTTTTGCAGACGCAACAACTATTCCGAATGGCGCAGACGACAATATCGAGATCTACACGACGCGTCCTGACACCCTTTACGGGGCCAGTTTCATCGCCGTCTCGCCGGATCATCCGATCGCCGCCCAATACGCGCAAAACGATCCAGCATTGAAAGCCTTCATCACCGAATGTCAAAAAACGGGCACGTCAGAAGAGGCTGTCGAGAAGGCGGAAAAACAAGGCTATCGGCTTGCCGCCGATATGGTCCACCCATTTGAAGATCGGCACCTTCCGCTTTATGTCGCGAACTTTGTTTTGATGCAGTACGGCACCGGCGCCATTTTTGGTTGCCCGGCCCATGATCAACGCGATCTCGATTTTGCCCGAAAATATAATCTGTCGGTGCCGCCCGTTGTTTTGCCTACAGATGCTGATGCCGCAACTTTTGAAATCGGCAATGAAGCCTATGTGGGCCCGGGGACTATCTTCAATTCCGATTTCCTGGATGGGCTTGAGATTGATGACGCGATTGCCAAAGCTATCGCCAAGATTGAAGAAATGGGATTTGGCAAAGGCACGACGCAATACCGTTTGCGTGATTGGGGCGTCTCGCGCCAGCGCTATTGGGGATGCCCGATCCCCGCGATCCATTGCGAAAAATGTGGTGTCGTACCGGTGCCCGAAAGCGACTTACCTGTCAGTTTGCCGGAAGTGGAGGCGAGCGAATTTTCCATACCTGGTAACCCTCTAGACCGGCATCCGACCTGGAAACATGTCAAATGCCCAAGCTGTCAGGGTGAGGCCCGTCGCGAGACCGATACATTTGATACTTTTGTGGATTCCTCCTGGTATTTTGCCCGATTTGCCGCGGCCGCACAGAAAAAGCCGGTAGAGAATGAACAGGCGGATTATTGGCTGCCTGTGGACCAATATATCGGCGGCGTCGAACATGCGATTTTGCACCTACTCTATGCGCGTTATTTCTCACGGCTGATGAAACATTGTGGGCATTTATCCGTAGAGGAACCATTTGCCAATTTGTTCACCCAAGGCATGGTCGTGCATGCAACCTATCGCGACGAAGACGGTGAATGGGTCTTGCCTGAAGATGTTGTCATCGAAAAAGGCGTGGC
>JAJFGD010000022.1 GCA_021776315.1 Hyphococcus sp. | reverse complement strand
CAAGGCCAAAGCATCTTGAACATATCGTCGCCAAAGGCTTGGCTCTTCCTTGATCCGCCACGCCCACTCCATTCCGAGCCGGCGAACTATATTTGGTGCGCGCGAAATCCCGCCCGCCGTAAAATCGACAACCGCACCCAGGTGAGCAATCACTGGTACGTCTAGGGCATCTTGATTGGCTTCAATCCATCTTTGCCCTTTGCCGGCACCAAGCGCTACGAGAACAAAATCCGGCTTTGCTTGGTTAATGGATTTGATAATTTCAGGACGGCTCATTTCTTCAACAGATCCAAATCCGGGGTTCAGCCAGCCAATGGATTGGACACCACCATTTTCATCGTTCACAGCTTTGGCGGCGGCTTCGGCAGCACCGTCACGTCCACCAAAGAAAAACACACGTAACTTTTTCCCCAGATAGGCAGGGCGTTTTCGAAGCGCTTCAAAAAGGTCAGACCCAGCAACCCGCGATTGAATTGGTACGCCTAGCCACCTGGCTATTGCCGCCAGTGGCGCACCGTCGACTAAGCTCAGGTCGGCGTTGACCAATTCTTGTCGGACTTCTGAGTTTTCGGCTGCTCGCGTCAGCCAATTCACATTGGGTGTCACGAAGGACAATCGCCGGCGATCTCGGACAGCCTGGTCAAGTGCCGCTAAAGCTTGATCAATGTTAGAAATATCCACTGGAATTCCGGCCAAGCACCAGACATTCCTATCGAAATCATCTCGTGCGAGTGCAGCCGGCGGATCGTCAAAATGAGCTTTCTCAGTCTCAGACATCTCAGACTTAGAGGCGCGATCAACGCGGTTTGAGTTGTCCAATTTCATAATCTCTATCGCCACTTTGGAGGCACCCTAAAACCAACTAAAACAGGACAGATCCCATTTCGGTACTGAGTCTGCGCTTCGGATCAGTATAGATCATGCCTTTTGAGCATAAGTCAGCAAGCTTAGTGCCAGGAAATCAGTACTTTGAACGTATAAAGTCCCAAAATCGGTCAAATTATGTCGGGGTCCCGACCACCCCTAACATTATCACCAGTTAATTGCAGGGTTTTGTGACTTTTCAACCATTGCTAGAAATATGCGGATCGCTCGAATGACACAATCGATCAATTTTCCCCAAAACATTAATGATTAATTGACTTATGCCCAGATTTTGCCCCAAACTGATGGTTAGATTCGGGAAGATTCATCATTAATTCGTGCGGGCACGAATCTTTTAGTAGTACGGTTATCATTGGGGAAACCAACCATGAAGAAATTTCTGACGTTTGCTGCCACGACGATCGCAGCCTCGTTTGCGTCAATGTCGGCACACGCGATTGTGCTAGATTTTGTTGCTGAAGCTGCTGGCGCTGAACGCGCCATCACAAACGGCAGCACAATTACCAATTTCCAAGGAACCGGTGTCGATGTGACCTTCACCGCGGGTACGGAAAATTGGTTTCCATATTTCGATGATCTGAATGGCGACGGCCTACCAGCTGGCCTTGGTGTGTGTAAGAAAGTTTTCACTGCCGTTGGCGCACCAGGTGATGATGGCATGGATGATGATTGCGATCCGCCAAGCGATGATAATGTTACTATTGAGGAAACAATTACATTGGGTTTTAGCGGTGGCGGCTTTGCTATTCGCGATATCACCTTCTACGACGCAGCCCATAATCAGCTCGGCGTGGGCATGAATGACGGCATGATTGCAATCACCCTTGATGGCGGTATGGCGATGACAATGTTGTTCTCTGAAGCGATTTCAATGGCGAATGCTGGAGCTTTTGCGGCGGCCTCTTCGATCATGTTCGCCTTTGTAGATACACAGTTCTACGTTGGCGCAATTTCAGATATTCCAATCCCAGGCGCTATTCCATTGCTCCTGTCAGGCCTTGCTGGCCTTGGATTTGCGTCTCGTCGTCGTAAATCGGCTTAAAACAAATCTAAAGATACTCATATTGAAAACCCCGCGCTCAGAGCGCGGGGTTTTTTCTTGCCCATTAAGCAATATTTCTAAATACATATATTAACTGAGCGGCATCGATTTTGCTCATTTGTCAATTGCTTCACAATTGCCGTGTAGTCCCACCCGCTGTCATAGTGGGCGAAATTTAGGCTTAAAAGGAATTTATGGCTGACGCGACCGAAACGAATAACTACTGGCCGCCAAATCTCTCATGGCGGTCTCCCTATACAATATTGGCACTGGTCGCAGTTGCCTTTGGTTTCGCCTTTTTCACGGGCATTGAAAACCTGTTCAAGCGCTGGGGTGAACAACAAGAGCTCAGCCACGGTTATTTCTTGCCAGTTATCGCCGGATGGATGGTTTGGGCGCGGCGTGATGCGCTTGCTTCAAGCCTCGCAAAACCAATGTCGCTTGGCCTGGCTGGCGTTGCTATTTCAGCGGTGGTCTTGGTCCTGTCTGAAATGACCGTGACATCGCTGATGATTTTCCAGCATCTCGCAATGATTTTACTTTTTGCATCCGTTGCATTGGCCATGGGCGGACGACAGGTTTTTTGGCTAACCCTCATTCCGGTAGCATTCTTGCTGTTTATGATCCCGCCGCCCTACTGGGCCATCACGGTTTTATCCCAAAAGTTCCAGTTTTGGTCATCCCAGCTCGGCGTCTTTATGATCGAACGATTCGGTGTCCCGGTTTATCTATCAGGCAACATCATTGATCTTGGCGACTACCAGCTTCAGGTCGCGGAAGCATGTAGTGGTCTGCGTTACTTATTTCCATTTTTGAGCCTTGGCTTTCTCGCAGCCTATTTATTCAAAGCACCGCTTTGGCAAAAAGCTTTGGTTTTTTTGTCTACCATTCCAATTACGATTTTGATGAACAGCTTTCGGATCGCTCTGACGGGTGTTCTTGTTCAAAAATATGGCGCTTCCCATGCCGAGGGCCTGGTTCACTTCTTTGAAGGGTGGGTCGTCTTCGTACTTTGCATGATCATGTTATTTGCGGTGATCGCGTTATTTTCGCGGTTATCAGGCAATAAGGAATATGGTGGCCTATTAGCATTGCCCGAAATTGCCGCCAAACCGGCTCAGGAAAAATGGAATACTAGTACATTTACGCGAAATGGTTTGATCGTGGCGACAATCTTATTCGCGGCAGGTGCTTATGTGCATTTCGGGATTTCAAATATTCTGCGCGTTCCCGACCGCGCCGACCTGGACGGACTTCCGTACGAACTTACTGGTTGGACGAGCGACAAACAGGAAGTCGACAAAGAAACTCTAGAAGTCCTTGGTGCTGATGATTACTTGATCACAAATTTGACCAGTCCGAATAGTGAGTCCTTCAACCTCTACGTTGCGTATTTGAATATGCAACGTCACGGTCACAGTTGGCACTCTCCACGACAATGCATTCCCGGCGGCGGTTGGCAAATTACCAATCACGACATCATTCCCAGGACCGCCCTGGACGGACGTGAGGTTGCCTATAATCGCATCATCATCGAGAATCGCGGGTCACGCCAATTGCTTTACTATTGGTACGATCAACGCGGTCGAAAAGTTGCGAATGAATTCGTCATGAAAGCGCTGCTGGTCTTTGATGCGGTGCGTTTGCGCCGTACTGATGGGGCCATGATCCGGATCATGACGCCGATTGCGACGGGTGAGCCGGTGTCAGAAGCGGATGCGCGGTTACTTGGCTTTATGAATGAACTGGAACCAAAATTATCGACCTACGTTCCGCCGGCTGACGCCGAGGCAACACGAGAATTTGACCCTGACGCCTAAGGTTTCGGGGGTTCCGATCCGGTAAGCTTGCTGCGCCAACCAATCCATATGTCACGTGATCGGGACGCGCATACAGCTGGTGCCGAACGGCCAAACAAGCCACGAAGCTGTGCGATCGTCCGCCCTGCCAACCAAGCTAGGTTGGCCAGAACTGGCCCAAAAAGCCCATAATATTTTCTAAAGTAGCGTGATCGCGACGCATAAAAATAGGCGGGCAACCGTGCGAGAGCTTTTTCATTCGCTCGAAGCTGTGTGGATCCACCAGGGTCGTGCACAAAAACCGCGTCCCGTGCAAAGCCTGTTGAAAAACCAGCATTTTTGATGCGACGGCAATAATCACAGTCCTCGTAGTAAAGGAAAAAGCCTTCATCCATAGGACCAACCTTATCGATGACAATACTGTGCAGAAGGACGGCAGCAAAGCTTACCCAATCAGGTGGCGTCTCCCAATCGTCCGTATAGATCGGCATTTCCGCGTTTGAAAGGATCCGCGTCACTGGCCCAGATTGAGCGCCATCGACAAATTCACTCAGTGGGGAGTGATTTCGAAACCGCGAAACCTGTTCGTCGCCATCCGAAGTCACCAGGCACGGCGTAATGATCCCAGCCGCGGATTGCGTGTCAGCAGCTTTCAGCAACGCCTCTATTGCCCCATGCTTTGGGACGGCATCACTGTTGAGCAGTAAAATATAGTCAGATTGCAGCGCTCTGACCCCAATATTATTGCCTGCAGCAAATCCACCATTCACGGGCGATGCTATGACCTTCAGCCGATCTCGGGCGGCACTTTCAGAACAATAGGCAGTCAATCTCGCAAAGGAATCGTCAGGGGAGGCATTGTCTATAATGACTATTTGAGCTTCTGCTGTCTCAAGCATCGGGGTCAACGCATCGAGGCAGCGTTCGGTTAAGGCCGGCGTGCAATAATTAACAATTACAATGCCAAGTCGATTGGGGCTTTTGGTGTGCACGTCCATCCTCAACGCCTGAATCTGCCATTTTGGCCGTCCGAAAGATATTGCGAATGCCACAATTCGCCCTGACCAAATCTTTTTTGAGGCCAATTTCCGGCATATATATAAATGCGTTAACCACAAACAGTTAATAATCGCGCTCGTGGTGCATTTAATGTAAAAAATACATTATGTTGCGGCGCAGCGGCTGCTAAATTGCATTGCAACGGCCCGCAGGGTCAGCCCGCGCTCCAAGCGCAGTGATGCTGTGGCAGTAGTAGGATGGTCAGGGAATCTACAATGGGTGACGAGTTTTCGATCGAAGATGCCATCATTATTTTACGGCGGCGTTTTTTCTATTTCTTGATTCCGGTGCTAATTATCGCGCCGCTGGGCATTTTGACGGTCATGTTATTGCCGGCAAAATATACGGCTCAAGGAACGATCCTCGTAGAATCGCAACAAATTCCGACCGAACTCATTCGCTCGACGATCAACGCCTACGCACAAGAGCGTATTCAAACCATTCGCCAGCGCGTGATGACCCGCAACCGTCTGCTTGAAGTTGCAGAGAAATATTCCTTGTTTCCGAGATCGCTCGGTCTTTCCGAGACGGAACGGGTGAAATTGATGCGCGAACGATTAGATGTATCGTTGATCACGTCAGATTTTAACCGAAACGCAGCCCGTGATGGCACAATCGCTTTTACGGTCGCCTATACTGATCGTGACGACAACAAAGCATTTCAAGTCGCCAATGAGTTTATGACTTTGTTTCTAAGCGAAGACGTTCGATCGCGAACAACTGGAGCATCGAATACAACTGAATTTTTTGAACGCGAGGCGACAAGATTGCGCGATTCTGTTGCAGCGATCGAAGGGCGGATCTCGGAATATAAAACCAGCAATTCTACTGCCCTACCAGAGCATTTAAACATGCATCTTGATATGCTTGAGCGTGCAAATCGCGATGCATCAGATGCACAAACATCGATCACACAGCTGGAAGAAGAAGGACGGTTTCTAGAGACCCAACTCATCACGGGGCCAACATCTGACGACAGCCTTTCACGAGAACTCGTCAGGTTGGAAAGTGATTTGGCTCGTCTGCGCGCAACCTACCACGATAACTATCCTGAAGTTGTGGCAAAACGAAGTGAGATCGCCGCCATTCGACAACAAATGGCTCCAAGCCGCGAAATCCAAACACTTCGCTCCACACTTTCGGATACGGAACTCGCGCTGACACAAATTGAACGCAACGAAGAAACGACGCCAGAACAACTTGAGGCGGCAGAGATCAATGTCGAGAATGCGCGAATTGCATTGAGTGATAAAATTGCTGAAGAATCTCGCAAAGGCTCTTCTGATATAGCCGGTGTCCAACTTGAAGGACGCATGGCTGTGATTAACAACCGCATTCGCATGCAAAAACGCAAGCTGGATACATCCACCGAACAACTCGCTGATCTCGAGGCAAGAATCTCCAGAACGCCTGAGGTTGAACGTGGTCTTGCGGCTTTGACACGCGATCACGAAAACATCTTTCGTGAATATCAAGATGTGCTTGCAAAACAACAAGATGCGCAACTCGCCGAAAACCTTGAAGAAAATCAACAAGCCGAAAAGTTTTCCATCTTGGAACCGGCTTTGCGGCCGGAAGAACCGTCAAGTCCGGACCGACCTAAATTGATTATTCTAGCATTATTTGCCGCATTGGGGTTGGGTGGTGGTACGGCGTTCGCCGTCGAGATGTCCTTTGCAACCATTCGAGGGCGCAACCACGTCACCAATCTAATTGATAGCCACCCAATAGCCGTGATCCCGTATATTGCTTCGGCGGAAAAATCGCGCTTTGGGCTACACAATTTAGGGCGCGTTTTTGGCAACAAATCAAATGAACCGAAAACAGCATGATGATTATTCTACAGGTTAAGTTTCATGGATAGAATTCGACAAGCAATCACCCGAGCACGTGATCACAAAGATGCCGTGGCACCACGTTCGGAAGGCACAGCACAATCGATCGCAGAAAGGTTTGCCCCCAAATCGCCGGGCGACCCGGACCGTTTTCAAAATGTTTCCTGCAATTTTGAGCGCTTTGGCGAGCATTGCATCATCTCGAATGAACAAGACCCGGTTCTGACCGCCTACCGAGTATTACGAACACGTGTGCTCCAAAAGATGGAACAAGAAGGGTGGAAATCAATTGCCGTGGTTTCACCCGCGTCAGGTGCGGGCAAGACGGTTACGGCTATCAATCTTGCAATTGCGATAGGCTCAAAACCCAACTTGCGGCCCATGCTGGTTGATCTCGATTTCTATCGACCCAGCGTTGCTCGGTATCTGGGCATCAAAGAGTTTCCTTCCGTTCTGGATTATTTTGAAGGGCAACGCACACTCGACGAAGTTACTTTGCGTCCAGATGTTTCGGACATATTACTGATCGCCAATGAGCGGGTAACACGTCGTGGCGCTGAACATTTAACATCTGACCGTGCCGATCTGTTGATCAAGACGGCAACTGAAGATTATGGCTCCAAGATCGTAATTTTTGATATGTCACCTGCTCTTGGTTGCGATGATTCCATCGCATTTTTGCCAAAAGTGGATTGCGCATTGGTGATCGCCGCTAGCGGACAGACACGGATCCATGAGCTCAAAGAAACACAGCGCATTCTTGGCAAAACAAATATTTTGGGTACGGTTTTAAACAAATCGCCCGCGTCGATGATGCCGAACCAATATTATTAGGAACTGCGGCACCCTGCCGCACCCTAATCAGCACCGATCTATACGCTTGAGTATCTCCGATTTCGTAGAAACCTGAGGTTCCTACTTGAATAGGGCGTTAAACTAACCAGTATAGTGAATTGTGAAGCAATTGTTCACTCCGTAAACACCACACCCCATTGGGGCTCGAACAGTAAAAATTTGAACGGCCCGTTATGAATGTCTCTCAATCCGTAAAACTTGCAGGCATTCTCGTCGCTGTGATCGTTATCTATTTCATGGTGCGCGGCATGTTCGGCACTGAGGTTGTCGTAGAGCCGGCGACAACACCGGAAAGTCGTTTTGCTGTCGTCATAGAAGAAATCACACCGCGAAACTGGCGCGCGGAAATATTAATTCGTGGTCGTACCGAAGCCGAGCGAAAAGTTGTGGTTCGTGCCGAAACACCTGGAGTGATTTCGCAAACCCCTGCGCTCTTGGGATCTGAAGTCAAACAAGGCGATCCGCTTTGCGTCATCGCAACAGATGCTCGCGCCGCGCAGCGCACCGAAGCACGCGCCGCCCTGGCAAAGGCAAAGCTCGATTATGATGCGGCCGTGCGGCTCAATGAAGAAGGGTTTCGCGCCGATACAGGTGTTGCCGCTGCCAAAGCTTCGCTCGACTTGGCAAGCGCCAATGCCGAGCGCGCGAGTTTAGAGCTGAACAAAACGCAAATCACGGCCCCGTTTGATGGAATCTTTGACAAGCGCCATGTGGAGGAAGGGGACTTCGTCAGTATTGGTGACCCTTGTGGCACTGTTATTCAACGCTCACCTTTTCTTGTCACGGGCGCGATATCTGAAAAGGATGTAGCAAAAATCTCAGCCGGTGACCGCGGTACGGCAAACCTCGCCACCGGCGAGACGATCGATGGCGTTGTGCGTTTCGTTGCGTCCGCAGCAGATCCCGCAACACGCACCTTTGATGTCGAACTCGAAGTACCAAATCTCGATGGCAAGTTGCGCGACGGTGTGACGGCTGAATTTACAGTCTTTGCCGCAGAGCGAGAAGCACATCATATTCCACGTTCATCGCTAACTTTGGGGCAAGAAGGTAATCTTGGCATTCGGTCTTTGGCGACTGATAATCTCGTCCAATTCCAACCGGTCCGCTTACTCGGAGAGGATCAAGATGGGGTATGGATCTCAGGGCTCGAGGGCTCTGTTGACCTCATCACGCGCGGACAAGATTATGTAAAAGCGGGCCAGATTGTAGACGTCTACGATCCCGCAGTAGCGACCGAAGGAGCGGAGCAGTGACGGGCCTTATCGATGCTGCATTCTCGCGCATGCGCGTTGTGATGACAGCATTTTTCGTTGTTCTAATCTTTGGTCTCGTCTCCTACAACACCATCCCACGTGAGGCCGAACCTGATATTCCGGCTCCATTTGTTCTCGTCACGCTTCCCCTACCCGGTATTTCACCCGAAGATGGCGAGCGCCTATTGGTGCGCCCAACAGAACTCGAGTTGCAAAGCATTGAAGGTCTCAAGCAGTTAGATGCTCTTGCCTATGATGGTGCCGCTCAAATCATTTTGGAATTTCAAACCACAATCGATGTGGACCAAGCAGTATTAGATGTTCGCGAAGCCGTTGATCGTGCGAAGGCGGAATATCCATCAAATGCAGAAGAGCCCATTGTTACTGAGTTCAATATACAAAACCAATTTCCCATTTTGACAATCATCCTTTTCGGAGATGCGCCCGAACGGGCGATGTATCAGACTGCAAAGGCATTGGAGGACCGACTTGATAGCATTTCTGGTGTTCTCGAAGCGCGCCTCACCGGTACGCGTGAAGAGTTATTAGAGGTAATAATCAATCCAGAAATTCTTGAATCCTATGGACTGACAGAATTCGAAGTCGCCAATGCGGTAAATACAAATAATCAACTTGTTACCGCTGGCTCAGTTCAACTAGAAGATGGACGCTTTGCGATCAAAGCACCAGGACTCATCAAAAGCGCTGGTGACCTGATGGCCATCCCTGTCCGGGTCAATGGCGATAGTGTCGTAACCATCGGCGATCTCGCCGATGTGCGACGAACATTTAAAGATAGAGACGGGCACGCCCTTTTTAATGGGCAACCGGCCATCGGTGTTGAGATTTCAAAACGCGCAGGCGCGAATATCGTCGAAACCATTGAAGAAGTGCGCCAGGCAACGATCGCTGAAGCGAATTTTTGGCCTGGTTCGATCGGCTTTGAATTTTTGAGCGATCAATCGGTTGTCGTGAAAGATAACCTTGAGGGCCTTACCGCATCGGTGTTGACCGCTATCATGCTTGTAATGGTCGTCGTCGTCGCGGCCCTCGGTACCCGTTCCGCCATTATGGTCGGGATTGCCATTCCAACAACTTTCCTCATGGGCTTTTTATTGCTGACTGTTTTTGGCTACACCCTCAATATGATGGTGATGTTCGGCTTAATCCTTTCAGTCGGGATGCTTGTTGATGGCGCGATCGTTATCGTGGAATATGCAGACCGACGTATGGCCGAAGGGGCGGCGCGAAAGGCCGCCTATACAGAAGCGTCTAAGCGCATGTTCTGGCCAGTCATCACATCAACAGCGACGACCCTTGCTGCATTCGTTCCATTTTTGTTTTGGAAAGATCTGACTGGCGAGTTCATGAAATTCCTGCCATTGACACTGATTTTTGTGCTGTTGGCATCACTGATCGTCGCACTAATTTTCTTACCCGTAATCGGTACGCTATTTGGCATGCCGGATTGGATGAAGAAAAAATTCAAGCTTAAAGGAAAGACTGAAGGGCCGGTAAAACAGTTTGAGGTCGACGAGGTTGATCCCGTAACGCTCGATGGGCCCATTGCTATATATGCACGCTTTCTCACGGGACTTGTGAGACGACCCTTGATGGTCATTGCCAGCGCTCTATTTGTTGCATGGCTATGCCGTGAAATCTTTATGTTCGCATCCCCAGAGGTCGAGTACTTCATCCGTACCGATAACGAACAAGCCAGTGTTCTGGTACTCGCGCGTGGCAATTTATCGGCTCAACAAAAAATTGATATCGTCAAGGAAGTCTCGGCGCGTGTCGAAAATCACCCAGCAATTGAACATATCTATATTCAAACTGGCCCAACGCTATCGCGCAACAATGAGCTTCCTGCGGAAACTATTGGGCAAGTCGGAATTGACCTCATTAATTATTCGGACCGTGACCATTCGCGCGTCATCTTGGAAGAAATTCGAGACATGGTTCAAGGCGTCCCTGGCGTTATTGTCGAAGTGCGCCAACGCGAGAATGGCCCGCCAGTTGGGAAAGATGTTCAGCTGGAAATTTCCTCAGCGAATTTCAACTCTATGCTCGAGGCAGCAAAAAAAGCACGTCGTTTTGTCGATACGGCAACAATGGACATCGATGGTCAGGAAGTCCCGATCTATATGGATCAGGAGGATGCCCTGCCCCTTCCGGGAATAGAATGGTCTATGGAAGTTGATCGCGCCTTGGCTGGTCGTTATGGCCTTTCGGTTCAACAAGCCGGCGCTGCGTTGCAGTTCGTGACGGACGGATTACTCGTCGACAAATACAGACCCGATGACTCCGATGATGAAGTTGATATTCGGGTTCGTTATCCTGAAAAAGACCGAACGATTTTTGCGCTCGATGCTGTTCGACTACAAACACCACAAGGCTCAGTCCCATTATCGAATTTTGTCACGCGTGAAGCGAAACCACAGGTAGATCGTGTCGTCAGACGAAATGGCAAGCGGATCATTGAAGTGAAAGCCAATGGCAACACCCGCATCACTGATCATGAGGTGAGCCAGGACCAAGCCATCACGCAAATGAAAGAGTGGCTAGAGACGGGTGTATTGGGGGATGATGTCAGCTGGATCATGCGCGGCGCGGACGAAGACACCGCGGCGGCGGCCAGCTTTTTCCAAAATGCTATGCTCGCGGCTTTATTCATGATCGCCATGATCCTGCTGCTAGAATTCAACAGTTTTTATCATGCGATTTTGACATTAAGCGCCGTCATTATGTCTGTGTTCGGTGTCCTGCTGAGTATCGCGCTCACCGGTCAATATATTAGTATCATCATGACGGGTACCGGTATCGTCGCCCTGGCAGGAATTGTCGTCAACAACAACATCGTGTTGATCGACACCTACCAATATCTAAGACGAAAAGGTTTGTCCGTAGAGGCCGCTGTTGTGCGTACCGCCGCTCAACGGATCAGGCCGGTTCTATTGACGACCGCAACAACAATTCTCGGGTTGTTGCCAATGGTGTTCGAGATCAATTTAAATTTTGGAGCGGGAACAATAACACGTGGATCAACCACGTCGGACTGGTGGGTTTTACTCTCCTCAGCCGTTGTCTACGGCCTCGCTTTCTCAACACTGCTCACGCTGGTGCTGACACCCGTTATGCTCGCAGCGCCGACCGTTTTGGGAAAAAGAATCCCTGCAGCCACGCAGAAAGTTCGCTGGTTTTACAATAAACTTCGCGGCCGGAATGTCTTTGACGACGAGCAACCGTTACTTTCTTCAAAGGGCACTGACTATCAACAAGCGGCCGAATAATGCGGGCCGTTGTTAGCGCTTAGTTGTTATCGTCACTCTCTTCCGCATCAGGAACTTCAAAAATCTGACCGGGGTATATCAAATCTGGGTTTCTGATCTGGCTCGCATTGGCGGCATAAATGACGGTATATTGTGCGCCCTCGCCATAAGCATGACGGGCAATGCGCCATAGGCTGTTGCCAGGCTGGACAACAACTCTGCCGTCACGAATATCAACCTGGTCAGGGCTTGCTCGTTCAAAAGGCAGTTCGATTGCATAAGCAGGCCGACCATTCTCATCCAATTGAATGACGA
This sequence comes from Hyphococcus sp., assembly GCA_021776315.1. GTDB lineage: Bacteria > Pseudomonadota > Alphaproteobacteria > Caulobacterales > Parvularculaceae > Hyphococcus. Next base: position 22,509 of record JAJFGD010000022.1, on the reverse strand, counting down.
GCAATTGATAAACGCCCGGCGCAATTTGTGCCTCAGGTGACATCAACCAACGCCCCTCGCTTGATGCCGTTGTCTGGCCCAGCATTTGACGATTGATGAAGAGCTGTACCACGCGATCGGGTTCCGCGCGACCTGAAAAAATTACCGAACCGGAATCATCATAATCAATCACATCCAAACTCAATGGCCCAAGCCCATCCGGTCGATCGCGCGGATCTTGCAGCACCTCGGTCGCGCCACCTGGTGTGGTGCGCAAGACAAGTGGTAAATCACCTTCTCGTTCCGGCACATAAATCAGGATCGTCTCTTCTGATCTAATCGTCAGCCCATCTTCTGTCGTCATTGAAAGACTTAATTCAACAGGACCAGAATCCAATGGTGTATCGGTCGCAATCACCCAACTTCCATCACCCTCAGCCAGAGCAGTCGCTAATTCCTCGTCATTGGCATAAATGGTGACGTCGGAGCCTGGCTTTGCACGCCCAGCAATAACCGCATATCCGGTGCGATCGACCCGCACAATATCAAAGCTAGGTAATGCTGGTGCCATCTCTTCTGATGGGTCGTCGGCATCATCTGTTGGATCCTCGACCGGAGTAGACACTTCCGCTTCCGGCGTTTCGATGAGCTTAAACCGTTCAGCCGCCTTCCAGCCGATGAACCCCAACACAATCAGTAACAAGACAATAATGATTACACGCACGACGAGCTCCCGCCTAAAAATAAACGCATTCAATTTTAATTACTTTATCCTTAAGTAAATCTGCGTACAATGCCTACCCATTCATCTATTGCGTGTAAGACTATGAAATCATTATGTGTTTATTGCGGATCCCGCCCTGGAAATAGCCCAATCTTCAAGGAGGCGGCTATTGCGGTCGGTAAAGAGGCCGCAAAACGCAACTGTCGGATCGTCTATGGTGGCGGAAAACTCGGCCTGATGGGCGCTACGGCCGGTGCGGCACGTGACGCTGGCGGTCCCGTTTTTGGCGTCATCCCTGAATTTCTGGTGGAACTTGAAGGCATTCTCGACGGGGTCGACCATAAAGTTGTCGACACGATGCATGAGCGCAAAATGCTGATGTTCGAAGAATCCGACGCTATTTTGACATTGCCAGGCGGAATTGGAACGCTTGAAGAATTGATTGAAGTTCTATCCTGGGCGCGACTGTCGCTTCATCGCAAACCCATTGTTGTTTTAAACCTAAATGGATTTTGGGCACCGCTCAAACAATTGTTCGAGCATATTGTCGCCGAGGGATTTGCCGATAAAAACCTGTTGACCGATTTGGTCTTCGTCGATTCAGTCGACCAGATTTTCCCGGCCGTTGAATCGCAGATGCTTCGCGCTAAGGCCTAATCTAAGCCCGAACACCTTTAAGTCGCGCACGTGCTTTTGCTGCGCCGATCAAAGGCAACATGACCGCCATTTCCGGCCCACGGGCTTGCCCTGTCAAAGCCAGACGCAAAGGCATAAAAAGATTCTTCCCTTTTGCGCCCGTGCGTTCTTTGATCTCATCTGTAAACGCGCTCCAACTATTTTCATCGAGTTGGTCCGGCACCAAAGCTGACGCTTCCGTCAGCATTGCTGCATCCTCAATCACTGGATCGATTTCGCCTTCGATTACATTCATCCAATCTTGCACATCGGCAAGGCGCGTAATGTTGCCCGCAATCGCCTGCCATATAGGTTCGCTTACCCCATACGACTCCAGTCTCGCAGCAACATCACTATAAGGTGTATCATGCAACAGTTTGGCATTCAGCGCTTCAAGTTCATTACTGTCAAAACGCGCAGGCGCGCGACCAACGCGGCCGAAATCAAATTCTTGCGCGAGGGTTTGTAAGCTGCGAATAGGTACAACCGGATCCGCGGTGCCGAGTTTCGCGAGTAAACTCGTTATCGCCCCTGGCTCTAAACCGTCATCACGCATCGCTTCAATTGACAGTGAGCCAAGACGTTTTGACAGGCCTTGCCCATCAGCACCCACCAACAGCGAGTGATGTGCAAACTGTGGCGGCTCACCATTTAGAGCTTTGAATATTTCAATCTGCACGCCTGTGTTGGTTACGTGGTCTTCGCCGCGCATCACATGGCTAATGCCAAGGTCTATATCGTCAACACAGCTTGGTAACGTGTACAAATACATTCCGTCTTCGCGGATCAATACCGGGTCTGAAACGCTCGCGGTATCGACAGTTGTCTCCCCTCGTATCAAATCCGTCCATGTCACGGGTTTTTGGGAAAGCTTAAATCGCCAATGTGGTTTTCGACCGTCTGCCTCAAGCGCTTTTCGATCATCATCAGAAAGCGCTAACGCAGCTCGGTCATAGACGGGTGGCAAGCTACGCGCACGTTGCAATTTGCGTTTTCGGTCCAACTCTTCGCCAGTTTCATAACAAGGGTATAATAGGCCGGCGGCGATCAATGTGTCTCGGGCAACGTCGTATTGAGCAAATCGCTTTGACTGGTTGGTCGTTTCATCAAAATTGAGGCCCAACCATTGGAGGTCAGCTTTGATCGCCTCTTCATAAGCTTTGGTCGATCGTTCCAGGTCAGTATCGTCGATCCGCAGAACAAATTTGCCGCCCATTTTTCGGGCGAGCAGCCAATTCCAGAGCGCGGCGCGCACATTGCCAACATGGAGTTTGCCGGTCGGTGACGGCGCAAATCTAACAGTAACGGTCATAGGGCTTCTTATTTTTCTGAGAGGCGAGGAATTAGCCGTTTGCCGGTGCAGGGTCAAACATCCATTTTTTAACGGTCCCGCCAGCCATTCGTGATAGGGTATCGTCGGTCTCGTCCAAAATTGACCGCAGTCACTTTAGGGCCAGGCGGCGCTTGGCGGCGCTTATATTCTGCGACATAGAGCAAATGCTCCATGCGCCGAACCACGCCCTCATCAAACCCGCGAGCTGCTATTTCACCCACAGACATTTCGCGCTCTACAAGACATTCTAAAATTTCATCTAGTTGCTCATATGGCGGCAAGCTATCCTCATCCTTTTGGTCTTCACGAAGCTCTGCCGAGGGTGGCTTCGTAATGATCCGGTCAGGAATAACCGGTCCCTTTGGCCCTTTTAGATCCAGCGCATGGTGGTCATTACGCCAACGGCAAAGCGAAAACACCTGAGTTTTATAAATGTCTTTTAGCGGATTGTAGCCGCCATTCATGTCGCCATAAAGTGTTGCGTAGCCGACAGACATTTCCGACTTGTTGCCCGTCGTCAGCACCATATCCCCAAACTTATTGGAGAGCGCCATCAAAATCACACCGCGCAAACGTGATTGAATATTTTCTTCAGTCGTATCACTTTCAAGATTGTGAAACGCTGGTGCCATCATCTCATCAAAAGCTGCGACACCAGGTTCGATACTTATAGACCGATAGGAAACGCCAAGACTGTTAGCGCAAGCTTCGGCATCGGCGAGACTTTCTTCGGATGTGTATCGCGATGGCATCATCACACAATGCACGCGATCTGCACCTAGAGCATCGACGGCAATGGCCGCGGTTAATGCAGAATCAACCCCGCCAGAAAGCCCTATTACAACCCCTTTAAAACGGTTCTTCTCAACATAGTCGCGCACCGCCATGGTGACCGCACGATAAGTCAATTCTGGTCCGTCAGCCCAATCATGGCTTGGCCCATCCATACACACCCAATGACCGTTTTGCTTTTCCCAATCTGTGTGAAAAACGCCATCAAGAAACTGAGGCGCACGGTACAAAACCTTGCCATCAGAATTCATGATAAAACTAGCGCCTTCGAATAGAATCTCGTCTTGACCAGCGAGCTGATTGACAAAAATTATGGGTAATCCTGTCGCCATTGAGCGTTCGCGTGCAGCATCTGTACGCTCCGCATTGGCGGTTTCTCGGAATGGTGACCCGTGGGGTACAATCAGGATTTCTGCACCCGCATCGCGCAAAGCTTCACCTGCCCCAGGCAACCACATATCCTCACAAACCATCAATCCAAGTTTCACGCCTCGGAAATGCGTTGGCTCAGGAAAGGCGGGGCCTGGCGTAAATCGTCGCGGTTCATCGAACACCCCATAATTTGGCAAACGAACCTTGTACCGAACCGCCGCAATTTTTCCTGCATCAAGCAGAAAAACACCATTGTACAATGAGCCTTCTTCAACCCAAGGTGCGCCAATGATGATGGCAGGGCCGCCGTCACCAGTCTCCGCCGCCAATGTTTCAACCGCGTCGCGACAGGCCCGTTGAAATCCCGGTTTTTGCACAAGGTCTTCTGGCGGATAGCCTGAGACAACCAGCTCACAAAAGACAACGAGATCAGCCCCACCAACCGCCGCCGCAGCGCGGCCTTGGCGAATGCGCTCAATATTGCCTTCAATATCACCGACAATTGGCGCAATTTGCGCAATCGCGATGGACAAATGGTTCGTGGTCATATTTTGCCTGTTACGGCCGGATGCTTATTTTCGCGAGGCCGCTTCAACTGCATCACAAATATAATCAACCTGGTCCGGGGTTAAATAGGGATGCATAGGCAAAGACAAAATATCTGCCGAAACCTGCTCAGTAACAGGTAAGCCACCTTCAGGCGCATAGGCCTCAAACGCCTGCATTTGGTGCAATGGTGTTGAATAATAGACTGCCGTTGGAACACCCATCTCTTTGACCGTATTCACAACATGGTCCCGATTCTCAATACGCATAGCGTAATAACCATAGCCGGACAAAGCGCCATCCACATGGGCCTGTGGCTTTGCTATACTGGAAAGGCGTTCATTATAAACCTCAGCCACCCTGTGCCGCGCCGCCAATTCCTCGTCAAAGATAGCCATTTTTTCCAGCAGCACCGCCGCCTGAAAGCTATCCATGCGCGCATTAAATCCGACCCGGATAGAGTTTTTTCTAGCTTCGTCTGTACCGTGCCAGCGAATTGACTCCCAACATTCTCGATCGTCTTCGTTTTGGGATAAAATTGCGCCCGCATCACCATAAGCACCAAGTGCTTTACCTGGAAAAAAACTTGTAGCCGTAACGGGTGCCAAATCGCCAACCCAGCGATTATCCAAACTTCCACCAAAACTTTGTGCGCCATCAGCCAAAACAAACAATTCTTCGCGACCAGCAATCTTCATCAGCGCACGATAATCCGCTGGCGAACCAAACAAGTCTACCGGCACAACCGCGCGTGGTGTTAACGTACCCTGCTCTCGCACTTGCTCGATGCGCCGCTCTAGGTCTGCAGGATCGATATTAAATGTCGTCGGATCAATATCGACAAAGACCGGTGTAGCGCCAGACAATAAAATTGCATTAGCGGTCGCATTATAGGTGAAGGCAGGGGCAAAAACGGCATCGCCTGGCCCAATGCCACGCGCCAGCAACGGAATAATCAAGGCGGCTGTACCGCTTGCGCACGCAACTGCTGCTTTCGCACCAGTACGCGCTGCTAGTTTTTCTTCCAGCTCCGTAATTTCCGGTCCTGCAATATAACGACCGTGATCGAGCACCGCCATCAAGCGCTTTTCTACGCCGTCGCGAATACGTCGTTGCTGCGCCTTTAAGTCCACAAAGGCGATATTTCCGACACGGGAATCCGCTGCTAGAGAAAGGTTTGCAACACCGTTCATGCCGTCATCCTTTCCGGCGCTCGAGATGCATTTGGCAAAATCCCCGCGGCCTCTTCAATTCGAACAGCCCATGAAATTGCGTCGCGGCCAGCCTCACCAGAAATCAGAGGTTTACCCCCTTCTTGAATGGCCTGCAGGAAAGCATGTGCCCCAAACTCCAACGGGTCACGCAGCGCTAGCGGTGCATTGTCGAGATCAAACACCTCCCCAAGAACAGCCGGCGTGGAGTTCTTCAAAGTTCGATTGACGAAATCAAATTCGATAATGCCATCGTCATAAACCAATGACATGCGACGTTCACGTCGGTCTGCTTGTCGACTTGCCTTCATCGAAACGATCGCACCATTTTCCAGCACCATTTCGGCACTGACTTCGCTGGCAGTACCGTCCGCCGTGACGTGTTGAATATCCGCTCCCGTTAGTTCCCGAACAAGATCGATATCGTGCACCATCAAATCAAAAACGACGGAAACATCCTCGCATCGACCGCTTGGCGGTCCACAGCGTACACAGTCAATTTTATTTGGCACCTTACCGCGCGCCAGCAAGCCGACCGCGTCAAATACGTAACGCTCTTGATGTCCAACCTGCAAAACAAGATCTTGGGCATTTGCAGAGCCGATCAATTCGTCTGCCTGCGCAGCTTCGAGCGTAATCGGTTTTTCAATAAAAACATGGCGCCCAGCTCGTAAGGCCGGCCCAGCCACATCAAAATGTACTGTTGCAGGGGTCGTCACGATAACAGCATCGACATGCTGCAAAAATTCATCGAGATCACCAAAGGCCGTGGCATTGTACTTTTCCGCAAGAGATTGGGCCCGTGCCCCATCTGGATCAAAAATTGCGACTAATTCTGAGGACGTATGGGATGCGTATTTCGCCGCATGATACCCACCAAAGACGCCAGCCCCTGCGACGCCAATTCTTACGCAATTTAACAACACACCGCTCCCTCGCCAGCCCCGAACGAGTAAATTACCCCACGACAGAAGGTCACCTTACATCCCTATGCGCAAATTGGAAAATCTCTTGTGATGTTAAGCAGTTCAAACAATATTACCTGCTATTTCAGCCTGTTACCGCACAATGCTAAGATCTGGCTAGCGCGTTTCCTTAAAGCGGTCCGCCAAAATGAACGCCAATTCCAATGCCTGGCTAGCATTTAGCCGCGGATCGCAATGGGTGTGGTAGCGAGAAGACAGGTCTGCCTCAGAAATTTCCTGAGAACCACCTAGGCATTCAGTCACATTTTGCCCTGTCATCTCGAAGTGCACGCCACCAGGATATGCCCCTTCTGCCCGACAAACATCAAAAAACGTTCCGACCTCTGCTAACACCGCATCAAAACGGCGGGTTTTAAAGCCACCATCCGTTTTGATCGTATTTCCATGCATCGGGTCACAGGACCAAACAACGTTTCGGCCTTCAGCTTGAATTCGGCGAACCAAAGGCGGCAGTCCTTTGGCGGCATTTTCAGCCCCAAACCGAGCAATCAAAACAATCCGGCCAGCTTCGTTTTTTGGATCAATAGTGTCAATCAGGCGCAATAACTCGTCAGCATCAAGGCTTGGTCCGCATTTCATGCCGATCGGATTTTCGATGCCGCGACAAAATTCTACGTGAGCGCCGTCAAGTTGCCTGGTGCGATCACCAATCCAAACCATATGTGCCGACGTGTCATACCAAGCACCGGTGGTTGAATCGACGCGTGTCATCGCTTCCTCATAACCGAGCAATAACGCTTCATGGCTTGTATAAAAATCGACCTCGCGCACAGCTCTCACTTCGGAACCATCGACTCCACATGCTTCCATAAAGCTCATGGCCTCTGAAATTCTGTCGGCCAATGCACGGTAGCGGTCTTCTTGTTTGTTGCCCTGAACAAATTCTAGATTCCACCGATGCACGTTACGTAAGTCCGCGTACCCACCATTTGCAAATGCGCGGATCAAATTCAGCGTCGCAGCGGCTTGACCATAAGCTTTCAATAATCTCTGAGGGTCGGGGATCCGTACACCCTTTTCAAATTCCATTCCATTGATGTTGTCACCGCGATAACTCGGTAAAGTGATGCCATCTTTGGTTTCAATGGGCGCACTTCGCGGTTTGGCGAATTGACCCGCAATGCGCCCAACTTTGATGACTGGCGTTGCCGCCCCGAATGTCAGCGCGACAGCCATCTGCAGCAAAACTCGGAAAGTATCGCGGATATTGTTCGGGTGAAATTCCTTGAAGCTTTCTGCGCAATCCCCGCCCTGCAATAAAAAGGCGTTCCCGCGCGCTACCTCAGCTAGAGATCCACGCAAGGTGCGGACTTCACCGGCAAAAACCAGGGGTGGATAGCCAGCGAGTTCAGATTCCACGGATTTGACCGCCGCCGGGTCCGGATAATCCGCAGGAATATGCTTCGCTGGTTTGTCTCGCCAGCTTTCAGGTGTCCAGGCCATCTTATTTACTCCATTATCCAGGCGTCCTTAGCCCGGAGCTGATTGCACCGCAACATGACCTGTGGTCGCCGCATCGGCGAACCCCCGACAGAGGACTTCGCATTTGCGCCCATGCCTGTTAGAAATCGGAAGCATCATTCAATGGGAGCCCATCCATGTTTCGAGTTTTTAGCACAACCATCATTGCCATTTACCTAAGCGTTGCACCAGCATGTGCCCAGCGGGATTTTTCGGCTGTCGAGATCAATGTCAGTGAGGTCAGCGATGGGATCTATATGTTGGAAGGGGCTGGCGGAAATATGGGACTTTCCGTTGGCGACGACGGTGCCTTCCTAATCGATGATCAATTTGCGCCGCTCAGCGAGAAAATTGTCGCAGCGATTAAGACTGTGACAGACAAACCCGTTGAATTTGTTTTGAATACGCACCATCACGGCGATCATACTGGTGGCAATGAAGCATTTGGCGATAGCGGTGCTTATATCGTCGCGCATGATAATGTCCGGGGTCGCCTAGCTGCTAACGATCAAACATCAGCCGGTGCACTACCGGTCATTACTTTTTCTGAAAGCGCCACTTTCCACCGGAATGGCGAGGCAATCCACGTCTTCCACCCAGCCAACGCCCATACTGACGGTGATGCGATCGTCATGTTTCGGAACGCAAATGTCGTACATATGGGAGATGTCTTTTTCTCAGGCCGATACCCATATATCGATATTGGAAGTGGTGGGACGATTGATGGCTATATTGATGCCCTGGAAACAACCGCCGCCATGATCGACGACGAGACGAACGTCATTCCTGGCCATGGTCCATTGTCGAAAAAAGCGGACATTAACGCGTCTATTGCTGTTTTGATCGACATCCGCAGCCGCATTCAGGCACTTATCGACCAAGGGTTGGATGAGGATGCTGTTGTTGCTGCAGACCCACTTGCAGATTTGAACGATGAATGGGCATGGCAGTTTATTACCGGCGAACGTATGGCGCGCGCTGCTTATCAATCATTAGCAGAATAAAAAAACGCCCGCCGAGGCGGACGCTTAAGTTTCGGGAGTATTCAGGGGTCGTTTTTTAGGCCTGAAGCTCTACATCCTTGATTTTGCCGCGCGAAATTTTGCACTCGGCAACAACTGGATCGCCACCAGCGGCCGGTACGATCTCAATAGTGAGACGGCGTGCGCTACCGTCCACGAATTTCACATCATATTCCGCATCGCTCGCAATTCCTTGGGTTTGTGCCGCTGCGTCTGCACAAAGCTGCATTTTTTCGCCCCAGTCAGCGGCGTTTGCAGGCATGGCAAGAAGGGCAAAAGTACTGGCAATCGCACCGGTAAGAAGGGATTTGGTCATCGGAAAGCTCCATTTATCTGTTTGCATCAGGGACTAAGTAAATTCTATAGCACTAATTGACTATATGGCATAATTTACTATATGTTTTTAAAGTGTCAACTACTTTCAATACAATTTGTTCGTATTTTTCACATAGTAAGTTTCGATGACAGCTGTAGTAGACTGGATGGATAAAATGGGAATCGGTAGGAAAACCATGGGCCGGACATACAATCAGGACTGCATTTTGGCCCATGCCCTCGACCTTCTTGGCGAACGCTGGACCCTTTTGATCCTGCGAGACCTCTTTTTGGGCCCGCAACGCTTTGGCGACCTGCAAGCTGGTCTGCCGGGTATCGGTGCCAATCTTTTGTCAAAACGACTGAAAGAGTTGGAAGAGGCTGGATTGGTAAAAGGTCCGGCATCCGGCGAAAACCGTGGTAGCTATAGGCTAACGGAAATCGGCGAAGGATTGCGCCCGGCCATTCGCATGATGATGAAGTGGTCCATTCATTACTTCATGGAAAATACGGACCCCTCACCGGCGCGCGAATGCATTTACTCAGACGATCTCCAGCCAGATTCTGTAGCGTTGGCGATTGAGCTATTTGCAAATTTTTGCCCAGAGTCGGAACATAATTACGTCGCGCATGTCATGATCGATGACTTCCCATATACGCTTTACAACATGAACGGTGCCATGACATGCCGGCGCGGTGCCGATACACCAGCGGTCGCGACACTTTCAACAGACGTGACAACAATTATGAAATCGTTCCGTCATGAATTCACACTTGAAGAAGCCACATCGCGCATGACCATGAGCGGCGATCAAAAAGCGCTGGATCATCTATTGAGTTGTATCGTGCACACGAGCGACCACAAAAAAGAAATGTCGCCCTTGGCAATGATGGAAGCCAGTTAAACGGCGACTTCGAATGTCGCTTGCGTTGATGCATTAATTTCATCAATCGACACATCCGGGGCAATTTCGATCAACGTCATGCCCTTGCCTGCTTTAATCGTGAAGACGCCCAAATTGGTGATAACCATATCAACAACCGCACGACCGGTAAGGGGCAATGAGCATTCATGTAAAAGCTTCGGTGCACCGGATTTTGATGCGTGATCCATAACCACGACCACCCGTTTGACGCCAGCCACCAAATCCATGGCACCGCCCATACCTTTGACCATTTTGCCTGGGATCATCCAATTCGCGAGGTCACCATTTTCGGAAACCTCCATGGCACCGAGTACAGAAAGGTCGATATGGCCACCTCGGATCATGGCAAAGGAATCTGCTGATGAAAAATATGATGTGCGGCGAAGCTCAGTAATAGTCTGCTTTCCAGCATTAATCAGATCCGGATCAACTTCGTCATCATAAGGAAACGGCCCCATGCCGAGCATGCCATTTTCTGATTGCAAGGTGACGTCGATATCATCACCAATATAGTTCGCGACCAATGTGGGTATGCCAATACCAAGATTGACATAAAACCCATCTTCTAATTCTTGCGCGGCGCGACGCGCCATGTCGTTGCGATCCCAAGGCATTATGCGCTCTCCCGTTCGCGAATGGTACGTTGTTCGATCCGTTTTTCGTGCTCACCTTTAATGATCCGTTGCACATAAATTCCCGGTGTATGAATGCAATCAGGATCCATACTGCCAAGGGGAACAATCTCTTCGACCTCAGCTACGGTGAATTTTCCAGCGCTTGCCATCATCGGATTAAAGTTCCGAGCTGTTTTTCGAAATATAAGATTACCTTGTTCGTCGGCTTTCCAGGCTTTGACGATGGAGAGATCAGAAATAAGACCCGTTTCCATTATATAAGTCTCACCATTGAACTCTTTGTGTTCCTTGCCTTCGGCGATAACGGTCCCAACGCCCGTCTTAGTATAAAACCCTGGAATACCCGCACCACCTGCCCGACAACGTTCAGCGAGCGTGCCTTGAGGATTGAATTCAAGCTCTAATTCACCGGAAAGATACTGACGTTCGAACTCTTTGTTTTCACCCACATAGGAAGAAATCATTTTCTTGATCTGGCGCGTTTGCAAAAGCAAACCCAAGCCAAAATCGTCAACACCGGCATTGTTCGAAATCACGGTCAGATTTTTCGCGCCACTGTCGCGCAATGCCGCTATCAAGTTTTCCGCAATACCGCACAGGCCAAATCCACCAGACATGACAGTCATGCCATCGAATGTGAGCCCGTCTAGCGCGGCTTTCGCGTCGGGATAGATTTTTTTCATCGGATAAAGACCTCCAGGAATCTGACCTTCGACTAGCGCAAAAGCAACCCAGCGTCCACAACCTGCACGCTTTCAAAGGTTCATTGCCCCTCAAAGGCACAAGCCAATTTGAGCACGCTCAATTTGACTGGTCTAAAACCCAACGCAAACTGCTCAATTTTTTGATTTTCACGCGATCCTGTGATCAACCTTGATCACGAATAAAAGGGAAAAACTGTGAGCGCTTGGAAGATCCATCATTGGATTATGGCTGTGTTTGGTGTCGTCGGCGCTGTCATTGTCATCGTCGCCGGTGTGCAGGCAGATCGAATGGCGCGTATCGGGGCCGGATATAAGGCGAAAATCGCGTGCTCAGAAATCTTCCTCGCAGGACGAAGCGCGAATGCTGTTATTTCAAATGAATTTGACGGCATCGATCCGTTGATGGCCCAAATCTCAGTTTCCGCCGACGAAAAAACCAAAACGGTGAAAGCTGCCGGCCCGCTCGGATTTGGTCGCATCAAAGCTATCTACCGTGATGGCTATGGCTGTACTTTGGCGAACGGAGGCCGATTGCATCCTTTACCTGCTCCCGGACCGGCGTTTGCGAGCGATCCTTGGCCTATGGCAACCGAGACCTCATCTGAACAGTTGGTTCAGGTAAATTACCAAGCTCTCAATACTGCATTGGCAATGGCGTTTGAAGATAATGACTCCCAGCACCGCGCAGTTCTCGTGACAGTCGATGGCAAGTTGATAGCGGAAACCTATGCTGATGGGTTTGATCAGAATACGCCATTTTTATCTTGGTCGATGGCCAAGAGTATAACAGCCACTCTAATAGGCGCGGCTGTGCGACGTGGATTGATCAATATTGAGGATCGCGCGCCTGTAACCAACTGGACAAAAGATCCCACGCGATCAATGATCACCTGGCATGATTTGTTGCAAATGCAGAGCGGGCTTCTATTCAAAGAAGATTACACCAACCCACGATCCGATGTGAATCGGATGTTATTTGAAATGTCTGACGCGAGCGCAATTCCTGCAAAGTCGCGCGTCGCTGATTTACCGGGGCGGAGCTGGTCTTATTCCAGCGGGACAACGAATTTAATCTCCGGATTATTGCGCCAGGAGTTGTCAAAGGGTGGTGTTGATTATCACGCCTTTGCACGCGACGAGATATTCGATCCTATTGGCGCGACCAGCGTCATTATGGAGCCAGATGCGGCCGGGAATTTTATCGGTTCGTCTTATATTTATGCCACCGCAAGGGATTGGGCGCGGCTCGGACAACTCTATTTGCAAAATGGCCGATGGGATGGGCAACGAATCTTGCCTGAAGATTGGTCTGAATATGTCAGCACGCCGGCTATGGCGTCGGACGGACAATATGGTGCTCACTTTTGGCTAAATCGAGACGGCGACAATGGCCGAACCCGTTCGCTCCCCGGACTGCCGATAGAGGTTTATTTCATGTCAGGTCATGAGGGTCAGTTTGTTTTCATCGTACCATCGAAGAAAATGGTCATCGTACGCACGGGTTTGACCCGCGGGCGCCCATCACTGGCTGCAACCGCACCATTGATCAAAGATATTTACGACGCGGTTGGCGCGACAAATTATTAAGATTGTTTTTGCGACGGTTGATAGCGCGAGTGCAGAAACTCTTTACCAGCTTCCGGACCATAGTCGCGCTGTGCCAGTAAGCGTTCGCGGTCAACTTTTCGAAACTGTTCGACAAAATCGTCGATTGTTGGATCATCAAAACCAATACGCTCTAACGTCTCACGAGCAATGAGCAAACTTGATTCCAGGGTTTCGCGGACAACAACGTCTGCACCCAATGGCTGAAGATCAATTTCATGCAATCGGTCATGGGCCACCGCCAAAATTGTAAGATTGGGCAAGCGCTCTCGCAAAACCTGAACCGCGTGATTAACGGCAATTCTGTCATCCATACATAAGATGACTGCACGGGCATTCTCCGCACCCGCCGTCAACAAAATATCCAGGCGCGCACCGTCACCATAATAAACCTTAAACCCAAACCGCTCCGCGTTTCGAATGTGTGCTGGATTGCGATCAATGGCTGTGACTTGCACGCCCGAATTTTGCAGAACTTGCGAAATGATCTGCCCCATCCGACCAAAGCCAGCAACGATCACATGATCATGACTGTTTTGTGGGCGCGCCAGGTCGTCATCACTCTCTTCTTGCGGTTGCGACATAAATCGCGACGCAGCAATCAATAGTACCGGTGTCATCACCATTGAAATGGTCACAATCGCTGACAGCAATGTTGCTTGGGCATTCGTAAAGAGCAATGCTGAAACGCCGAGACTAATCACCACGAAGGCAAACTCCCCACCTTGGGATAACACCGCCGAAATTTTGACGGCATCACCGGTTTCAACCTTACTGATCCGCGTAACCACAAAAATCAAAACCGATTTTACGATCACCAAACCAATAGCACCGCCGAGCACAATCCACCAAGAATTCGCAATCACACTGAGGTCGAGACGCATCCCAATCGAAATGAAGAACAATCCAAGAAGCAGACCACGAAACGGTTCGATGTCCGTTTCAATCTGATGGCGATAAGACGACTCTGCCAAAAGCGCACCCGCGAGGAAGGCTCCAAGCGCCATTGATAGTCCAGCCCAGGACACCGCCAAAGAGGTGATAGCGACAATAAACAACGCCATCGCTGCAAAGGCTTCACGGGACCCCGCACTCGCGACCAACCGGAAAACCTTATCGAGGGCAAAGCGCCCGATCAGCACCAACGCCACAATAACACCGACGGCTTTACCGGCGCTTGTCCAACCCGCGGCGTCACTCGCCGCACCAGCGACAAAAGGAATTGCCGCCAATAGCGGAATGACCGCTAAATCCTGAAACAGCAAAATTGAAAAGGCCCGTTGACCATAGCTCGTATTCAACTCGCCACGCTCTTTCATCAGCTGCAGCGCAAAGGCTGTGGAAGAAAACGCGAGTGAAAGCCCGGCGATAATGGCGGCCGGTGCTGGCATCACTTCGGCAAGTACAAAAAGACTAGCAATCGCGGTCCCGGTAAGCGCCATCTGCGCGGCACCGAATCCAAAAATCTGCGCGCGCATCGACCATAGTCGGGACATGGAGAGCTCAAGGCCAATAACAAAGAGGAAAAGAACGACGCCAAGTTCCGCGACGTGGAACACACCCTCTTCCTGATGCAATAGATTGAGACCAAACGGGCCGACAACAACACCGGCGGCGAGATAACCAAGGATTGAACCGAGCTTTAAGCGTTGAAACACCGGGATCGCGATGGCCGCTGCCCCAAGATAGGTCGCCGCCTGAACTAAAAATTCACCCTCGCCCGCTGCTGCCATGCTTTATGTTTCGATCCCTGTCAGTTCTTTTAAGCCCAGTGCTAAGTTCACATTCTGTATCGCTTGTACCGCCGCGCCTTTCAGAAGGTTATCTTCTGTCGCAACAATAACGGCATTCTTGCCGTCGTCGCTGACTGCATAGCCGCCAATAATGACACCGATGTGATTGGACCCGTCCTTTAACTCAGGTGGGGCCTCAGTCAAAGAAATCAATGCATCACCGGCATATTTGTTTTCAAAAAGTGATTTTAATTCTGCAACATCAATTTTTTTCGATAAAGGCGCATGTGTCGTAACAATCAGTCCGCGGAATGCCGGGTGTACATGGGGCATGAACCGGATCGGTGCGCCGAGATGGCGCGTTGCTTCGCGTTCATGCTTATGCCCAACCAGACTGTACGGCATCAAATTGTCTTTTAAACGGTCGGTGTCATTCTTTGGGCTCGGTGTCGTGCCAGCGCCAGAATAGCCTGACACACCAAAAACAGCAGGCACACCGTCAAGCGTCTCAACAAGAGGAGCTAACGACAACTGCATCGCTGTTGCGTAGCAGCCAGGATTGGCGATGCGCTTTGCCCCTTTGATTTTTCCCCGGTGCAATTCCGGCAATCCATAGGCCCAATCCGCGTCGAAGCGGTAATCCGCTGAAAGATCGATGATGATCCGATGCGGAGCGTCACGTTCAATGGCTTCCACAAATGGCGCACCAGCATTATCAGGGAGAGCAAGAATAACAACATCTGCACGGCGCTTGGCCACGTCTTCGGTTGTGAGCGCTTCAAAAATACATTCATCTTGATCTTCAGGGGCAATGTCGGTGACCGGGCGCCCCGCCATTTCGCGACTAACCGCATAGGCGAGCATCAATTCCGGATGCCCCGCAATCAGACGGATCAGTTCTCGGCCAGTATGACCACGGGCCCCAACCAGACCGACGAGAAACGGTTCGCTCATTCTTCACCCTCAAAACTTGGCGGCATTGCAACGATACAATCTACCACTTTTGAAACCCTGGCAAAATCGGATTCACCCTTCCAAAATACGGTCCATGGTCCCCTTCTTACGGAACCATCGCAATCACTGGCATAAAAGGCATTAAAACCATTTTCCGTACGCGAACGCCAAAAGAATGAAGGATGCTCGCTGACGAATTTGCGCCAAACGGTACGCGCCAAACCTTCGCCCCGTGCATCTTCAAGCACGGCAAATTTATCGAGATAATCAAAATCACCACCAGGTGATGGCACCCGAGACAGAAAGGCACCAGCGCGATAGCTGTCAGAAACATAGCTCGCGCTCATATCAAACGATTTCCACCAGCCTTTGACCAGCGGCCGGGCAAATGCATCTTCGATTAAGGCTGTCGCGCGCTTTGCATCCAATTTGGCTTTGGCACCAAAGTGATGAATGCGCTCACCCTTGCGGATCAAGGTGCCGGAACCGCCATGGGTGAACAACTCACGCACTAATCCCGACGGTGTCGTGATCGACACAGATGAAGACAATGGCGCATCATCGAGAAGGCGTTTGATCTCGTTGATCTTCAACCGCATCCCGCCTTCGACCCAATCTTGCGACATCAGCTCGTCATAGTCGGTGGCAAGGTTGATCGAGTGAATAATCTCATTTGCCTCATCGAGGAGACCACCAACACCGGCGAGGAAAATAATCTTCATGGGTTGTAGTGATTGGACCAATGCGCGCGTTGCAGAATCCGCATTGATATTCACCAGCTGCCCACCGGGCGCGAGACCAAGGCAGGTGAGGATCGGAATGGCACCAGTTTTGACGATGGAATCAATTAACCCCAAACGCACGCCTGTTGGCTCCCCGACGAAACCATATTTTTCTTTGTCGAGATAATCAGCCTCGATTGCGCCCGTAGTGAGTGAGTGTGCAGACACCCCTTGGGCACGCACCGCCTCAACCAGCTTGATGTTCTCACCGATAAAAACGTCGCGCGCGATATCGAGCGCCTCAGCGGATGTGACCCGCAAACCATCAATCTTTGATGTTTTAACACCCTTTTCAGCGAGCGCTTTGTCAAACTGACCACCACCGCCATGGAGAACAATCGGTGTCAGACCAACCGTATGCAAAAACGCCAGCGCGCTCGCTGTCTCCTCTAGCTGTTCTGCGAGGATCGCACCGCCGATTTTGATGATCGCAAAGCGTGACTGATCAACCTCAGAATAGCGCTGAAGGTAGGAGCGGATTTCCTTGCCATCGCTCATATTGGAGAGCAACTGGACGATGGTCTGGCGAGTGGTTGTGGTCATTCTACATGGCTCTGTATCAATATGTCAGCATGGATCAATTTGAATTGGTTGGTCATCCCACCAACGCCTTCATGATCGCCTTTTGCACATGCAATCGATTTTCCGCTTCATCATAGGCGATGCAGTTTGGGCTATCGAAAACCGCGTCGGTCATTTTCACATTGCGGCGCATGGGTAGGCAGTGGGAGACAAGGGCGTCATTGGTCAGCGCCATTTTGTTTTCATCAACGATGAAATTTTTGAAGCGATCACGGATGCCTTTTTCTGGTTCCCAATTACCAAAAAACGGTATCGCACCCCAACTTTTCGCATAGACCACATCGGCATCCTCATAAGCCTCTTTGATCTCATGGGTGATCGTCACCCCATGACCATTAGCACCGGCATCTTTGCAGGCTTGCTCCACATAACGATCATCGAGCACAAAATCCTCAGTCGGACAGAGCAGCGTTGGCTTCATTCCAAATTTCGCAGCGATCATAAGGGCGGAATTCGCCACCGCTGTGTTCAATGGCTTGGGGTGATAGGTCCAAGTCAGGACAAATTTCTTCCCATCCAAACCACCGCGACCGGCCTTTTCAAAATGCTCTTGCAGGGCCATCACATGGGCCATTTCCTGACAGGGATGGGTAATGGTCTCCATATTGATGACGGGGACATCGGCATATTTGGCGAAGGCGTTGAGAATCTTGTCCTTACGGTCTTCCTGCCAGTCCAAGAATTTCGGGAAAGCCCGAATGCCGATCATATCGCAATAACGCGACAGGACCTTCGCGGCCTCCTTCACATGCTCTTCAGCGTCGCCATCCATGACGACGCCATCCTCAAATTCGAGGGGCCACATCCCCCCAGATGGGGATAACACCACCGCATGGCCGCCAAGCTCCTGTGCCCCCACATCGAAGGAGGTGCGGGTCCTTAAGGAGTTGTTAAGAAATAACAACGCCACGGTCTTGTTCTTCAGGTCGTCGCCAAAACGGGCGGATTTCATCGCCCGGGCATCGTCAATCATTGCCTGTAGCGCATCACGGGACCAGTCAGCGGTGTTCAAAAAATGCTTCATGTCCATTGGTTAACGGGACGGCGTAAGAATTCCAAGCATCAAAAACCTGACAGGGCAAAAAACCCTTGAGCCTTTCCGCTGCCAAAACAACCGAGTAAGTGCCATTCCTCCCCACCTACCCTATGGGAAAACAAGCGTCAGCGAATCGTGATTCGGACGTGACATTAACCAACGAAACAGAATAGTTTCTAAATGGTAAACGGACGCGCATGGTGTGCGCGATGCCGCTTTGGCAAAATAGGTAGTTCCGAGAAATATCTGCAGGCGACAAATTCTGTGGACGACATGGCGGCACATGGCGAATAAGCAAGATAACGACGGGCTGACCTTAGAGGCGCGCATTGATGCGCTCTCACCCCAACGGCTCGCCTTGCTGACGGGCGCGTTTATCGTCGTCTTGGCCGTATTAATGGCATTTGAACTTAACGAAAAAGTGACGTCCCGCG
Source organism: Hyphococcus sp. (assembly GCA_021776315.1). Classification (GTDB taxonomy): domain Bacteria; phylum Pseudomonadota; class Alphaproteobacteria; order Caulobacterales; family Parvularculaceae; genus Hyphococcus. The sequence goes on along the minus strand of JAJFGD010000022.1, from coordinate 3,702 downwards.
CGCTCGAGACGCAATTGCGGTTGGAACGTATGGTCGGCGATGGGGCCGATTCCATGAATATCGCCATCATGACCGGTGCCCCTGCGCGTGAGGCGCTGCAACGAAACAGTGCACCTGGCTATGTTGCCTTTTACCACCTCTCCCCATCCGGTGACATTCTGACCGCCGAAGGTCGCACCGACATCGTCACTATTCCCGATGCCGCTATTCGATCCTTGGATATCAATCGCCGTGGAGACATTGTCTTAGATCTGGCTGGTGGGAAAGTTGCCGCTTTCTGGCGCCCTCTTGATAATGGTGAAATTTTGCTCGCGGCGGCCCCCGCCCGGGATATGTTTGATCGCTCGCGCGCCTGGGTGATTTACGCGGTCATCTTAGCCGCGATGACATTGGTCATCGTCTCCCTGATGGCAGCCTTCATTCGCCAAAGCCGTGCCGCCGTTGAAGCCGCGCACGCCTTAACGACACTCACCGATTTTAAGACAGCGCTGACGGGCGGGCGCTGTTCCCCGTGGTTTTTTCAGAGCGAGAAACGATTGGTTTCGTTTTCACGTGCCTTTTTGGAACCGCTGGGTTTGGGCGCACGCGACCGCCATTTCACACTGCGTGAGATTTCTGCAATCGTTCACCCCCAAGATTTACGCTCGGCTATGGCGATCTTTTCCGGCGAACCGTCTGGCGGACATGAAGGCGTTGTTCGGTTTCGTGACCCCGGTGGCCTTTGGTCCAAGGTCTATTTGCGCACCTCACGGGATGCGACGCGTTTTGACCGGGCCGGTGTTGCCTTTGATCTATCTGGTGCCAAGGCGATTGCACCGGGGGCTGCCATCGCTGAAACAAGATTGCGCGATGCGATTGAAAGCATTCCTGAAGCCTTTGTGTTGTGGGATGCTCATGGACGTCTCGCGATTTGGAACAAACGCTTCACATCAATCTTCCGCATTCCTGCAAAGGTATTGAAGCCTGGCCTGACATTGGATGAAGTCTCGACATGCGCGGGTGTTGCCGGTGACGTGTTGGCGGAGTTCTTTGGCCCGCTTGATGGCGAAGATGCTGTTGAAAATTTAGAAGTGCCATTGCCCGGCACTCGTTGGGCCCATGTCTCGCGCCGGCGCACGGTCGAGGGCGGTTATGTTTGCGTTTCGACAAATGTCACCGACCTTAAACGCCGCGCCCGCGCCCAAAAGAAAAAAGAACGCGAATTGGAACGCACGGTCGAAGATTTGGAAGCGTCGCGTCGCGAACTTTCCGAGGCGATGCAGAAATATCAGTACGAAAAATACCGTGCTGAAGAAGCCAGCCGTTCCAAAAGTGAATTCCTCGCCAATATGAGTCATGAGCTGCGCACACCATTAAATGCCATTAACGGATTTTCTGAAGTGATGCAGTCTGAGTTGTATGGCCCTTTGGGGGATACGAAATACAAAGAATATGTCACCGATATTCTGTCCAGCGGTCGCCACTTGCTCGAGTTAATCGATGACATTCTCGATATGTCAAAAATTGAAGCTGGCAAGTTGAAACTAGAGCCAAAGCGCATTGAGCTTGAAAAAACACTGAGTGAATGCACAAGGCTCGTTTCCAAACGCGCCGCTGATGCGAACGTGAAACTCACCACCTCGGTTGGGCACGCACCGCCAGTTTGGGCCGATGGCCGCGCTGTAAAGCAGGTTGCGCTAAACCTTTTATCCAACGCCGTAAAATTTACGCCAGAAGGCGGCGAAGTAACGCTGACCGTTGAAGCCGATCTTGACGGTGTTACGATCATCGTTGCCGATAGCGGCGTTGGCATTGAGCGAGCGCAAATGAAAAAACTCGGTGCCCCTTTCGAGCTAGCAGAAAGCCATTTCGCCAAAAGCAGCGATGGCTCCGGCCTCGGGCTCGCCCTTTCAAAATCGCTAATGGAATTACAAGGGGGTATCCTCGCCCTTGCCAGTCAACCGGGCAAAGGGACAGTGGCGTGCGCAACCTTCCCGCGTCGTACCGATGCGAAAGTACGCCTTCCGCAATTTGTTCGCAAAGAGGCCTATTATCTTGTGGGCGCGGAACAAATTTCACCAAATTTCAGCGCTACCCAAGCGGCAGAATAAAGTCGATCTCTCTTTGACTAATATTGCGCTTGCCTTTCAACCGGGCGCAGAATTCACGATTGCTGCTCGCGAAGGCATGACAAACGCAACGATCAATCAACTCGATGAATATGGCAGTGCATTTTTATGAATGATCTCATCACCAAACTTCAGCAATATCCGCAAACTTTTCTGGACTGGGTGGTCAGCCCCGCCTTCATAACGCAAGCGGGTATCGTTGCTGTCGCATTTGTTTTGGCATCGTTTCTGGCCACTGCAGCAAAGACTCAATTAAAACCGTCTGCAATTTTGAAAACGCCGGAAGGATTTGGTGATCTCAAGGTTTTCTTGGAAAAACTAAAGAAGCTTCTTTTTCCGCTAATCTTTGTTGTGGTGCTTGCGGTGGCTATGGAGGTAAGTCGATCGACCACCCAACATGTTGAGCTCATTCGGGTCGCTCTGGGGCTCAGCATCGTCTTTTTGGCGTTCCGGTTTGTGAATCAATTCATTCGCACCAAATTTATTGTCATCTTAACCAATTGGGTCGCCCTTCCCGTTGCTTTGCTCATGGTGTTTGGCTGGCTCGATAATGTCACGACCTATCTCGATAGCTTATCGGTCAATGTCGGCAATATTCGCTTGTCGCTTTACGCCATCGCACGGACTTTGTTTTTTGGTGCCTTTTTGTTTTGGCTTGGCCGCGTATCAAATCTAACCGGCAAACAGGTGATCCGCTCGCGACCGGACTTTGACGCACGGACCCGTGAAATCGCCTCTAAGCTTTTCGAGATTGGGCTATTCGTGTTGATTGCCCTTTTGCTTTTGCAAGTAATGGGCATCAATTTTACGACGCTCGCGGTATTTGGTGGTGCGGTTGGTGTGGGACTTGGCTTTGGATTACAACAAATCGCGGCCAATTTCATTTCAGGCATCATCATATTGCTGGATCGATCATTGACCATTGGCGACTATATTGAACTTGAGGATGGTCGCACTGGTGTTTTGCGGGACCTGACCATGCGTTCAGCGACGCTGGAAACTTTTGATGGCAAGGACATCATGGTCCCCAATGAAACTTTCATTACGACGAGTTTTACCAACTGGACCCACAACAATACAAAACAACGCTATTCCCTAAATTTTTCCGTCGCCTACAAGACCGATTTAGTCGCCATGTTTGATATTGTACGTAACGTCGTTGCTAGCCATCCAAAAGTTTTGAGCGGCGATGCTGTTTCTGTTGCGGAACGCCCAGATGCAGAAATTGAAAGCTTTGGTGATTCTGGGATCAACATTCTCGTGGAGTTTTGGATGAACGGCATAGATGACGGAGAAAACCGGGTCGGTGCCGATCTGCTATTGATGATTTGGGTTGCTCTGAAAGAGAACGATATCGAAATCCCGTTCCCGCAAAGAGAGATTTCAATTTTGCCAACAGAGCAATAGGTTTTTTGCGGTAAACCCGACACCACAAACGATCGCGCAGTTTACCGCTGCAGTGATAGGTTTGAAATCATCGAGACCAATTCTGGTAGTCGCTTACTGCCCGTCTTTTCAATAATCTTTCGGACCTGCGTGCGTACAGTATTGATCGAGACATTGCCCTCTTCAGCGATCCCCTCAACGGAGAGAC
>JAJFGD010000210.1 GCA_021776315.1 Hyphococcus sp. | reverse complement strand
CCAGAGGCTAAGCTGAGTTCTATCTGACGCAGCAGATTAATGATGTCTTCGTCTGAATATCGCTTCCTTGCCATCCCATATCCTCCACAGTTCGTAGAATATCACGAGTTTTGTGGTTCAGTTATAAGGGGGCAGGACAGTAAGCGTCGGCTTTTGCCCCAGTCTAACCCCTGCCCGCTTTGCAGACGCCCTACCCTGTTCTGCACGCCTGAGTATTCGTTCTCTCTCGTCTTCCGCCAATGCGCTCAAGACGGCAGGAATTTCCTTACCCATAGGTATCGTCGACGATTTGCATTTGGACAATACTGAACATGCCCGCCCCCGCCGCCTCCGGCGTGGTGCAACCGGTCCAAGTGGGGCCTCTTCCTCAGAAAAAAGTTTTCAACATACGCTAGTCAATTTGGTTCCCCAGGAGGTTCCCCACCAAAGTGTAAAATATGCCCTCAGAATAAGGGCCTATAACGTTTTGAAATTATTGGCGAATTGGTGAGCCCTGATGGGTTCGAACCATCGACCTACTGATTAAAAGACAAGATGCAATTCTGACATTCCAATGACTTAGGGGAAACCACTGTGAATTTCCCTGTATGCAGATCAATAGCTTACAAATCGAACGGAAACCAATTCCTGGCAGCAACATGCCAAGTATTCGCAATGGTGGGCGTCTTTCCAAATGGCTGAGGTTCGCTCGCGCTGGTGATGTTGTGCGGGCCGTGTTCGCACCACACAAAATTATCCAAGCTGCTGACAACGCCCTCCCCCATGATGAACTGATTTTTCTCGAAGGCCTGCTGAACGGCGGCGATCTCGCCATTGTGCAGAGCTATTTTGGCAAGCTGGTTCTGATGGACGAAGCAACGTTTGCCTCCATCACGGAGGGCAATCAATGAGCGCCTCCCACCATGAGCTGATCAAGCAATACGGTAAGGCCCAGGATGCTGTTCAAGAGCTGAGCTTTGTGGTCGCCAAGATGCCCATGCACTTTGGTGCGTGCGCTCGTGATCTCAAGCAGGGCAAGCCCGTATCCACAGAAAACATTGAATATCAAGGGGCGCTGTTGAAGGCTCGCGCTAGTGATGCGCTGAAGGCTATCGGTGCATTGCACGCTGTCGCCACGGTGGCGTTTCCAATCACAACAGATGAACAGGAGAAGGTTGCATGAAAAACGCCCCGTTGCCGCGGGGCCCTAATCGAGTCGCGTGGACGGGTAAGACGGTGGCACGCGACCATCAATGGCATACCACGGTGCGCGATCAAATGCCAAGGGCAGTCCGAAAGGCTGAAGCCTGATCGCCGGGGACACGGACGTTCCCGCAAGTAGCAGCCAACCGATGCGCAGTCCGACATGACGCATTGGGTCCGAAGCGATGGAACGGCTCCGGCCAACACATACGCAGAGGGCATGGGAACACTCCGGCCATTAGGCGGGGGCTGTTCGTCCTATGCCCTTCGCTCTGGAACTCACCAGCCAACAGTAACAGTGGTACAGAAAAGACAGCAGTAAGATGAGAAACGAATTGACTGAAGTGATAACAGAAAAAGAGAAATATAAGTTTGAAAAATGCGCGCGCGAGTTTTTCAATCAGCAAAACTCGACCTGGGCACTCAATCGCAGCAATCACCCATCTGAATTGGCGGGCATTTCACGTCGCCAAACGAACAATATACGCAACAGTCACCCAATTTTTGGTCTCAGCACTGTACCACAGCCTTTACAGTCATAGAAGAATTGGCAGGCATTAGTCGGCATGTCGTCAAGGGATTGATGACCGCAATCAGGACAAGTGATCGTCGAGGAAGAAATAATTTCTTTTTGATCAGTCATTGATGGTTCTCACTGCCTTGAACGGATTGGTCAAAATCACTTTTGCCAGCTTCACGCATCCACACTGACAATAGGGATAGGTAATCTTCTGAAAACCACCCTGATTCATCGAACAGAGCGTGCCCCAAACCCGGGTAGATCTTTAGATCGATGGGTTCGGATCGATTATTGTTGAACTCTTCGAGCAGTTCAGATGATCGCTTTGGGCCAAACGCGGACATTGGAAATTTTAGCCTCTCAAGCTCATCATGACGGACGTTCGACTCTGGCGAACAGACTATACATCAACCAGTTGGGAAACTGCCTTTTAAGCGATGAATGCCCGTCTAACTGAATCCGACCCTTAGTTATTTCTCCTTTTATCGGGCGCAATCCCCGCCAAACTTCCGCAAGCGTACGGATACGTGTGCTTATCCGTAGATCAATTTCAAATCCAGGTGGCTTAACACAAATGTCGACTTTGCCATTCTCGCAAACCAGCCAGAATAAATGATGACTACGCGGCGCATCGATAAAGTCTATTTCTAAAACTGTTCGGCCACTTGGCATCGCAGTAAGATCAATTCGACGATGCATGGCCCAAACCAACCAACCAGGGTCGAGGTCATCTTTTTCAATATCTCTCGCCCAACGCTGCCCCCATTCTCCAATACTGCCGATCACCGCTTTTAGCTCTCGGCCAGCGTCGGTAAGAATGTATTCTTCAATGGATCCACCCTCTACTTTTTGTCGCTCAAGCGCGCCAGCTTCTTCAAGTTGACCTAATCGTTGTTTTAGCAATGTCGCTGAAATTCGCGGCACGCCGCGCCTTATGTCGTTGAAGCGCGTGCTGCCTGCATTCAGCTCACGAATGATGAGTAACATCCATTTTTGTGTTAGCACTTCAGATGCCAATGCGATGGGGCAGAATTGACCATATTCTGATTTCATAATTATCCTGTGTGTTGGCGCGACGTGAATAACAGTTTTCATAAATCAATACAGGTCCAGATTATTGACTAGATATCTAGCTCTCGCCTTGTACGCTCAACCCTTCGACAAATAAAAGGAACAGTGGGCGATGATATTTGGGCAAAAAGGCGCTATCCTGTCGCGTCGCGGTATTTTGATTGGAGGAGCAGCACTAATGGCCTCATCACAGCCTCCGCCTTCATTGGCGTCCGTTTCCCTTAATCGTAAGAAAACAAAAGTCGCAGCATTTGACCGTGAACGATTTGTCGAGGATTGCATCATTGCACATCGCGAAAGCGAACCAATGCTAGCAGTCAGAGAAGTTTTGGCGCGTGCGGTTGCGGATCATCGCGCCGTCTTAACTGGATTAGGAGCACCCTCTAAAGCAGGTCTCGATGTCCTTTTAAGCTCGCCGACACTAACCATTTTTGCCGCCCACTGGACGCCGCAAATGAACTTGCTTCCTCATGATCACATGATGTGGGCGTTGATCGGCATCTACACCGGGAGGGAAGACAACATTCTTTGGCGGCGCAAACACGATGGAATTGAAGCGTATGGCGCTGACTGTTTGTTCGAAGGTGATGTCGCTACTTTGCCAGCGGATATTATTCACTCTGTAACCAATCCGCTCCTTAGATTTACAGGCGGCATTCATATCTATGGCGGTGATTTTTTTGACACAGATCGCCACCAATGGAATCCTGAAACATTGGCTGAGGAACCTTCCGACGGTGAAGCAATTCGAGAAATGTTTGCGCGCGAAAATGCCCGCCGAAACCTGTAGATGATGCTCTGATTAGCGGGAATGCCAAACGTCCTCTTTGGGCCAATAACGGACATTTGCGAACTGAAAGAACCGCCCAATAAAGGGTTATCCGATCTGTTGATTAGTAGATTTTTTGATTTCTTTTCTCCGATTACTCTTCCACAATATTAAACTTCGTCGCATTTTGATGATCAACAAAATGAATCCAGATAATGATACGAATACGGCCATTCCTGCTGCCGTGATGAGTAACGGATGGTTAAAATCTGCGCCATCGTCATAGTCCATAACGTGGAGCTTCCAAAAAAAATCGAAAAAGCGCCAGGTTTCCGAGCGGCGAGCTGTCACTTCACCTAAAGATGGATCGACATAAATTGTCGTCTTGTCACGATCATCAAACCCCACGCGCCAAACCGGTCCTGGTTTGTTATACTCGGTTGGCGGCTTATCAAGCTGTTTAACAGAAATGGAAGCAGCTTCACCATTGTAATCATGTTCCGCAATTTGCCGCGCCAGAGTTTCGTTCAATGGAGACAATATATCTCCAGTTTCGGCATCTACAATTACAGTTTTACTATTCTCGTCGACAATGCGCCATACGGGTGTGCCGAGCATTTCTCCGAGCTTGGCAGACGTAACAGCGCTCGATCCAATTTTCTCCGCTGCACTGGCGATAGGAAGCAGAGTTTCAGTGTTTAGTAGAACGGGGCTGCGCTCCTCAATTTTATGTTCGCCGCGCACGATTTCGATCGGAATAGCGCTCATTACCAAACCGCCCGCGATCCAAAGGACGATCTGTAAGCCCACAATAAGCGCAATCCACTTGTGAATACGTACAATCCATTTTTGTATTGTCATTGATATACCGGTTTTCTTATTGGTCTAGATTGACCGTTAGCGTTGCGTAATCGCTGTGATAGACACCGTCAGGCGTCTCAGGAAGCGTAATCACTACCGCTGCAAACATGACAGTGCCAGAGATCGTTTCATCAGGTTCAAATTCACCCGCATCATTAGTCACGATTGTTGACGTTTCGCCGGTGGCCAGGGCGATGGTCACGGATTTTCCTTGGAGTGGCTGTCCGTCATATAGTAAACGGAAAGTTTTTTGGGTTGGATCAACCGAAACAAATTCGATTTTTTGCCCTGTCAGTTTTTTAGCGGTTTTTCCGTCACCACAACTTTCGATGCAGATAAATGTCTTTGCGTGCTTACTATAGCTACGATTCAGGGCGGTCGTGTCAGGCAATGCGTGAAAAGCGGCGCGTATGTTTTCGGGCGCTTCAATTTCTTCGAGATAGACGTCGACATCCTCAGGTGAGATTTCGCCACTTCGCGGCTTGCTGCTCACAGCGATCATGGCTTGCCCGCTATCTTGGGACGAAAAGTTCAGGGTCAGCGCTTTTTCGCCTTCGCTAAAGGTTAGATTATGAAGGTCAGTATTCCCCACCATGACTTTTGAGAACGCTATGCGATCAGCTGTAGGCCCATGCTCCAGATTGGGAAAGGCAAGCGCGCTGCTCATAAAAACATCGACGCCGCTGCCAACTTTCGCTTGAAAAGTATCAGGTAACAAAAATGTTTGATGTGCCGCTGCTTTCGAAGCGACAGCGACGCAAATCGATAAAATCAGGAAGGATGCTTTTGCTAAGCTGATATTTGTTCCAGATGCACTTTGCTTTATATTCGTACCTATCATTTCTAGTCCCTCTCGTTCAACCGTTACCGTTCGTTATGGTCCATCATTGCTGCAAGGCAATCTTCACCGTCCACCGCTGCATTGCACATCGTCATAATCCGATAAGAACCATCACGCCCCTTCTTGACCATAAACCGTACGTCATCACCTGTCTCAAACGCCGCAAGGTTTACATCGCCGGCAATACCGAAAAACATGGTCATGGCATTCATGCCGATATTCGTCAGTTCGTCATGGTCAAGTTTAATGCGGCGCCCTTCCGCGTCGACTTCAATGACTTTGCCTGCGCCATGGTCGGTATCGGCACCTTTCATTTCGGCCATATCGTGACCGTCATGATTGTCATTAGTCATCGACTGAGGCTCTTCAACTTTATTGGTTGCGGAGGGGCTGACAGCGTACTCGTCTTCCTGACCGCAAGCAGCAACGAGTAGTGAGAACGCGGCGACTCCCGTGATGTTGAAGGCATTCACATAGTTCATAGTATTTCTCCCTTGAGTGGTATATTTTTTGTTGAATTTGTCGGGGCAGCAGGTGCTGCAAAAGTCTCGAGTTGGCGCCCGACCCAGATATAATAAACAACCGGTACGACGATGAGCGTTAGCAACATCGTCGAGATCATGCCGCCCAGCATTGGTAATGCGATGCGGCGCATCACATCAGCACCCAAGCCATCTGTGATAAAGATTGGCGCAAGACCGGCGATTACTGTTGTCACGGTCATTAATTTCGGCCGCACGCGCAACGCCGCCCCAGCCGAAACGGCGCTGAAAAGTTGCGCGGGGCTTTGCGGTTTGTCCTCGCGCACCTGATGGTCGATATAAAGAAGCATAACCACCGCAGTCTCGACAGCGATACCCGCAAGCGCAATAAATCCAACCGCAGCAGCGACAGACAGGTTGTAACCGGCTAGCCAGATCGCCCACATTCCGCCAATCAATCCGAAGGGCAGCGACAGCATGATGATCAGGGTACGATCAAGCCGCCCGAAATGGAGCATCAATAACAGGAAGATAAGCGCGACCGCCGCAGGGATAGCGATGGCGAGACGTTTGTTGGCGCGCTCAAACTGTTCATATTGCCCGGACCATTCGATCGCATATCCTGGCGGTAGACTGATCGCGTTTGCTACAACATCGCGCGCTTCAGCAACATACCCGCCAAGATCGCGATCGGCGATATCGACAAATACCCATCCCGTCAATCGTGCATTTTCCGAGCGGATCATCGGCGGTCCGTCGGTATAGGTAATGCTTGCAAGCTCCTTCAGCGGAATATGCGCGCCTGAGGGTGTTGGCACGAGGTTTTTTTCCAAATCATCGCCGGTTGCCCGGAAAGGCCGGTCATAACGAAGAATGATGTCATAACGTTCCCGCCCTTCAACGCTTTCGGCGAGCTTCATGCCGCCAAGCGCTGTCTGCACCACAGCCTGGAAAATGCCCATGTCAATGTTGCGTCGCGCCAGCTCCGCACGGTCAGGTTTTATCTCAAGATATTTTCCGCCAAGAACGCGATCGGCGAATGCGGAACGTGTTCCCGGCACATTTTTGACGACGCCCTCTATATTGCGAGCGATCTGTTCGATTTCCTGCAAGTTGTCGCCAGTGACTTTTATACCAACCGGCGTGCGTACGCCAGTTGAGACCATATCCATACGGATTTTGATGGGGTAACCCCAGGAATTAACAAGGCCGGGCATCTGCAACCGGGAATTTAAGTCGTCGATAATTTTTTCCGCGGTCATTCCCTTGCGCCATTCAGATTTCGGTTTCAATCTGATCCAGCTTTCAATCATTGTCAGCGGTGCGGGATCGGTTGCCGTGTCTGCCCTGCCGGCCTTGCCGAAAACACTCTCAACTTCCGGAACTGTTTTGATGATCCGGTTGGTTTGACCGAGAATTTCACGCATTTTTGTCGAAGATGCGCCCGGTAGTGTTGTCGGCATGTATAAGAGCTCGCCTTCATAAAGCGCCGGCATGAATTCTGTGCCAAGCCGCGAAGCGGGCAGAACAACACTAGCCAATAAAAGCGCCGCAATACCTATAGTCACCCATTTAAATCGAAGAGCGAGGTCGATGACAGGTTTGTACAGTGCAACAAAAAAACGATTAACCGGGTTTTCATCCTCCGAGGCCATGCGCCCACGCATCAATCGGATCATCAATACAGGCACGAGCGTCACCGAAAGAATTGCCGCGAACCCCATCGCATATGTTTTCGTGAATGCAAGAGGTGAGAACAATCGATAGCTTTCGCCTGTTAGTGCGAAAACCGGAAGGAAAGACACCGTGATAATAAGCAGCGAGAAAAATAATCCTGGCCCAACTTCCTGTGCAGCTTTGACAAGCACTTGCCGGCGCACTTGATCTGTTGGGTTTTTCAACGCCGACAGCTTTCGACTGGCATTTTCAACCATCACAATTGATGCGTCGACCATCGCGCCGATGGCGATAGCAATTCCGCCGAGCGACATGATGTTTGCGGTGACGCCCTGCGCAGACATAATCAAAAAGGCACCGAGAACACCAAGCGGCAATGTAATGATGGCGACAAAAGCGGCGCGAACATGGAGAAGGAAAATGAAAATCACAATGGCAACCGCTATCCCTTCCTCAATAAGCTTATGCTCGAGATAGGACACAGCGCCTTCAATGAGCGGTCCGCGATTATAAACCGGCACAATATCGACGCTGTCGGGAAGGCCGCGCTCCAGCGCCGCTAATTTTGCCTCAACGCGCTTGATGACATCAAGCGCATTCTCGCCATCACGCATAATGACAATGCCCGCGACGGTTTCGCCTTCGCCATCTAACTCAACAATGCCGCGGCGCAGCGCTGGGCCTTCCACTATGCGCGCAATATCGCCAAGCGTTACTGGTGTTCCATCCTCGGCGTAGATAACCACTTGTTCGAGATCATGCTTGTTCTCGACATAGCCTGACGAACGGATTACATATTCGGTCTCACCCTGTTCGAGGACACGCCCCCCAACTTCGCCGCTTGCCGCCTTGATTGCCGCGCCAAGACGGGAAATCGGAATGTCATAGGCGCGCAGTCTGTTGGGATCGATCAGGACCTGATATTCGCGTACAAACCCGCCGACAGATGCGACCTCAGCAACGCCCTCAACGCCTGCCAGTTCAAGTTTTAAAAACCAGTCTTGAAGCGACCGCAGCTCGGCTAAATCCATGCCTCCGGATTTATCAACCAGAGCATATTGATAGACCCAGCCAACACCAGTTGCATCAGGACCGATGCGCGGCACGGCCCCAGACGGAAGTTCAGATCCAAGGCGCGTCAGCGCTTCGACCACGCGTGATCGCGCCCAATAAAGATCAACGTCATCTTCGAAAATGACATAGACAAAGCTTGTCCCGAACATGGATGCGCCGCGAACGTCTTTTGTCTTTGGCAAGCCTAGTAAATTGGTAGAAAGAGGATAGGTAACGAGGTCTTCTACGATTTGCGGCGACTGACCGGGAAAATCGGTACGTATAATGATTTGCGTATCGGTAAGGTCTGGAATGGCGTCCAGGGGCGTGCGCTGCACGGCGAACCAACCCGAGACCGCCAGGGCGAGCGCCAACGACAGTACAATCAATTGATTGTTGACAGACCACGCAATCAATTTCGCCACCAAAGATTGTGACGGGTCGCGTCCGGCCAGGTTTTCTGTTGAACTGTTTGTCATGCCTTGCCCCTATTGATGCCCGGCATGGAGGTCGGATTCGGGACGATTTTGGTCGTCCGACATACCCGCCATCGGATCAGGCCAATCAATCAAGCTCCCCTCGGCGTTGCCATAAGGATTGCGCGCGGCATTTCCTTCTTCAATCCACAAACGATTTGAGCCGGCCTCACGATAAAGACCGAGACCGAGATTACGATAGTGGGCGGGCGCGCCATTCGTCAGCCAGGGTTCAAGGGCCGCCATCAGCGCTGCAAGTTGCTCTTTCAGCGCATCGCCGCTTGTTGCTTCTTTCGCATGTGTCAGTGCAGTTTGCGCGCCATCGATGATCGGAATGAGCCTTGTTTCCGGAAAGCGCGCTTTTAACGTCTCGCCCGCTTTTATTGCGGGATCGAGAAAATACGGATCGATGTTATAGCGATCACGCAAGGCTTCATGAAAGTATAACGCCGCATCAACAAAGTGGTCGAAAAGCGCCAGCGCTTCGGCGTCAAGCGGCAATGAAGACAGCGGCGTATCAGATCCAAAGGTTGGCGCAGAAAGTTTGGCAAATCCTTCGCGAAGATTTGCTTCAGAATCGAGCATGAATTGTCCACTCACCACGACCCGCTCTCCAGGCTCTAGGCCGCTGAGAATTTCGGTACGCTGGCCAGAGGAAGCGCCGGGTGTTACGGCGCGCGCTTCAAAGCGGCCTTCGCCAAGCGAAATAATCACATGAGAACCGCGCCCATCTCGCAGAATGGCTTCGCTTGGAACGGAGAGCTTCGCACCAGGCATCACATTGAAACGCACATCAGCGTAGGCACCGGGTCTCAATGCACCGTCTTCATTACTGACAATAATTCTGACACGAGAGGTGCGCGTATCTGGATCAATGGTCGGATACACATAATCAACCTTGCCTTCCCGCATCGCGCCGGGCGCGCTCGGGAATTGCAGCTCTACCGCCAGTCCGCTTGCAATTTGCGGCAAGTCTTGCTCAGAGATTGATGCAACCACCCAAACATCCGCATAGGATTGCAACCGCAAAACAGGATCGCCAGGTTTTACATAGGTGCCATTGCGCGCTTCGAGAGATTGCACAACGCCGCCAGCCTCTGCATATACAGGCGTTCGTTCCATAACCGCCTGACCTCTGCGTAGCGCTGCAATCGTGTTGCGCTGCATGCCGAGCGATCGCAAGCGCTGTTCGGATGCGTTAACCCGCGTTTCATTTCCAACCTTAAGCGCCGCAAGAAAATCTTTCTGCGCAGCAACAAGATCCGGGCTGTAAATGCGATAAAGAAGTT
>JAJFGD010000209.1 GCA_021776315.1 Hyphococcus sp. | reverse complement strand
AATGGTTACGCCTATCAACCCGATGAGGCATGCGGCCGCGAGTATGGCAGCACGTCGCCACGGTGCGATGGATGCCCGCCAGTCCCATTGTTTTTTATACGCGCCTTGAAGAAAGTTTGGTGTAATATTTTTTGCGGCGCTGTTTGCATAGAGCCCGAATAAGGTTGCCTCATCAGAAGCACCCTGCCAGCGCACAGGTTTCCCGTGAATCTCATGTTGTTCTGTTTGTGCATTCCCATAAGCTGCCATCCCGTCAACCGTTTCATTTGAAACGAGTGTGGCGACAAGATTATCGGCCATGGGGCGAGCTGCTGCAAATCCACTGTCTTCAATCGAGCAGATAATCCGCTCTTTTTCGAATATGATGGTGTTGTGTTGTTTTTGATCACTGAGAAGTGAAAAATCAGCGGCGACGATGTCAGGCTGGATGCCAACCGCAGCAAAAACATCTTGCCATTCACTCATGACAGACTTTTTGACGGCAAAGGCGACCCCCGTCCCGTCGCGGCGGGTCACAGCAATGTGCAGCTTATCAAGGGATTCTGCTAAGTCATCTTCAAGCAGATACATCGCTGCTGCTTTGAACTTCGACGGCGAACGCGGCGGTGACGGTAATGCGCGCATGGCCACTTGTTCGCCCGGCAAGACACAAAGAATTATTTCTGCCTTTTTGAGATAGGGTCGGACCGTTTCCAGGGCGTCAAAATCTTGAATTACGTTACTTTCGCGCAAACCCTCAGGTCCAACCGCGCCCCATCGGACCGGTTGGCTGGTCTTTTCGCCAAGTAGAAATATTAACGTTTCGCTCACTGTTCGGCCCCAATTCGCCGTCCTATTACTCTAACCGCACCTTCAGACCCTAGTTCAACCGTGCTGGTTAACTCCAATATCGCAGTATCATAAACAATTTCCGCACGTGCGGTTAAATATTGAGACGTTACCGTCAGGCGGCCTGCATCTATCGTAGCTGGGTCGACCCCAATCGTGACGGCCGGCGCGAGAAAGTCTTCGACCGTTGAATACCCACCTGGTGGCATCGCAGCAATCAAGTCACCAGCTTGGCTTGGCGTAATGTTGCCGCCCAATATCGCTGCCAATAAAGGGGCATGGGCTGGGACCAACATATTAACATTTAGAGGTGACGGAGAGGATTGGTTTTGCGCGCAAAGAAATGGCCTTAATGCATTATAAATTTCACTTGTAAGTCCATTAAGGGCACGTAACTCCGTCACACTCGCCATAGATTGCCCGCCGGAGCGGTAGGGTGAGGGTAATGCGGTATAGTAGTTATCTTCTGCCCCTTGTACCTGTCGGCTGTTATCTTCGTCGATCCAATCGGTAATCACATCAGCTATCCGCTGGCCTTCAAAATCACCGAGCCCGAGATTCCGCACAAGGAACACAAATTCGCTTTTTGTTGCCGGTTCAGACCCTAAGCCTTGTGCACCTGATAGGCTGTTCAGATTGAAACAGGTTGTGGCATCGGCGAAATAAATCTTCATGATGCTATCATCTATGGGAACGATAAGGGGCTCCAAAACCCAAGGATCGTCACGCGACAATTTTTCTGGTGCAATTTCCATTGCTGAACGAATGGCTGCAACCGCCAGCGTTTCGGCACCAAACGCCCGCCATAGGTTTTCCGACCGCGCTCGTTCATTATAGGCCCGCGCAGCAGAAACAGATGTTTTTTCGGTCGCAGAAAGGGCCACAAAGGATAAGGTCGCGACCAATAGGAGAACAATCAACAAAGCAGCGCCGCGTTGGCGATCGTGGCAGTTTTCTTCCAGCTTATGCATTGCCGACCTCGCCAATCCAAAATAATTGTCGAAGTGTCTCTCCTGATTCTGACGTCAATGTGATCGCAATAGCTTTCGGTGGTGATGCTTGCCCACTACTAACCGGCCAAACATCTGCCCATTGCAGGTCGCGTTGATTACTACTTAGAAGAAACTCAATCTCTGCTTGCGATATGTCATCAAACAGGGCCTTTTCAATAAACTCGGACTGACGTGCGCCGTCCAAAAAGACCCGCGCCCGTCGAACTAGCGTATCACTACGCAAAATATACTCGACATATTGCAAAGAACTTCGCGGTGCCCTCGCATTCGGATTGATCCATCCGTCACGGACAAAAGCTACTAATATCGTCTCGTCGTCTGCGGTTCGACGAAAAAAGGGGGATTGCCCCCCATAAAAGAATGTTGGGGTTAAAGTACCAAACTCATCCCGCACCGCGCGCCTCGTGACCTGCGCAAAGTCTTCTTTCACGAGTAGTCGCGCGAGTTGGAGCTCTTTGATGATTTCATCCGTTTCCGCGAGTTGATCACGTGAATCGACGCCTAAGCGCAAAGAATAAACGCAAGCCGCCGAGATCATAGAAAAAACCAAAAGGGCGATTAAAACTTCTGGTAGCGTAAATCCGGCTTGTTTACGCATCATGGCATCCACCGAAGAGTTTGCGCGCGCGACAATGCTTGGCCTGATTGGGATGAGATCTCAATCTCGATCCGAATAACATTGGCAACACTTGTATCCGTGATGGTTTTTGTGAAATTAAACTCACGATCGGCGAGAATGATCGACCCCTCCTCAACCTCGCGCTCAATCGGCTCCGGTTGCGCCAAAGTTTCTATCATTAAATTGTCTACGGCGATTGACGCATAGGTGCGCTCTATAGACTGCGCGGCAAACCGCGTGTTTTGCCCAACCAAAATCAATGTGGCTGCCGTTGTCAGCCCCATGATGGCTAACGCTACTAAGGTTTCGATTAAAGTGATACCGCGTTGATTTGATGTCCTCATCATGGTGTTGCCAACGTCACATTGCCAGCTGCATCGAGATCAACAGTCAAAACGCGCCGCTGCGAGACAAATTGCGCCGCCATTGGCGTCGTTTCACCAGTGGGCGCAATGAACACAACCGGTGAAGGCGTATCGTCTTTATCATCAGTGCGCTTAATATCAAGCATTTCATTTTTTAGGGATTGATCAGTAACAGTAAACTCAACAGCCATATCTGCCGCGAAGGTCGTTGGTTGCAACTGTTTATCATCATGTGCAGCCCACGCGCCATCAACAAAACGGTAGTAGCGATAGCCAGATGGGTCGACTTCTAGGCCAATCATAGAGCCAGTCATGATCGCCATCTCTGCCGCTAGATTTAGGCGCGCCGCAAAAACTTCTGCCTGATTTTTTTGACTATCGCGCGGCGGCGGCATGTTCAACACGACAACACTCGCGATCATCGCGACGATTAACATCACGACTAATAATTCAATAAGCGTGAAGCCTGCGCTTCGGCGAGCGCTAAATGTTATTCGTTGATCCAATTTCCAATATCCGCATCAAGGTCCTCACCGCCGGGCTGACCATCGGCACCAAACGAATACAGATCAAATGTACCACCACGCCGCCCAGGCACGTCATATTGGTAAGGATTGCCCCAAGGATCGATTAAAGCGGCACCCTTCAAATATCCCCCTGGTCGATAATTTGCGGCGCGACGTTCATCGGCTGGCAATGATTGTAACGCTTCCAGCCCTTGGTCTGCTGACGGATAATTCAACATATCCAATCGGTATTGGTCGAGGGCTGTTTCAATAATGCCGATATCGATTTGAGTTTTTCGAACTGCGGCTCGGTCACGTTCTGGAAGAACATTGATCACGACGATGGCGGAGATCATGGCCAAAATCGCCAGAACCACCAACAGCTCAACAAGCGTGATACCGCGTTGACGCTTACGTTTGATGTGGCTCGGTTTGGCCTTTAATTCAGCTGACATAGGAACTCCAATTGGATCGCTGCCCCTATCCTGCAACTAAAGCGTTAAGCTGCAGAATTGGCAATAATATTGACAATACGATGACGACGACGGCACCGCCCATAACGACAATAATCGCAGGTTCCAACAATCTCAATGCGACCGTTGACGCGGTGTCAAATTCTTCTTCTAGTTGAATGGCCGCCTTATCGAGAAGCGTGGGTAGAGCCCCTGCACGTTCGCCTGCCGCCACCATATGGGTGAGCATTGGCGGCAATGTGCCGGCCCGCTTTAATCCTGCCGCCATGGAAGCCCCCTCACCGACCATGGTCACCGTCAAATCTAAGCGCTCACGGATATGGGCATTGGAAATCGTACGCTGGGCACCGATGATGCTATCGAGCAATGGAGCACCGCCAGAAAAGAGCGTAGCCAATGTCCGGGCAAAACGCGCACCATCGACCGCCCGGGCCAAACGCCCGATTACGGGAAGGCGTAATAAACCGCGATCGAACACAAGCTTGAATGCCGGTTCTTTTAGGGCACGCCAAAGTCCGACGGTGAAGATCACAATGCCGAGCGCGGCATAAACGCCATAATTCGCTGTCCAATTGGAGAGGCCAACGACAACCCGTGTCAAAAAGGGAAGTTGTGCATCAAACGCATTGAACTGCTCAATAATTTTTGGCACCACAAATATCATCAATGAAGTCACCACACCGCCGGCCACAACAGCTAAGACGGCCGGGTATATCAACGACGCTACCGCTTTGTTTTGCATGGACCGGTTTTTCTCAAGCATGGTCGCAAGGCGTTCCAAAACACCGGAGAGATCGCCAGAGGTTTCACCAGCTGCAATGACCGCACGATATAGTGACGGAAATGATTTTGGATCTTCGGCCAACGCATCGGAAAACCGCCAGCCCTCCATCACCCGTTCGCGAACCCCAAGTAACCTTGTACGCGCACCAGGTTTATCAGTTTGCATGGCGATAGCATGAAGCGCTTCCTCGAGAGGCGTTGATGCACTTACCAAGGCCGCCAATTGCCGCGTTAAGATTACAAGTTGGGCGGGACCAATACGCGGCGATTTGTTGAAATAATCACCGCTTTTTCGATCAGAACTGGGTGTATTGATCTTGACCGGCACTAAATTTATTCGGCGCAGTTCAGTTCGCGCCTGGCGCGGACTATCCGCGGAAACAACACCACGCTTGGACTTGCCAGAAACATCCAATGCCTCATATTCAAAGGCTGGCATTGTCCTCCTCCTCCTGGCGCACGACCCGCATCACTTCTTCGATCGACGTCACGCCCGCAATGGCATGCTTAAATCCAGATTGTGCAAGCGTATCAAAATTTTTGAATGCATAATCAGAGAGCTGATTTTCGCTCGCATCATCATGGGTCAATCGCTTCATCGTTTCATCCATAACGATGAGTTCGTAAACACCAACGCGGCCCTCATAGCCGGTTTGGCTACAACGACCACACCCTTTTGCGCTATAAAGTGTAACGGGGTCACCGTCATTGGGCACGCCAATAAGTTTACGTGTCGCTTCGTCGGCCGTGTAGGGCGTTTTGCAAGTCGGACATAAACGACGCACCAGACGTTGCGCCAAAACCGCGGCAAGGGTCGACGACAGTAAGAACGGTTCAACCCCCATATCACGCAAACGCGTTATCGCTCCAGCGGCTGAATTCGTGTGGATGGTAGAAAGCACCAAATGGCCTGTCAGTGCGGCTTGCACGGCAATCTCCGCAGTCTCCACATCGCGAATCTCACCAACCATGACGATATCAGGGTCTTGGCGTAGAATTGCGCGTAACCCGGTCGCGAAGGTCATGCCGACTTTCGGATTGATCTGGGTTTGCCCAATACCTTCGATTGCATATTCGACCGGATCTTCAACCGTCAAAATATTACAGCTCGGATCGTTTAAAACGCTCAAGGCTCCATAAAGGGTCGTGGTTTTCCCGGATCCCGTTGGCCCGGTCACGAGAATGATTCCGTTTGGACGCTTCAGGGACTGTTTGAACCGCGACAACAGCTCTTCAGGCATACCCAACCCGTCAAGATCAAGACGCGCTTCACCTTGGTCCAATATTCGCATAACAACACGTTCACCAAACCGTGCTGGCAGTGTCGAAACACGAACGTCCACGGACTTACCACCCAGTGCAATAGAAATACGCCCGTCCTGCGGAATTCGCTTTTCCGCAATATCAAGTCGCGCCATCACCTTTACCCGTGATGTTAACACTGGCGTCATTTTCGCTGGCAGCGATAGAATTTCCCGCAATACGCCATCAATGCGCAGGCGAACGGATAGGGTTTTCTCATAAGGCTCGATATGAACGTCCGACGCTTTGACCTTAACGGCCTCTGCAATCAACACATTGATCAATCGAATAACAGGCGCATCATTTTCGCTATCTAATAGGTCCGCTGTTTTCGGCAACCCTTCGGCGAGCGACGCTAAATCCGCTTCATCGCCACCGATATCCAAATCATCTGTTCGGATGCCCTCGACAGAATAGATCTCTGATAAACGCCTCTCAAAGGCATCTTCTGGCATGGTATCGACTTTAATTTGCGCGCCGACAGCCCGGCGCGCCTCAATCAATGCCCATGGATCGGGCTCACCACGCACACCAATGACAATTGGGTCCGTTGTTCCATCCAGGACCAAGACACCGCGCTCTTTAGCAAACGCATAAGCCAATCGCGGTGTTGAAATATCAGCCGCTTCGCTCATTAGTTTTCCTGCTGTGCCGGACCGTCTGTTTCAGGGTCTGATGAGGAAACGCTACCATACCCGTTACTGGGCGCTTCTAGACCAGTAACCCGTTTGATGAGCTGTTCCATCTCAGAAACCGGTTGTCCAGAATTCAAAATTTCCCGCGCGCGAATATAGTCGAATTTTCGGTCAGTCGCGGCGCGCGCTGTTTCTTTATCCCGAATGATGGTTGGGCGGATAAAGACCATAAGATTTCGCCGGCGTCGTTCCCGCGAAGATTGTTTAAACAGATTTCCCATCACTGGAATGTCACCTAAAAACGGAATCTTTTCTTCAGCAAGTTCGCGTTGATCATCGATCAGGCCGCCAATCACCAAGATCTCACCGTCATCAACCAATGCTGTGGTCGTAATTTCACGCTTATTGGTAATGAGATCCGTTGATGACGCAATTATTGGCCCCGCAATGCTAGAAATTTCCTGCACCAATTCCATGGTCACCGAATCCCCTTCATTGATTTGCGGGGTTACCTCTAGGATTACGCCAACTTCTTGGCGTTCGACAGTCCGGAAAGAATTTTGAAAATCATTTCCCACTGCTTCGCCCGTCGTAATCGGAATCTCTTGCCCTACTTGGAGACGGGCCGTTTGATTGTCGACAGTCACAATTGAAGGTGTTGAAAGTATATTTGAGTCCCGGTCGTTTTTGAGCGCCGACAAAATACCGCCAAAAATATTGCCATTCCCAAAATCAAAACCTCCGCCTACGCTTAGCCCCTGAAGACCAATCAGCGATTGCAACGCTTGAGTCGCGAGTTGTGACTGAATGCCTTCTGTCTGTGAATTGGTGACGACACCATCCTGGGAAACAACCGTCGATGATGTTTCGAAGACATCATTAAATCGCCCGCCCTCCAACAAGGCTGCCCCTGCCGCAGGTAAGATATTTGGCGCACCAGTAAAATTTGTAGCAGAGAACGGAATTTTTTCGCCGGTTAAGAAATACTGGATCCCCAACTCGCGCGCCGAATTGTCAGAAATATCGACTATAATTGCTTCCACTAAAACCTGCGCTCGGCGAATATCTAGTTTGGCGATAACATTCTGCAATGTTCTTTGAATATCTGCATCGCCATTGATAATGAGAGAGTTGGTTGGCTTATGGAAGGAAACCGAAACCCGATTATTTTGTACTGTAGCGCCCCGTTCAACATTGGTTGTCACATTATTGGCAACATCTGCGAGGAGCGGTGCCATTTCTTCTGCATCTGCGTGGTTCAGATAGACAACCGACAATTCAGAGGCATTCTCACCAAATCTGTCGAGTTCAGCAATGACACTTTCAATCCGGCGCATCAATACAGGTTCCGCACGGAGTAATAGAGAATTGCTCGCCTCAACCGGCGTCACGCTAAATTTAACGGGACCTGCCCCCTGGTCCTCTGAAATTTCTTGCGCCAGACCAGAAACAACCCGCGCCACATCCAGTGCCGACGCGTTTTCCAAAGCAACAGTACGATAGATCGTAGTATCGCGGTCAAGTTCACTAAGCACCCGCTGCAATCTCGCGATATTGTCTGCTGTATCAACAAGAATGACCGCATTGCTAGACCGCACAGGACTGACAACGCCATTACTCCCCACAAGTTGCGCTAAGTTTGCTGAGGCCTCGCGCGCATCAGCAAAGCGCAAGCGAACGATTTGCGTGACGAGGTCTGATCCCGTTGCCTCGTCCGCACTAATACCTGCAGAGCGTGCCGCCTCTTGCAGCGGAATAATCCGGTATTTGCCATTGCCGAGTGTTGACGCAACAAAATCATTCGCCCGCAATGCTGCCTGAAATAGAGCCCAGGCCTCATCAGCGCATAAGCCACCATTTGGTGGGGATTTGATCGTTACACGGCCTTGAACGGCTGGATCCAGGATAAATGTGCGCCCTGTTCGAATAGCGATCTCATCAATGACCGCGCGAATATCAGCGTCTTCGTAATTTAGTTCTGTGCCGCAATTTTCTTGAGCGCTTGCCGCACCCAAAAGAACGGTCGCCCCGAAAACCAACCCTATAATTGCATGATTGCGAAATACTGACATTACTGGGTCCTTCCCCCATCAACCGAAAGCGTGATTGGAATTTCTTGATCATCTCTAGATACCACAATGACTGCCTGAGCATCGCGTTGGAGCGCATTCATCATAGCGATAAGAGCCGCAGGATTTGACGGCGGCGGCGTGCCATTAATTGAAACCACTCGATCACCGTCCCTAAAACCATAATTGTTAAATGTTTGACGGTCTCGTGCTGCATAAATATCGACAGCAAAATTCCCGTCATCATCTGTCGCCGGCGCAAGCCGCAAAAAGTTCGTGAAAGCCGCCGCTCCGCCATTAGCATTTGCAAGATTCCGGATTGGCGTAATGTCTTGTTCGACTGAGGGTGACGGAATTGGTGCCGAAGCAACCAGTTTAGACTCAAACCGTAAAGACTCCCGCGCACCATTTCGATTTATAATCACTTGATCTGGATATACGGTTTCTAGTGATACACCATTGATGATCTCGTCACCCACAGCAAAACGCGATTGTTCTCCGTCTGGGGTTTCAATTGTGGCGGACCCGCCATCTTCTACAACCCAAACACCGGTAAGAATCAAATCCAATGTCGTATCGACAACATCTGTTACGGTTTCCTCGCGAATGGTCACCACTTCTGTGACAGGAAACGGATTCTTCACCAAAACATTTTGACTAGATGTTATATTCTGATTATCGCTGATAATAGGCTCGCCCGACGGTAGGGGTAGAGGTGAAAAAATTCGCAAGCCAATCAATGCCAGTAAAACGCAGAGTAAAACAACCAGAATGACTTCGGTGATACGCAGTGCAATTGTCGAGTGACCGACGGATCGCCCTTGAAAGGTACGCCGCACCTCCTGCAATAGAGCCGTTAGCGCAAAATGTGCGCGTTTCGATATCTTTGGACGTCCTACAACAGTCAAAACTAAAACACCTAATTAATCTCGAGTATATCTGATTATCACCAGCACTGATGCCATAGCAAAAGAAAAACCAATTCCATCTGAATTCTCAGATTTTGCGGCTCAAACCTGCAGACGAAGGTATACCTAATCGCGCTTCATAAACCTTAAAATTCGCGTTTCAAACCAAAGAGAAAGATGGTTAAAAAAAGCCCTAATAATAAATTCTTCTATTTAGCTGCTACAATGCCCTGGCTTCGTGACGAAGGCACTCCAAAAAATGGGGTTACGACAAAAAGCGCCACATTTTATGACAACATTATAACATCCCCGGACCAAACGCTTATTATTTGGTTTGCTCGCAGTATTTATACATCTAAAGGGTGTTTCGCGAATAAGCACGGCTTTAAATCCCCTTCAATCGCCCTAAAGTGAATAAAACCTCGGACACTGAGAAAACCAGGGTACCCGATGCCCATGGTCAATGGTTTTTTTAGAACAGTTAATAAAAGGCAAAACAAAACGTGCATTGGTTTTTGATTGTCGTCGGCGGCGCATTTGGACTGCTTGTGGGTAGTTTTCTAAATGTCGTTATTCATCGCGGCCCAGCCATATGGAATTTGGTGGAAGATGACAGCCGCAAAGGGAATTTGGCCTGGCCCCGCTCCTATTGCCCGGCCTGTCACCATCAGCTTAGTGCGCACCATCTTATTCCAATCTTTAGTTTTCTAAGCCTGCGAGGAAAATGCGCCGCTTGCGCAGCGCCCATTTCGAAGCGTTACCCCTTGGTCGAGCTCATCGCGGCTTGTGCCGGTATCATCGCAATCGCAAGCAATGCAACTTTTCTTGCAGGAACCATGTCGGCTATATTTTTTTGGGTATTAATGGCCCTCGCCGTCATCGATTTTGAAACTGGCTATCTCCCTGATGCATTGACGCTCCCGTTAATCGGTCTTGGCCTCACCGCCAACATCACCGGCCTATTCGTTTCGTTTAGCGATGCTGCCATCGGGGCCGTTCTCGGCTTTACAGTCTTTTGGGCCATCAGTGTTGGGTTCAAACAACTGCGTGGTGTCGACGGATTGGGTCAAGGGGATGCTAAATTGCTTGCAGGACTTGGCGCATGGCTCGGATGGCAATTGCTACCCTCAATCGTTTTCATCGCAGCTCTATTGGGACTGGCCGGGGTTGGCATTGCCGCGCTTCGCGGTCAAAAGATCGAACGTGATGCGCCCATCCCATTTGGACCTGCACTCGCCGCTGCCGGTGCAATCGCCATGATTTTGTCAGGATATGGACTATCGATCGGCGGTTACGGTCTTTTTTGACCCTATTTTCCAGTAAAAGCCGGTTTTCGCTTTTCAAAAATGGCTTTGATTCCCTCTGCACAATCATCGGTTTTTAGAGCCGTTCGCTGTGACATTGCTTCAAAAGCCATCGCGTTTCGCAAACCAGTTTCACTCGATGCCCGAAAT
>JAJFGD010000208.1 GCA_021776315.1 Hyphococcus sp. | reverse complement strand
CTGCGCAAATGTGGAAATCCCTTAACAAAATTGCCGTCATGCCCGCGGAAACCAAACTTTATTGCGCCCATGAATATACACAAGCCAACGCCGCCTTTGCTTTGACTGTGGACCCAATGAACGACGCATTGAAAAAGCGCGCGGCAGAGATAAACACTCTGCGCGCCGATGGCATCCCGACGGTACCTACTAATGTCGCGATAGAGCGCGCAACGAACCCGTTCATGCGCGCCGAAGATGCACAGCTACAAGCCGCACTTGGGTTAAGCGGTGCTGATGCCGTCTCAGTGTTCGCAGAAACCCGAAAACGCAAAGACAATTTTTAGTTGCTGTTCCCAGCCGCTTTTTCTCTCGCGATATAAGTATCGATCACGCGACCAAGCACGGTCATGGGTACGCTACCGCCGAGTACCACTGCATCATTGAAGCGGCGGAAATCAAACCGGTCGCCAAGTTCTGTTTGTGCTTTTTGTCTCAAATCATTTATCGCTGTGTGGCCAACTTTGTATCCACAGGCTTGACCCGGCCACGCACAGTAACGATCAACTTCACCGCGCACTTCATCAGGCTTCGACCCATTATTGGTGGCGAACCAATTGACGGCTTGATCACGGCCCCATCCCTTTGCATGAAGGCCTGTATCAACCACCAGGCGACAGGCGCGATAGGCTAGTGACTGCAAATATCCGAGACGACCGACAGGGAAGTCATCATAGACACCAAGCTCATCTGCGATCTGTTGCGCGTAAAGCGCCCAGCCTTCTGAATAGGCATTGAACGCCAAGAGCGAGCGCACCAAAGGTTGCTTAAATGTATACTCCCCTTGCCAAACATGACCGGGGATCGCCTCATGATAGGTTAGATCCGCAAGATTAAAGCGGTTGTGCAAATCGGTTGAGCGCAGATTGATCCAGAAATGCCCAGGCTGTTTGCCGTCGATTGATCCGGGCCCACCATAGGCACCAGGGGCACCCGCCTCCACCGCTGGTGGGATGCGCGTTACTTCTAGAAAGCCCGGTACCAAAGTTTCAAAAGCATCTGGCATCTTCGCGCGAATATCCGCAAGTGCCGTTTCAATAAACGCCATGATCTCCGCGCGGCCTTCGTCACCCTCAGCAAATAAATATCGCGGATCACTGCCCAAGGCTGTCATGCGTTCCCCGACTGACCCTTCTGTATATCCAATAGAGCGCAAGATCGGATCCATTCGCCCTTGCAAGCTCGCCAATTCATCAAGTCCCATCTGGTGCACTTCTTCAGGGGACATGGTGGTCGTGGTGCCGGCACCCAGCGCCCAGTTGTAATAGGCCTCGCCATTGGGCCGCGCACCAATGCCCGCATCACTAGTTGCGCGCGGTGCCAAAGATTCTAGCGCCGCAATCTGGCGCTCCAAGGCGGGGCCGACTTTTTCTTCAGCAATTTTTGTGGCCTTTTCCGCATAGTCGCTATTTAGCGCGGCTGCGCGACTGGCGATCGACGTCACTAACCCCCAATCGGCAATTGGTGTTTGCGCGCCAGCGCGCAACTGGCCCAGGGTTTTTTCCATCAGGAAGTCAGGTAAAATCACGCCATTCTCACCATCGGCGAGCACCCGTTCGGTTTCCCCGTCGAGCTGGCCTGCATAAAGTTCCATCCGCGCGAGATAGGCATCCGCATCGTCGCTGGTTTCGATCAGATGCGACGAATCAAGGAAGCCCGGGATCTCAACAAAGGCACCGGTATTCTGTGCGACCGTGTACGGACTATTACGATAGGACCAATTATAGTTGAGGAGTGCCATATCCCCATGGTCGAATTCAAACCCATCGACTGACGTTTCATAGACCGTTCGTATCACATCCACATGCAGCGCCTGATCCGGTTCTAGGCTTGCTGTATCGATCTGTTGCAAAGTGGTCAGCGTTTCGCGCACGTTGCTTTTGATTGCCGCCTGCCCTGCTAACGAACGGTCAGTCAGTAAAGACTTCAACCCAGCATAATCACCACGATCAACGCCGGCGCTTGACGCATTTTCCGGATAGGAATTCAAAATCTGATCCGTTATCCCATCCAAAATGTCACCGACAGAATTTCCCCCGGCCGCTGGTGCTTCCGGCGTTTTGGAACAAGCCACTGGCAACAAAGAAATGGCGGCAGCGGAGCTTTGCAACAATGTGCGGCGCGATAGGTTCATGGATAGGGACTCCCCGTTTTGCAGAAAAATGTAGTCGTTTCTATAAATCAGAGGCTAGCTTGCCGTGGGGTCACCCGGAATGCAATTCGCAGTGCGGCCTGCGCTATGTGAATACCTTGGAGCGGGAGAAGAGAATCGAACTTTCGTCGTAAGCTTGGGAAGCTTCTGCTCTATCATTGAGCTACACCCGCCCGAAAATCGCGAGGCTTTGGGCCGCCAGAATTGGCCCCGCGGGTCAAAAAGGCAAAGAACACGTCATAAAGCCCTGTTCGGCACCGAAAAGGCCTCGACTGTCAGGGCAAATCTCACCAAGATTTCATCTCCGTGCCGGGCCGGTGCCATATTCCGGCCCGACCAAACAGTATTATGCAGGAAAAAGTCGGCGCATTTCGTCAGCGCCCGACAGAGGAAAGGAGGCCGTCTATGTTGATGCGGCTCATTCGAATTCTAGGCGCTTTGTGCGTCGCTATTGGGGTCGCCGCGACCCCTGCTTATGCCAAAACCAAGCGGGAAAAGGCAGAAAAGCTTGTCGCCAAATCGGCCGACACAATTGCTTATTTCGCCAATGATTCTGCGTATGAGCCCCTTTGGGAACTGGCCGATGACGCGAAAGCCATGGTGGTCATTCCACGCTCCTTGCGTGGTGGCTTTATGTTTGGCGCCTCTGGCGGCAATGCTTTGATGGTTGCACGCAATGAAGATGGCAGCTGGTCAGAACCAACCTTCTTCACCATCGGTTCGATCTCCTTTGGGTTACAGATCGGCGGCGAAGCGTCAGAGTCAGTCCTCTTGGTGATGACCAATCGCGGCATGGAACGTCTTTTGTCGACGACTGTGAAACTGGGCGCAGATGTTTCTCTGGCTGCGGGTCCCGTTGGCGGCGGAGCGAAAGCACAAACTGCTGATATTCTCGCCTTTTCGCGATCCCGCGGTCTTTATGGCGGTCTAACCCTTGAAGGGGCACTCTTGAAATCACGAGGGAGCTGGAACCGGGAATATTACGGCGCAGACGTTACACCGGCTGACATCATCTTCCGGGAAAAAGTGGCGCGCCCACAATCAGCGACTTTGCAAAACGCCGTTTGGGCGCTCGCCCATCGTGACGAACCCGCAATGTTCGCGCCAGTACAACCTACGCGCGTTGATCCAGTAACCGGAGACCCTCTACCAGAGGAAATCGTCTATGAGGATGATGCGGTCTATGGTGCCCCTTTAGCACCAATCGACGACCAATAAAGTCTCTCGATCACGCAATTGCGATCTGAATTGGAACGCCTGCCGGTTGCCGCCGGTGGGCGTTTTTGTCATAGCCAGGGGTAGGTATCTCTAGGGGGAGATCATGGCTGACGGCGAAAACGGCGACATTGCGCGCAGGCGTGTTCCTGTGAAATTTCAGCATCCTGATTTTACAGCGGATGGCGCAACGCGTGCCAGCGTTTCAATGCACAAATTTGAGACCCTTTGGGTCAACACCGGCACGCAATGCAATGTGGAATGCGTTCATTGTTATATTGAATCCTCGCCCACAAATGACCGGCTGTCTTATTTGACCGCCGCTGAGCTTGCGCCATTTCTAAATGAAGCCCGTGCCATGGGCGCACGCGAAATTGGTTTTACCGGCGGTGAGCCGTTTATGAACCCTGACTTTCTCGACATGGTCGAGGCATCTCTGCGCACAGGATTTTCCGTATTGATACTGACCAACGCCATGCGGCCAATGATGCGCCCGGCTGTCCAAAACAAACTTTTGTCACTGCGCAACGAGTTCAGTTCCTCATTAAGCTTGCGTGTCAGTCTCGACCATTATGATGGCGCACTGCACGATGCCGAACGTGGGGTCGGATCATTCGCGTCAGGGCTTGTCGGGTTGGCATGGCTTGTCAGCAATCATTTTAAGGTCAGCATCGCCGGGCGCACGCTTTGGTCACAAGACGAAGCGACCACCCGCGCAGGATTTGCAGCACTGTTTGAGAAAGCAGAACTGCCCCTTGACGCGCTCCAACAAAAAGATTTGATCCTTTTCCCGGAAATGGATGAAACCGCACCTGTGCCTGAGATTACGGCGGATTGTTGGTCGATATTGAACGTCTCACCAAACGATATGATGTGCGCGACCGCC
>JAJFGD010000207.1 GCA_021776315.1 Hyphococcus sp. | reverse complement strand
CCTGACGCTAAGCTCAACTCTATCTGCCGCAGCAAATTCAATATGTCTTCGTCGGAAAAACGCTTCCTCGCCATCCTATAACCTCCACATGTTCGTAGAATATCACGAAATTTGTGGCTCAGTTATATGGGGGCAAGACAGGTATGCACATGGCCTTTGGAAAATATCAGGGTCAGTTCATATCGGAAATTTCGAAGCTAGAATAACCAAGACCTCGATGGTTTTGGTTCTAGCTGCCTAGTGATTGCTATTGGCCCAAAGTGGACGTTCACTAAAAACTGATTCTCAAAGCTGCCATTACCGCTGGCGCAATATTAGGCGTCCCTTAGGAAAACGCCGAAATAGAAAAACTGTTTTCTCCGCCGCTACCATCCCAGGCTGATATCTCGACTACATGACTGCGTGGGTCCCCTTCAGTCTCAAGCACCAGACCTATAATAAATGGTACCTTCGGTTTGATGGTGTGATTTCGGATCAAGATTCCATACTCGCGCGACGATTTTATTTCAGATTTCGATATTTGCTGAATGCCTTTGAAAGCTGGCGACTGAATACGACAACTAAGAATATCAGCATCCGTAGTGATTTTAAAACCAATCGGCTCGGCCCAAAACTGTGCCTCAAACGCGACCATCGCCGCTTTTGGATTGTCCTGTGCGGTGGTTACGCTTACATTCAGATTCTCAGAAGGTTTTTCGAGCACCTTCTTTTGCCTCATGATCGCTCCATACAAGTCAGCAAGCCATTCTTCCTCAATTTTGGATTCGATGTCGATGTAAAATCGGCTCTCGAGAAACGGCGGCATCTGAGAAATATGGCCGATCTTCACGGGAATAATAAATTCCGGTTTCACGCCATTGATTTCGTCGGCCAGGGCTTTGCGAAGTTCTGTTCTTACCCATGGTTTGTCGATCGAGTCTTTAGAAAGAAAGATCAGAAATTTATCAGATTCCTCAATCCCCGCGTGGACTTTCTCAATGAGATCGTCACCACCTAGAATCTCATACTTATCTAACCACCCTTGTATATCAGGGTATTTGTTTTGAACTTTCAAGAATACTTGTTCAACAAGCGGTTTATCTTCTGAGGCGTGACTGAAAAAAATCTTCATATTTCAAAATTCTCAATTTAGATAAATAATTGTTTCAGGGTTGACCGCCCTAAACTAGAGGCCTTTTTAACGGTAGAAGCAAAATATGTCACTGTAGAGGACTTTGCAAACGTAGGCTTCCAGTAAGACGAAATGGGCGTCGCTTCTGACGAATTTCCGCCAGTCACGCCGTGCCCGCCTCGCATGTCCGATAGGTATGGACCAAGCAGCCACTATCGTTCGTCTTGTGAACGTGTCGTATATTGTTGCAGGGTTGCGGGCTCGAAATTACATCGTGACACGGACGATCTCTAAATCAGTGATTTGCCCAGCTTTTCAACGTAATTCATGCAAGTTTGCGCAATTCTCGTCCATGTAATAGCATAGCCAGAAAGCCAGGTAGGGGTGCGTGGGGCATGGCGAGAATACTTCAAAATTTTCGATGGCTGACGATACCATTCACTGCAGCATCAATTACTTGGGTAATTGTTTCGACGCTAGACACCTTACAATTCGATGTCGAAAATTTGTTGTATCTAGTTCACCTTGCTCTCGCGCAATATGACAGGTTACTTGCCATTCCTTTTTCCTGGATTAGTAATTTTTTTCCTGACTTAAGATTTACGTCAGGCGTGCAAAATTCCCTCGTATTAATGGGCGCTTTTTTCATTCCTGGCGCATCTGCGGCGTCAAGCGACCGCGACCCTTTGTCAATATTCTACTGGTGTGGGATTTGGTTAGCTTTCTTAGTAATTTTAATGGTCGCCTCAAGCCCGTTCGATTTTTCTCCATTCCAAGATGGCCGTTGGAGCGAAACATCTTTAACTCATCGCAGTATTTCATTGGTGCTAGGTTTATCAATTGGTTTGTTCGCATTGATCATGATGGCGTTTGCAGCAAAAAAAGCTTTTTTCACTGACGAACACTTCGGATCAGAGTTGGTTTTTGCCGCTGCCATGGCAATGTTAGTATTAACGGTGGCACTGACCTCCTTCGCCATAAATTTTTTGGAGTCCGCTACCTGGTTAAGCTATGCTTTCATATCAATTGCAATTTTGAATTTTGGTATCTGGGCGCTTGGCTTTCTCGTGGTGATCGCTAGAAATCTCAGTACGGGACGCAGAATTACTTTTTTCTCGATTGTGGAAATGCTGCCTATTATTCTTCTTGGCTATGTAGTTTTTTCAATCATCTCTGCGTTTTTCAATCAACCAATCGAATCAATGCCTTTAGATGAACGGCCCTGGGAAAACCCTGATGCTAATCCACCTTCTCTTATAGCTCGAATTATTTTCTACGGCATGATTGGATTGGTGTCTTCTCTCGGCATATATCAATTTTTTTCGTTTCTATTCGATCATTACCCACGATACATGAAGACGCTGACATTTTTGGTGTTTATGATTTTGTCCATAGAGGCTGTCCGGTTCACTCCTTTAGCCCTGAACCCTCAAATTGAAAATGCAATAGAGTGGCTTGAAAACTTACCGAGAGAAGAAGCATGAGTAAAAACCGCCATTTGCTCAGACGACGGATTGGCGGGTGCGTATGATCAGTCGAACAATCGGATTGCTAGGCCTTCTAGCCAGCGTCATGGCGCTGTCGTCGCTTATCTATGGCGCGTTTCAAGAACCGCTGGGTCCATACATGCAAGGTATTATGGGTGGCGTGATGGACGTGTACCGCACTATACGTGATCTGCTTTTTGGCGGTTTGGGATTTGTGTTTTCAAGCATTATTACTTGGATTGCTCAGTGGCTGACTTGGTTGCCGGCCGCGCCATGGTTTCGTTTACCTGGATTCATTATGGACTTAATTCAGCTCTATATTTTCTTTGGCACATCGTTCGCGTATTGGAATATAAGAACATTAGAGGGGGTAAATGGAAAAACTTATGTGATTACTGCCGGCCCGATTGCAGTATTAAAAGACGTGGTTTTTTGGCCTTTTAGGGCTCTGATTTTCATAAGAATTGCCTTTTTCAACTACGGAAAAAAAGTTGGCTTAGAAGGTGCCGAGAAAATTTTTCGCGGATATTTGCTTCATTCGTTTTTCCAGTTTCTAAGAATTGTTTCTGCATCGAGTTTCTTTTTCCTTCTCGTCTACGCCGAGAACCAAATCGGCCTCTAATCTAGGGATACGCCCATGCGAGATGATGTAATCAACAGGACAAAAAACTTTCTAGGGATACTCGCAGGTGCCATGGCACTGGTGTCACTCATCTTTGGTGCATTTCAAGAACCGCTCGCACCATATTTGCAAGGCGTGATGGGGGGCGTATTGAAGTCTTATCAGACTATGAGAGACGTATTGTTCGACGGGATTGGGTGGGGGCTCACGACCCTATTAAATCTCTTGCGGAATTGGTTCACTTGGCTGCCAGAGCCACCATGGTTATCGTGGAGACCCGAATACTCCGATAATATTGTATTCTGGTCGCTGTACTTTTCAGCGTCATACAGGATGGTATACGATCCTTGGGGGCAACGAGTTGCGGCAGAAACAATGTTCGCAAAACGGAAACACAAATCTCTGATACGATCTGCCTTTAGTTTTAAGACCGCTTTTGACCTCATCCGACTATTTGCTACTATTTTTTGGTTTGCGCTCCCATTTATTGTAGGTGCTTTTATCTTTTTCTTGATAGCGTATGGCACAAGCAGACTAGGGGTTTAAACTGAGAACTTCTTTGTAAGTTTGTTATCACCGAAATCGGCCTCTAACCGGTCCTAGTTCGCCGAATCTTCCCAAAGTCGAGAGTGATCTCCAGTACGGCGTGCAGTGTCAGCACTCTTCGCATTGTAGCGTGACTGCTGCGTCAGCCTCATTTTAGTTCCTAGACTTGCGATCGCTGCACTCTCGCGCTGCTGCATCTTTAGGAGCCTTTTTCGAGTGCGGGATGTGGGGAAAGCATTAAACCATTATGACTTAATCCTGTTGGGTCAGCATTGAGTGTTTAGACCTTGGACTTGACTGGAACCGCAAATCCGAGATTAACGTAAAAAAATGAGTCGCTACCTGTGCACTCTATATCAAATACGGTATGAGCCTGAGTCATCTCTTTTGGTCCACCTTCGCCTTAAAAAGTATTACAGCAAGGTTAGTGCAGCCTGAGGATTCACCACCCGTACAAACTTTATCATCATATTAGCTGACGAAACTTTCGCAATCTCTTTACTATAGGTACTCCACCGCCTCATTTTCCAGTCTTGAGATTAAGGCATACAACGCGCCAGGCCAAACCACTCCCAAATCGTGAGCAGAATTAATTTTTTGTCGCAAATGCTGAATCGGAAGTAAGCCAAGAGCATCCGCAATTCCATAGGTGTCCCGCATTGACCAAGATAGTCGCTTGAAATTTTCTTTCTCGCCTTTGCTGATTGCATCAATTCTAAAAAGCCGCATAAACCAGTTTTGGCCGCACTCGCGTTGAAATTTCCAGCTGCCATGTGTTTGCGATTGGAAATCAATATACTCGACGCCAATCAGCGCGCGTAATAGTTCCTTCTCGGCAAGTTTGGACCGTATGTTCAAATCGAGATATTGCCCTGTAACATTCTCGATATCTGTGTCCAGCCCCATTTTCATGTACCAATTTTTGATAGAGTCTCAGGAACGGGCGGGCGCATGTTGAGCGCTTGATGCGGTCGTATGTGATTGTACTGCCTGATCCATTTTCCGATGACGGTTTTGGCCTGATCGACCGTTGC
>JAJFGD010000206.1 GCA_021776315.1 Hyphococcus sp. | reverse complement strand
TGCCAGCAGAAAAGGATCCTTCTTCTGCATTGCGGAGAAGTCCTGTTTCGATGTTAGCCCGAACCATCGTTGACGGATGAGCTCTTGGGCTATCGGTGCGCCAAGTGTGCTGCCCGGCCCAGCTAGGATGAGGCGGTCGGGTGCAAATTCTTTAATAGCGACCTCGACTGACTTTGAAAAATCATAAGTCTCAGTAATTTGGTGACCAAATGTATATTGAAACAATGTCTCATGATCAGTCGAATGTGGCGACCAGATCGTCCCGCGACCGTCAATCATCGGAATTGTTGGGCAATCAAACAGGTCACTATTTAGCGTGACCAGCGCTTCGTCTGAGACGTGTTGCAAGAGTGGTGTGTGAAAGGCCGAATGGCGCGCGAGCCGGAATGGATAACGCTCTTCCGCCGCCGGAAGCGTCTTCTCCATTGCCGCCATGCCTTTTTCGTCACCGGCCAAAACGGCCATGCCGCCTAAACGAATTGACAGATAAGCGGCACCGTGTGTGCGTCCGTCATGCAATGCATTGCTTATTGATCGTAAATTCTCATTGCTTTCGCTCCAGTCGGTTCCGACAAAAGGATAAATAAGTTGGCCGCCGACACCTTTGGCTTCCATCAATGCGCCCATCGTATCGACAACACGGATGGCATTTGATGGATTGAGCGCCCCAGAAGCAGCAAGTGTTAGATACCAACCGAGTGAGTTTCCACAAACTGCAACAATGTCATACTCCTCTCGATTAATTGTAGCGAAATCAGCCAACGCACACGTATAAATCAAGGCAGACGCATTAATGCTCGATGCATGTTTGCCAGCGGAATAGGTTTTTGCACTGTCAAGCATACTGATACTCTCGCGCCCTTGGCTTTCCCGCCAGGCATCAATCGTATTGACGAAAGGTTGTTTGTCGGCGTGATACCGATTGAGATATCCGAGCTCATCCTTGCCGTAGGTGCCACGGCCCGGAAAAATCACGACTGCTGTTTTTTTCATTCTGCTGCACGCTGTATTTTTGCACCGACAAGTTTCAGCGCTGATTTGACGATTTGGTCTTCGCTGACAAGAACTGTATCGGCCGCTGGACCGAGTGGTATGAACGTGTCCACACCGTTTATGCGTACCAAATTTGGCGCAACATTGTGTTCCGAAAGGAGTGCCATGATTTCTTCACTGGGGGATCCGCTACGCCGGCATTCATCAACGATCAGAACGTTTTTTATATCCGCCAATGCGGTCACTAATGCATCAATCGGCAAGGGAACAAGCCATCTAAGGTCTATGATCCGAGTTTTCACGCCTTGCAATTTCAAAGTGGCCGCAGCGCGCTGGGACAAATATGTGCCATTCCCAAAAGTGACAATCGCAAGGTCTTCACTTTTTTCGCTATTACCAATGACATTGACGCTGCCAAATTCTGCCGTGTCATTGATCTGATCAAAGACGCCGGTCATCTGCCCATCATTTGCTTCAAGGAGGTCTTTGGTACCGTATAGGGCAATTGGCTCCAAAAAGATGACCACGCGCTTCTCATCGCGGGCAATACGAAAAGCTTCTCGCATCATCTTGACAGCTTCAACGCCGCTTGAAGGGCAAGCGACAACGATTCCAGGGATATCGCGGAAAACAGACATGGAATTATCGTTGTGAAAATGACCGCCGAAACCTTTCTGATAAGCAAGCCCAGCAATACGTACAACCATAGGGTTCGTGTACTGACCGTTGGAGAAGAAAGACAAAGATGCTGCCTCACCACGCAATTGGTCTTCTGCATTATGGACATAGGCCAAAAATTGAATTTCTGGGACGGGTAAAAACCCATTATGGGCGAGTCCAATGCCCATACCGAGGATCGACTGCTCATCAAGAATGGTATCAAACACCCGTGCGGGTCCGAACTTTTGTTGCAATCGGGTTGTTGCGCCATAAACGCCGCCCTTTTTGGCAACATCCTCACCAAAAACCGTAACATTGGCATCGCGTTCCATCTGCTCTGCCAAAGCGAGAGAGATGAGGCGCGACATATGTTGTGGTTCTGATCGGGCGCGTGAATCGTCAGGTGCCTTTGGCTGAATGTGACCAGTGCGCGTTGTGCGTCGGACTGGTGCGCGAGGGGTCAACGATGCGGTTACAGAATCAGACGTCGTCAATTTTGGACGCCCAGTCGCATTCTCCATTGCCCGACGAACACATCCTGAGGTCCTCTCATATAAAGCCTCAATCTCTGGCAATGACATGGTACCTGTTTCGACAAGGCGTCGCGCGCAATGAAGCAAAGGATCTTGATCAGCTTCAGCCTCAATTTCCATTCGGTCGCGATAACTGGTTTCAAGGTCCGAACCAGCATGTCCCATCAATCGGACTGTGCGCAGATGTAAAAAAACAGGTTTGCGTGCCGCTCTAACACAATGTTCTGCTTCCCGCGCCGCGCGCATGGCGTCTAACGGGTCGCGCGCATCACCATAAACATATCTTAGGCCAGGCTTTGACCCGAAGTTTGCGGCGATCCAGCCTTGAGGCGTTTTGACTGAGATGCCGATCCCATTGTCTTCACAAACAAAAACCAAGGGTAGGGGCAGGCCGCGAAACCCCGTGTGCGCCGCGGCATTGATAGCACCTACAGCCGTCGAGTGATTGGCTGACGCATCGCCAAAACTACACAAAACAACGCTGTCACGGGGAAGCTGCGCATCCGGCTTCTTTTGTGTTCGCGCTAGCGCGATACTGAAAGCGGTTCCCACGGCTTTGGGAAGGTGGGATGCAATCGTGCTTGTCTGAGGCGGGATGAAGAGGGGCTTTGATCCAATAACTTTATGACGGCCACCAGAAATAGGGTCCTCACTAGAGGCGACGAAAGAAAGTGCCATATTCCAGATTGGCGTTTCACCAGGCAGCTTGCGCGCCCGCTCGATATAGAAAGCGCCACTGCGATAATGGAGAAACGCCATATCGTCGACGCGGAAAGCGCGCGCCACCGCGGCGTTACCTTCGTGTCCAGAGCTACCGATGGAGTAATAGCCGCGCTTTTCTGCACCAAGGCGCCGCGCCTCTAGGTCCAGCCGCCGACTGGTCAACTGAGATTCGAACAGTGCAGCCAGGTCCGATTTACTAAGGCCCGCTTGACCAAGCGTGACGGTGCAAGTTGGAGCCGGTAATCGCCCAAGCTGAAGGCGGGTCAAAAATCCGTCTTGTGAAGCGGCAATCGCACCCGCCATTTCATTAATTCCCGAAATTACGAGCCTAACCGAGAATTGGGGCTTGGCTCTTGTGCAAAAGGTCTAGATTTGACTATTTCAATACCAATCATGCGCTGTTTGCCAAGTGTAACGTTGCTTTAATGGAGAATATTATGAAAAACCCTGAGCTCGGCGACAGCCTGCCGGCAGCGCATCCTAATGAGGCGACGTTGAGCCTTTTGCGTTTACGCCGGTCCACCCCAGCGGATTTTATGGCAGAGCCAGGGCCAGATGCTGATGCCCTGTCAGATATGTTAACGATTGCTGCAAGGGTGCCGGATCATCGCCGGGTCGTACCATTCCGGTTTATTCGGTTTCAGGGCGAAGCCCGTATTCGTTTTGGAGATACATTGGGAAAGGTGTTTTTGGCGAACACCCCCGATGCAGGCGAAAATAAAGTTGCTTTAGAACGTAATCGTTTTTGCCGAGCCCCTGTCGTGGTCGCGGTCATCTCAAGTGTAAACCGAGCGCACCGGACACCAGAATGGGAACAGATATTGAGTGCCGGAGCCGTGTGTCAAAACCTGTTATTGGCAGCAAATGCTCATGGCTTTGCCGCCCAATGGCTGACAGAGTGGTATGCTTTTGATGAGCAGGTCGCAAAAGCATTGATGCTCTCAGAAAATGAGCGGATTGCAGGGTTTGTCTATATCGGCTCGACAAATGATTCCCCGAAAGAGCGCGGCCGACCTAACCTCAATTCGATTATTTCCGATTATTAGATTTACTATACAATAAAAATTCTAGTTTCTACATGTCTACATGCTAGGATGTGAAGCCATCAAACTAGTCATTATCAATTTAGGGATCCGTTCAATGAATTTCACAAAACAAGCGCTATCGGTTGCCGCCATTCTTGCCATTGTTGCTTGCGGAGAATCCGCAAACGGACAGACTGAAGGGAATGATGATGCTGGATTCACAGCTATTTCTGGAACTTATACCGCCGAGGCAAAGCACCGATACATTACCTTCAGCTATTCCCATGGTGGCTATTCAAACCCATGGTTGCGTTGGCGTGAATGGGATGCAGATTTGAATTGGAACGCAGATGACCCGGCCTCGTCCTCGGTCAATGTAACAATTGACGCAACTTCTATTGATACGGGTGTTGATGTTTTCGATGGTCATCTAAAGGGAGAGCGTTTCTTTGACGTGGAAAACCATCCACAAATAACTTTTGTCAGCACGTCACTGGAACAAACTAGTGACAACACAGGAAAAATGATTGGTGATCTTACCATTAAAGGTATTACCAAGCCGGTAGAACTCGATGTTGTATTTAGAAAAGATGGGTTTGACACACGTAAATCTCTTTACAAGCTTGGTTTTTCTGCAAGCGCCAATGTTTTACGATCTGACTTCGATGTTGATTTTCTAGCCCCGAGCGTAAGTGATGAGGTCGTGATTACAATAGAAGCGGAATTTATCCTGCCTGCAGAAGAAGAATGAGCCGATTTTGAAAAATCATCGCTACACTTCGGTCGCGATTGTTCTTCATTGGGCACTCGCGATTTTGATTTTGGGCCAGATCGCGGGTGGCCTCTATATGCATAACCTGCCCAATGATTCTTCGATAAAATTCGATCTCTTTCAGCTTCATAAGTCCTTTGGCTTCTCAATCCTATTTTTGACTGTCATTCGATTGGGATGGCGATTGGGCCATAAGCCACCGCCTTTACCGTTCGAAATGCCGGCTTGGCAGAAAACCGGCGCTCGCATGACCCATTGGGGTTTTTACGCGTTGATGGTTCTTACCCCGCTTGTTGGTTGGGCAATGGTTTCGGTTTCCCCGCTGGATATTCCAACAAAACTGTTTGGCCTTGTTCCCATTCCACATCTGCCATTTTTCACAAATGTTGCAGATGCTGGCGCGTCGGAAGATCTGTTCAAAGAGGCCCATGAATTGTTGGCAAAATCCACCCTTGTGCTGTTTGTGCTTCACGTCGCCGCTGCCTTAAAGCACAACTTCATCGACAAAGATGGTGTCTTTAAAAGCATGGCACCAAGCGTAGTTGCGCAGTGGGCAGGCGTTTTTGCAATCCTTGGATTCTTATCGATCGGGACAATGCT
Source organism: Hyphococcus sp. (assembly GCA_021776315.1). GTDB lineage: Bacteria > Pseudomonadota > Alphaproteobacteria > Caulobacterales > Parvularculaceae > Hyphococcus. The sequence goes on along the minus strand of JAJFGD010000206.1, from coordinate 33,808 downwards.
GTATTTCGCCGTTCAGTCCTCCGCCACGCAATCTACTTTAACGCACGATAGCAGCGACGGGCCATCCAATTGGAGTGTGGACTATGACGCTAGTCAGCTTGTTTTTGTTGGGATGGAAAAGGACCGAAAGTTTGAGGGGCGCTTTAGTGACTTTCGCGCCCAAGTAAACTTTGACACAGGAAACCTGGACGGTTCAGCTGTTGAAGTTATTGTTGGTACAGGCTCTGCCACGACTGGTGACACGCTTCGGGATTCAACGATACCGGAAAAAGAATGGTTTGACGTTGCTCAATACCCGTCAGCTGTTTTTAGTTCGAGAAACATTTTGGAAAACGATGACGGTAGCTATAGGGCCGTTGGCACCTTGCAAATAAAGGAATTCATTCTTCCCGTAACATTGGCATTTTCAATGTCGCAAAATGGGGATGTTGTTATTGCTAAAGGCAGCACGAATTTAACGCGCACTGACTTTGGCCTTGGCCTTAACGAAGAATGGTTAAGCGCAGAAGGTGTCGCGCTTAGCGTCGAGGTCAAATTTGAAATTCATGCAACGCAATTGCCTTAAGCGACGCGGTTTCGTTTGTGGTCGCGCCGATGGGCATCTTCATCAAACAATTCTGCCAACTTATCGATGATCGCACCGCCCAACTGATCCACGTCGACAATAGTGAGTGCCCGCCGGTAATAGCGCGTGACATCATGCCCGATTCCAATCGCCAGTAACTCCACTGGGGAACGGTTTTCGATGTGATGAATGACTTCGCGCAGATGACGCTCGAGATAAGCACCACCATTTGCCGACGAGGTTGTATCATCGACGGGAGCCCCATCTGAGATCACCATCATGATCCGACGCGATTCAGGTCTGCCGAGCAGCCGGTTATGCGCCCACATCAATGCTTCCCCGTCGATATTCTCTTTCAACAATCCTTCTTTCATCATTAGGCCGAGAGAGGTTCGCGAACGCCGCCATGGCGCGTCAGCCGGTTTGTAGATGACATGACGTAGATCATTCAAACGTCCAGGTTTTGCTGGGCGCCCATCCTCAACCCACTTTTCTCGCGCCTTACCGCCCTTCCAAGCCCGCGTTGTGAAACCGAGAATTTCAACTTTCACGCCGCATCGTTCCAACGTACGTGCTAGAATATCAGCGCAAATAGCCGCGATCGTGATCGGACGACCACGCATTGACCCTGAATTATCAATCAGGAGTGTGACAACGGTATCGCGAAAATCCTGTTCTTGTTCCATTTTGAACGAAAGGGGCTGCATTGGGTCTGCGACGACGCGTGCGAGTCGTGCGGCATCCAAAACGCCTTCATCGAGGTCAAATGACCAGCTACGGTTTTGCTGCGCCATTAGTTTCCTCTGCAGCTTGTTGGCGAGACGCGCCACAATTGCATGTAGGTTTTCAAGCTGTCGATCGAGGGATCGCCTCAATCGCTGCAGCTCTTCAGGGTCGCAAAGATCGACTGCTTCTGCGATCTCATCAAATTCGGTCGTAAAGGGTTTGTAAGTGTCACCGGTATCGCCTTCAAACTTTGTGCGTAACGAAGAGATTTTGGCATTTTCGGCCGCACCATCATCTTCCTCAAAGTTTGAATCCATTTCTTGGTCGGAAAGATCGGCATCACCATCTTCGGCGTCGCCGGTTCCGGTATCATCTGGCATTTCGTCGGCACCGGGATTATCATCGGCTTCGTCATTTTGGTTATCGCTATCGTCTTCCGACTCATCACTATCTTGTTTTTCGTCGCTTGGCTGATCGCCTTGATCGTCATCATCAATATCCAAATCGCGAATGAACGCACGTGCGAGCTTCGCAAAGGCCGTTTGGTCATCCAGGGAATTGGCATTTGCGAGAGCATCAAGTGAAGCGCCCGCCTGTTCTTCAAGATCGGTACGCCAGGCTTCCATGATCGCCGCAGCAGCATCGGGCGGTTTGCGCCCGGTAATGCGTTCGCGCACTAACAGTGCTGCAGCATCGGAAAGCGACGAAGCATCTTTTGCGTTCAGACTGTCATAGCCTTTGTCGCCAATCACTTTTTCTAAGGATGCCGCAAGATTATCGCCAACGCCTTTTAATGCCAAAGCGCCAATGGCTTCGCAACGAGCATTCTCCAAAGCTGAGAATATGGCCCGTGCCTCAGCGCCTTTTGGTGCGAGTCTTTGATGGGCCTCAGAATTGTGATGTGCGAGACGTAGGGCTGCTGCATCCCCTTCGCCACGGGCGAGGGCCGCTGTGTCTGGATCGATATTGCGAGCGGGAAGGGGAATCCGTGCGGATCGTCCCTGAACATGGGCATGTTCGCCGCCGAAAGCGACTTCTACGTCGGATTGCGATGAAAGCGCCCGCGTCGTGTGGAGGAGCGCTCGCTTAAAGGCTTCCCGTATTTGTTCTTTTGGCGTCATAAGGCCTTACATAATTCGTCCCTGGCGAAATCCCAAATGATTTACTCATTTGCAGCCCACAAAGAAAAAGCCCCGCTCAAAACGGGGCTTTTCCATAAACACGCTTTGGTTGCGCCGTTTACCAGATTTGAACGCGGTCCTCTGGTGCAAGATAGAGCGCATCACCTTCAGTGACCTCAAACGCTTCATACCAGGCATCCATATTGCGCACGACGCCGTTTACCCGGAATTGGGCCGGTGAGTGTGGATCTGTTGCAATCTGGTTTTTCAAAGCCTCGTCGCGCTGGACACGTTTCCAAACTTGGGCCCAGGCCATAAAGAAGCGTTGGTCGCCGGTGAAACCGTTGATCACAGGTGCTTCTGCCCCACCCAGTGAAAGTTTATAGGCGTGGTATGCCATAGCGAGACCGCCGACATCACCGATGTTTTCTCCCATCGTCAGGTTAGGATCGAGTGGGAAGCCTTCGATTGGCTCATATTGCTCATACTGAGCACCAAGTGCATCAGTAAGTGCTTCGAAGTTGGTCGCATCTTCGCCTGTCCACCAATCACGTAATACGCCATCGCCATCCGATTTTCGGCCTTGGTCGTCAAATCCGTGACCAATCTCATGCCCGATGACAGCACCAATGCCGCCATAGTTCACAGCTGCATCAGCACCTGGATCGAAGAATGGTGCTTGAAGGATCGCTGCTGGAAATACGATTTCATTGCGATTAGGGCTGTAATACGCATTGACTGTTTGCGGTGTCATAAACCATTCGGTTCTGTCGATTGGGCCGCCCAATTTGGAAATTTGATCTTCCCATCCAAATGCATTCGCCCGCTTTGAATTGCCATATGGATCACCGGCAACAACGTCGAAACTTGAATAGTCTTTCCACTTATCAGGGTAACCGATTTTCGGTGTGAACTTCTCCAGTTTGGCGTGGGCTTCGACTTTTGTATCGTCGCCCATCCACGGAAGCGTATCGAGACGCTCATCAAGTGCAGCACGCAGGTTCTGGACGAGCTGGTCCATTTTTTCTTTTGAATCCGCCGGGAAGTGCTGATCAACATAGACCTCCCCAACAGCCTCGCCCAGCGCCCCATTTACAGCAGCAACACCGCGTTTCCAACGTTCACGTTTTTTCGGCGTTCCGCGGAGTTCTGTACCGAAGAACGCAAAGTTGGCATCGTCAAATGTCTCCGGTAAAACATTCGAATTGTCGCTCAAATGATGGAATCGCAAATAAGCTTTCCAAGTATCGACCGAGGTTTCGCCAAAAATTGCCGCCAAGTTTTGAATCGCGTCGTCTTCGCGAACCACAAACTCATTTTGAGCACCAAGACCTGCTACTTCGAACATTGAGCTCCAAGGTACGCCCGGTGCAAACGCGGCAAGTTCTTCTTTGGTTTTTAGGTTGTAGGTGAGGTCGCGGTTTCGACGTTTTGCCGGTTCCCAATGAACGCCCGCCATACGTTCTTCAACCGCATAGATTGCCTCAGCTTTGGCAGCCGCATCTGGCGTGTCCGCTAGATTTAAGATTTGCGCGATATAGCTTTTGTATTTTTCGGCTTTGTCGGCAAACTTAGCATCGAGATAATAGTCGCGGTTCGGCATGCCGAGACCAGATTGTGTAAGATACACCACATAACGATTTGGTTGTTTTGAATCTATATCGACCCAAGCCCCAAGAAATGACGTGGCAGCGAGGTCAGAACGCGCCATCATACGGGCGACATCATCATGTGATTGCAAGCTATCAATTGCCGCTAGATCATCTGCAAGAGGTACTAGCCCAGCAGCGTTGATCGCATCGACATCAGTATAGCTGGCAAAGAAATCGCCAATTTTTTGCTCAACAGACCCTGGAGCATTTGCACCAGTTGCGGCGCTTTCAATGATTGCCCGTACGCGCTCTTCTGAACGCTCAAACAACACAGTGAATGAACCGTATGATGAAAACTCTTCAGGAATTTCAAACGTATCTAGCCAGCCGGCATTGACGTGGCGGTAAAAATCATCGCCGGGATCCACATTGGCATCGATATATTGGGTTTCAATGCCGAATTCACCAAGCTCTGGATCGGCTGCCTGCGCAGATCCGCCTGATTGTGATTGGTTTGTTGCACCGTCTGTTGAACTCGTGTCCGTTTGCTCGCCGCAGCCGTAAAGTACAAAGGCTGCTGCGCCCGCCAGTAGAAATTTTTTCATCGTTGGTTTCCTCGAATAATCCGGTCATTTGGTAGGTTTTTTCCCCAGGGTTTCATTCCAGATTTGGCGATCAACTGCAAGTTATATGGGATTAACCGAAGGCCTCGCTCGGCCAACTGAGAACCAATTCTCTACGGCTTTAGGCATTCAGTGTTGATTTAGCCTATTGCTGGTTTTCGGCGATTCCGTCATGTTCACGGGCTTAGCTAAGGATTATCCTCATGGACCTGAAAACCGTTATTCGAACCATTCCCGATTACCCAAAACCTGGAATTATGTTCCGTGACATCACCACTTTGCTGACCGATCCGAGGGGATTTCGCCGGGCAATTGACGAATTGGTTCAACCTTTAGCCGGTGCCAAGATCGACAAGGTGGCAGGGATTGAGGCGCGAGGCTTCATTCTAGGGGGCGCAATCGCACATCAACTATCCGTCGGTTTTGTACCTGTGCGAAAAAAAGGGAAGCTCCCATTTGAGACCATTAGTGAAAGCTATGAACTTGAATATGGCACGGATGAGGTCGAGATCCACACCGATTCCGTTGAGCCAGGTGAGCGAATATTGTTGGTTGACGACCTGATTGCCACAGGCGGGACTGCAACAGCAGCGATCAAGTTGATGGAACGTGCTGGCGCTGAGATTGTTTTATGTGCGTTTGTGGTTGATTTACCGGACCTAGGTGGATCGCAAAAAATTCGCGATATGGGCCACAACATTACGTCATTGGTTGAATTTGAAGGCGAGTGAAATCGTGAATGTCTCGACAGGATTGATCGCTTCAATCAATCGGCTGGTTTAGGACCTTAGTTCAATCCAGGCTGCTTCGTGAAATAGAGTGCTGACGTGTCATAGCCAAAAGATTGTAGTTTGGACAAAGCGTCAGATTTTACCTCATCCGAGATCGTTGGTGTGCGAGAAAGTATCCAGAGATACCTACCTTTTGGTTCGCTCACGAGCGCGAGAGAATAATCCTCGGCCAAATCAATAATCCAATAGTCACCCCAAAATGGTCCAAAGAAACTGACTTTGAGTTTGGCATTGGTGTCTTGATCCACGACCTTGCCTCTTCCCGTAGCAACCTTCAATTCGCCGTCTAGGTCATGTTTCCGGCAGGAATTGACGACAGAAAGAAGCCCATCATCCCGCCATGCATACTCGGCGGTTACGCCCTCACAGTCCTTTTCGAAAGAATTGGGAAACCGTGCAATTTCAAACCAAATGCCTAAATATTGATCGATTTCCACAGCCTCGACAGTGGTGAGGGGCCGGTCCGATACCCGATTGACGGGCGGACTCGCGCAGGCGGCAATGCATAAAAACAGGAATATGCCTGTGGTTCTGATCATTATTGCGTCCTCTTGAACATTTAATACGTTGACCAAGCGAATTTGGATTTCTTTGATTTGCCAGCAATCAAGCTTACCGCTGCCTTATTTCGACCGGATTTCAATGAATTATCTCGCGTTGCACCTTGTTTCAAAGGCCGTTAGAACCTGCCGCGACAGTTTAAGCACAATCACAGTAGGATACCCGTATCGTGGCGAATGAAGATTCAGCTCTCAAAGAAGTTGACCAGGAATTGGCGGAGGAACGCCAATGGGCGATGTTTCGCCAATATGGTCCGATGTTTATCAGTGGCGCAATAGCGATCGTTGTGGCTGTCGGCGGATGGCAATTTTGGAATGCACGTCAGGATGGCATCGCCCAACGGCAGGCTCTTGAATTTAAAAATGCAGCCGAGTTGCTGGCGGAGAATGCCTCTGATGGCCGCGATGCGCTGAAAGCGATCGCTGATGAAAGCGCAAGTGGCTACAGCACTCTAGCAGCAATTCAACGCGCGGCTTCATTTGCAAGAAGTGGCGAACGCTTAAATGCTATTCAGGCCTATCGGGAGGTCTACAATAACAACGCTACACCGAAACACCTTCGAGACCTTACCAGAATCCGCGCAGGCTACCTCTCATTAAGTGATGGGCGTGAAGCGGTGATGGAGGATATTGACGATCTGGCAATTAGCGGCAGCGCTTATGGTTTCCATGCACAAGAGATTTCAGGGTTGGCTGCATTAGAAGCAGAAGATTATGAAACCGCGATCTCAGTATTTCGACAACTCTCAATCGATCTCGGTGCACCTACCTCAATCCGAGAACGGGCAGAAGATTTTGCTGCACTTGCGGCTTCGGGAAAAGCCGGTGTGAATATTAAAGGCCAAACACAACTTGACGATCTATTGTCAGTGATTGGCGAAGGTGTAGAAAATCCGTTGAATATTGCAGACGATCATGCAGGACATGATCATGGCAACGAAGTTGATAGTCAGGCGGCTGACTCCGAATTGATTGATGAGGCCACCGATGATCAGCAGACAACAGAGACGATCAGCGACCAAGGCTCTACAGAGGCACCTGTCGAGAATGAGAATGAAACCGGCAATGATAACGTTGAAAACAGTGAGAACGAGTAATCTATGAACAACTTTGCAAGTTGGACGACTTTCCTGCGACCTCTATTTTTAGCTTTTTTGCTAGCCTTTGTGAGTGCTTGTAGCTCTGGGCCTATAGGAGCGGTGACAGGTTTTTTTGGCGAGAGCTCGGACGAAGATGAAGAGAATGCCGACGAGAGTGAAGATGGCGACGATGATGAAGACGAGCCAGAACGCATCTCCATTTTGGCGCTTGATGAGCGATTGAAAGCGGACCCGCGTTATGCAGGTGCACCGATTTCGATCCCGCCATCTTATGTGAACAATTCATGGCCACAACCCGGTGGAGAAGCGGATCATACACTCCACCATATTGGCGCAACTTTGGATTTTGAGGTTGTGTGGCGTGTCGACGTCGGCAAAGTGTCCGCAAAACGAGCGCGTCTCACGGCACCACCCGTTGTTGTTGGCAATCGTATATTTGTGATCGATGCAGAAACAACGGTAACATCATTTGATTCAGAAACCGGCGAAGAAATTTGGTCAACTGAATTGGCACCTGATATAGATGAGAGATTCCGCGTATTCGATATCATGCGCGGTCCAAAAGCGTCGCAAATCGGTTTTGGAGGTGGCGTGGCTTTTGATAGTGGCAAAGTGTTTGTCACGTCAGGTTTCGGTTTTGTCGCGGCGCTTGATGCAATATCGGGCGAAGAATTATGGCGTGTAGAAACTGTGAACCCAGTGCGCACGCCTCCAACCGCTTATCGAGGGCGGGTGTACCTTGCGACGAATACAAATGAGTTTTTGGCGCTAGAGCAGGAAACAGGTGAGAAAGCCTGGACTTTCCAGTCTTTTATTGAATCTGCGCGTTTCCTGTCGGCATCAAGCCCAGCCGCAGCGGGTGACCTCGTGGTTGCCCCTTTCTCCTCCGGCGAATTGGTTGCATTTCTCGCGGATAACGGCCGTGCCGTGTGGAATGAATCGCTTGTCCGCCAGGCTCGCCTGACAGCTTTATCTTCGCTCAACGACATCGCAGGCAGCCCAGTTATCGACCGTGGTCTCGTCTATGTAGTGAGCCACGGTGGCCGACTGGCGGCGATTGATATTCGGTCTGGCAACGCAACCTGGGAAGCTTCGATTGCAAGCTTGCAGATGCCTTGGGTGGCAGGTGATTTCTTGTTTATCGTTTCAACGGAAGGGGAGCTTGCCTGCCTTTCACGTGCAGACGGTGGCATTATTTGGGTTTCACAGCTGGAGCGATACACCAATGAGAAAAAGCGGAAAGGCCGTATTACTTGGGCTGGACCTGTGCTTGCTGGCGACCACTTGGTGCTAGTGTCAAGCGATAAGAAAATCATCAAAGTTTCACCTCAAACAGGTGAGATCGTTGCTTCGGCAAAAATTCCTGATGGCTCGGTTATTTCTCCAGTCGTTGCCAATGAAAAAGTCTTTATATTAACGGAAACTGGTAAGCTAATTGCGATGCGCTAACGCGCATATATAGGCGATTTGAAACGCCGGTTGAATTCGTCTTATGAAAATTGCAATTGTCGGCAGACCGAATGTCGGAAAATCCACACTATTCAACCGGCTGGCCGGTAAGCGCCTAGCCCTTGTCGATGACACCCCCGGTGTGACCCGGGATCGACGGGAAGGGGAAGGCAAGCTTGGTGATCTCACATTCACCATCGTCGACACACCCGGACTTGAAGAGGCGCCCGAGGCAGCCCTTGAAGGGCGCATGCGGATGCAGACAGATGTCGCGGTAGGTGAGGCGACATTGTGCCTATTCATGATAGATGCACGCGCTGGCGTCACGCCATTGGACCGTACTTTTGGACAAATTCTACGTGAAAGTGGGAAGCCGGTTATTCTTCTTGCGAATAAGTCCGAAAGCGAAGCGAGTAATGCCGGTGTCTTGGATGCCTATTCACTCGGCCTTGGGGAGCCGCTTGCTGTTTCGGCTGAACATGGCGAGGGATTGGGCGACCTTTTCAATGCCTTAATGCCTTTCTTTGAAGAGCCAATCGAGGAAGCCCAAGAAGAGGAAATTGAGTGGGACGACCCGCTGAAGCCGTTACGGGTCGCTATTGTAGGGCGTCCAAATGCGGGCAAATCAACCTTGGTAAACCGCATCATTGGCGAAGATCGGTTGTTGACCGGTCCGGAGGCTGGCATCACGCGCGATTCCATTTCGGTTGAATGGCGATGGCATGGCAAAGACCGAGAATGGCCGGTTAAGCTTTTCGATACAGCAGGGATGCGCAAAAAGGCCAGGGTACAATCCAAACTCGAAAAACTGTCGGTTGCGGACACGTTGCGGGCAATCCGATTTGCCGAGGTCGTTGTCCTCCTGCTCGATTCCCAATCACCATTTGAGAAACAAGATTTACAGATTGCTGACCTCGCATTGCGCGAGGGGCGTGCATTGGTATTGGCAGTCAACAAATGGGACATTGTTGAAGATCGCGACGCTACGCTAAAAGTTCTGCGTGAGAAGGCGGGGCGTTTGTTACCACAAGCACCTGGTCTGCCAATCGTTACCCTTTCTGGACTTACTGGGGCAGGCCTAAATCGTTTGATGCCTGCAGTTACGAACACCTATGTCGATTGGAATGCGCGGGTGAAAACGTCTGACCTGAATGATTGGTTGGGTGAAGCCTTGTCGCGTCATGCCCCACCAGCCGTCTCAGGTCAGCGGATCAAAATCAGATACATTGCTCAAACAAAAACACGACCACCAACATTTGTTGCACAATGCACGCGTGCAGAAGATTTGCCGACAGCTTACAAAAGATACTTGGTCAACGGCATTCGCGATGCTTTCAACATCAAAGCCGTGCCGATACGGCTCATTTTAAAAAAGCCGGCTAATCCTTTTGCTAACGAGAAGAAAAAACAGTGAGGATTATTGCCGCGCGTGCCAGTCCTTAAGAGATAGGCGGATATCGCTACCTTTTTCGCGCGTTACGGCGTGAAGTAAAAGAGGCACCAATTTTTCAGGCGAGGGTAATGTTTCAGGATCCTCACCAGGCATAGCCTGCGCACGCATTGAGGTCCGCATTGCCCCTGGGTCAAGAATGGAAACTTGAATGTTAGTTTTCTCAGTTTCGGCGGCATAGGTATTAGCCAGCATTTCTAGCCCAGCTTTTGAGACGCCGTAGGCCCCCCAGAAAGCCCTTGCGTACTCACCGCCAACACTTGACGTCATAAACACAATACGGCCGTCGCTCGATTTGCGCAGCAAAGTATCAAAGGCACGTATAAGTCGCCAATTGACGGTCAGGTTAATGTCCAACGTCTTTTGCCACACGATTGGATCGATGTCGGTAAGCGGGGCCAGTTCACCTAAGATTGCTGCATTTGAAAACAGAATATCAATGCAATCGAACCGACCGGCAAGCGCTTCAGCCAACCGCTCCACACCGTCGCCCTCGGTTAAATCTAGAGGGATAAGGGAAGCTTGGCCGCCAAATGAGCGTATCTCATCGTCGAGCTCTTCAAGCCCACCTACCGTGCGCGCTAGCGCCAGAACATGAGCGCCCGCCCTCGCTAGCCCCAAGGCACAGGCACGGCCGATGCCGCGTGATGCGCCCGTAACGAGCGCGGTTTTTCCGGAAAGGTCTGATAATGTATCTGTCATGGCCTGCTTGCTAGCGCGCAGTGCGCCCATGCGCAATCACCCAAGCAAAAATGTTTGTTCAGAAACGGCTAGTCATACCTAGCGGCTGCGTTTTTCCTCAATCGAACAAATCCGAATCAATGGCGGTTGGGGTGAGTGGGACTCTCTGGCATTTATTTACTGCCTATTACGGGATTCTATCGTCGATATGATTTGAGATGCCGCATTTTCCAATGACTCGTGATCATAGCCGGCAAGAGTAACAACGTTTATTGGTAACGTCTCGCGTGCTTTACGACTTCGATTATACGAAGGGTCGTAATGTTCTCTCATCAATGACGCAGCGAGATACTCATTACTTTGCGCCCGGGAAAGCTCGTGCCAGGCCTCAATCTGAGTTTTCGAATGAAAAGGTTTTAGTCGATTGATCGCCGCACTGATTGCATCGCTATTGGATACGATATCGCTATAGGCCTTCACCAAATAGGCGCTTCGAAGTGTCTGATCAGCCTCAATAGATATGACGGGTGCCGACCGCATGGACTGCCATAGACGTTTTGGTATTTCGCACCGACCAATTCGATTGGATTCTGCTTCAACCAGAATGGGACTCAACTGATCACGCTTCGAAAGCTCATGCCATAAAATGGATTCAAAATATTTTTGGCTGGGTTGTTGTATTTGGGTATGGGCACCGAATACCGACCCTCGATGCGCTGCAATTTCTTCGAGGTTTACGGCTTGCCCGCCTGCAGCAACGAACCGATTGAGAATCTCTGTTTTTGCTGTACCCGTTTGCCCATCGAGTAAAATGACATTGAATGGTTCCGCGTTTTGTCGCAGCGATTGCACAACTTGGCGTCGCCACGTTTTGTAACCACCTTGTAGAAGTCCAATCCGCCAACCGACTTTTGACAGAACTGTTGCCATAGATTGAGAGCGTAATCCGCCACGCCAACAGTAGATTAAAAATCGCGAAGAGGGTGCTTGATCTGCAAAAAAATATTCTAGATGTTTCGCGATATTTTGCGATACATAACCCGCACCAATCCGGCGGGCTCCAAAGGTTGATTGCTGCTTATAGACGGTGCCCACTTCAACCCGCTCGTCATTTGAAAGTACAGGAAGGTTGATAGCGCCCGGTATGTGGTCTTCGGCAAACTCATGGGGTGAGCGTACGTCAATTATGGCATCGAAACCGGTAAGGGTTCCGCGGTCGACATTGTCGATTGGCTCTATCGCAGACATAAGCAAATGTTCTAGAAGACTTCTCGCGTCCTGCAATAAAGGTTTGGGGTACTCTGTGAAAAAAGAACTGGAACCTCGGCTAACTTCATTGGCCCATGGTGGCGGTTGTGGCTGTAAAATCGCCCCTGATTTGCTTCAAAAGATCCTGGGTGAGCTCCCAGTCGCGCCCAAACACCGCGAATTATTGGTAGATGCCTCAACTAGCGATGATGCCGCTGTATATCAAATATCGGATGATACAGCGATTGTTGCGACGACCGACTTTTTTATGCCGATCGTCGATGACCCCTATGATTTTGGCCGGATTGCCGCAACAAACGCTTTGTCAGATGTTTTAGCCATGGGCGCACGCCCGATTTTTTCATTGGCATTAGTGGGTATGCCAATCGGGCAGCTTTCCGTGGAAACGATTAGTCAAATCCTTGCCGGCGGAAGGACTGCAAGCGAAGCAGCCGGAGCGCCGATCGCCGGCGGGCATTCGATTGATAGCGTTGAGCCAATCTACGGCCTTGTCGCCCTAGGGGTCGCTCATCCAGATAAAGTGTTGCGCAATAGTTCCGCTCAAGTAGGCGATGTATTGGTGCTCGGTAAACCATTGGGAGTTGGCATCTTTAGTGCGGCCTTAAAAAAGGAATTATTAGGTGAGGATGGCTATGCCGAGATGGTTGCCTCAACGACTTTATTAAACACGCCTGGACCTGAGCTTGTGGATATTCCTGGCGTTCACGCAATGACAGATGTAACTGGTTTTGGGTTGCTCGGACATTTGTCGGAGATGTGCCGTGCAGCTGATTTGAGCGCGCAAATTCATTTTGACCATGTACCCGTTTTCGAAACTGCCCGTGGGTTATTGACTAGCGGGGTGAAAACCGGCGCATCAGGACGAAATTGGAAAAGCGTTGAACCGATGCTTTCTTCAACCCATGGGCTCAACGAAAATCAACGCGACTTGTTGACCGATCCGCAGACATCTGGCGGCTTACTCGTATCGTGCACTGAGGAAGATGCAGAGGGTGTTTTGACTACCTTCGGTAAGCACGGGCATTCCAATGCCAGTGTCATTGGGCGAATGGCCAATGGGCCAGCTGGTATTATTGTCGTTTAAAACCTGATTTTTGACGTTTCCACTAATAGTCCAGATTTAGTTTTTTTCGTATTCGCAACGGTTCGGTGTGATTAAGGTACCGGCTACTGAGCCGTGGGCCAATTGCTGCAAGGTGAGAAGTTGGGGGGGGGATATGTTGGTCCAAAACAGGGAATGCTCTTGAAAAAACTCAAAATTATAAGTCAAACCACACGAAATTGAGGGGTTCTTGGGTCACGAAATTTGATTTTGGGAGCGGGCCGAGAGCGCTTAAGTCAAAGCTCAAGTCACACAAAGAGTGTTTCATGAACAATATACAATCGAATGATCTCCTGACGGCGGTTCAAAAGGGCAGTCGAAATTGGCAAAATGCGTTTAATGCCGGCAATGCTGAAGGGTGCGCAAATTGCTATGAAAAAGACGCAGAACTAAGGGCAAAACCAATTGGTGAATTCAAGGGTCGAGCACAAATTCGAATGTTTTGGAGTAATCTCATTAGGGACGGTTTTAATTCAGTTGAATATATAGATCCACAGATTATGGTGGTAACTGAAGACTCAGCGATTTTGTCTGCCAACTGGCGAATGAACAAAGCGCACGGAGTAATCGTCAAAGAGCTTTGGGTATTACAACCCAATGGGGCAGCGTTGCTTCGCGAAGATGAATTTGAAGTACAACAGTAACAATAGATAATTTAAAGGTGACTTCTAAATAGGTATTCGTCATGACTCAGATGATTATATTTGAATTCCGACCCCAAGACGGAATGCTCGAGAAACTGATCGAATTTTTTGATATAGCGCTTCCGGATACAAGGCAGTTTCCTGGCAACCAAGGTGCCACAGCTGCGCGCCAAACTTGGGACGAATATCAGCTTGTCATAATCACTTACTGGGCAAATGAGAGTGACATGGAAAAATTTATCGCATGGAGAAAGAAAGAGGGCGACTATGCGAAGCTCCGAACTTTGCTTGATGGTAAGCCCCTGATTCGAACTTACGATGTTTTGGACATTGGAGGTTCTCAAAAGCCATTTGATGAAATTTCCGACTCAGCACAAGCTATGCCAATCGGCGTGGTTCATAATGTTGATTTCAACAATAAACAATCCACGAGCTAAGCCAATCGCTGGCCCCTGGCTTAGCTAGGCACCAAGTTTAGCAGACTGTTTTGATGCAGTAGCGATCAAAAAAATGCATAAAAGACAAATTGAGACATTTCATGCAAGCGTACGCCTAGCCAATCAAAATTGGGTGGAGGCGTTTAACGCCGGAGATTGTGAGGGTTGTTCCTCTTTTTATGAGCCTGACGGCGTCCTCCATGTATTACCGTTCGGCACATTTAATGGTCGTGATGCAATTCGCGAATTTTGGAAGAATTTCATCTGGGAGAATTCTGGAAAGTTCGAATATATTGAGCCGGAATTAAAAATTGTCGAAAGCCAGTCTTTGATTTTGTAATCAAATTGGCGAACCGACCGCTGGTACGGTCGCATTCACAAGGAGCACTGGTTTTTACAACCCGACGGCTCTGTCATGGTTCGAGAGGACCATTGTGAACTCCATGGCGAGCAGCTCGATTTCCAATCAGACGCAGAGAAGGCGGTGGAAAACAGCCTGATGTTAAACAGAAACAAAGGATAATAAGGGACTTAGAGAATACTTCCATGTGTCGCACAATTTATATTGTCACAAATAATACCTTTAACCCAGAACGCGCTAATGCGCCAATTCATGCGACCTAAAGGAACAAATTATGCGGAATTGGGCATTTGTGAATGTATTCCTGATTTCGACAACAATCCATTTTGGACTGACATTCCTATTTATTCTTTTGAGTCAGGATTTCCAGTGGATGGATATCTTCTATTTTCCCGGTCGTTGGATCGTGTCGACTTTTCTTGACGATGAAAGTTTCTGGCTAATTCGGCCCTTTATGTTGCCGCTCACCAGCGTTTTTTGGGGCTGCGTGATCGCCATTATTTTTCTTTTCGTAAAAACCTTATGGCATCACGCTAACCCGCAAAAATAACTTGTTTAGCGACTATTCCCACCGACGGTAAAAAGCGTATCGCTTTCTCTTAAAAGGAATAACGCCACCAATGCGCCAAGAACCGGTATAGCAGCGATAAACAAATGATTTGACCCAGTATACGGATCAAAAAGTCGCTCATACGTAAAAATCGTGCCAACACCATGCATAAGCATCAACAGCCCATAGGTCCAAAATTTCAATATACCGAGAAAGAAACATAAGACAGCGGCGCTTTGGAGTACACCGATCGCATAAGATGCTGTCAATGGTAATGCGTCCACGTGATAAAAAGCGGCCCAAATCGCTACGGTTGTTTCCGGCTTGATGAATTTCTCAAACGCCCACACGGCAAAAAAGATTGTGATGGTCAATCGTAGGATAAATAAAGCGGTCTTTAGATTGGAATTGGTCACGAATTCTCCCCTTATATTAACGCCATGGGCTCTTAAGAGTTTTCTTTTACTGCGTCACGCCCAATTCAGCATTTTTTCAGCCTGGTAACGCCGTTGTGATTATAGGTCAGCCTCGACTTGCATACCGTCAAATGCGGGTTCTACGCCGTCTGGAAGCTCATTTTTCAATGTCTGGTAGTCCATGGGGGTATGCAGGTTCGTCAAAATAGCTCGCTTTGGCTTAATACGCTCAATCCATTCAAGGGCTAAATCCAAATGCGCATGGGTCTTATGTGGCTTGTATTGGAGTGCATCCACGATCCACGTATGAACCCCAGACAGAGCATCGAAACTTTCATCCGAAAGTCCGACCACGTCGCTAGAATACGCAATTGGCCCCCAACGAAAACCGAGCGAATCTACGCTGCCATGATCCTGTAAAAACGCGACGGTTGGGATATCACCTGATGGGCCCGCTATTTTGAATGCATCCCCACATTGTGGCATGGTTATATTTTCCAAAATCGGCGGATAAGGAGAACCGGGTTTTTGTTTGAAGCAATAGTCAAAACGCGTGAGCAATGCGCCGGCCGTTGACGGATCAATATAAGTTGGGACGCGACGACGCATCTGCAAAGCAAAAACGCGAAGGTCGTCAATCCCATGAGACTGGTCTGCATGGTCGTGCGTAAACAAAACGGCGTCGAGACGCGAACAATTTGCCGTCAATAGCTGCGCGCGCATATCGGGTGACGTATCGACCAAAACACTGGTTATCTTATCATGCGCAAAACCGTATTCTGAGTGTGATTTTTGAACAAGGACAGAACACCGTGTGCGGCGATTTTTTGGTTCATTTGGGTCACAAGCACCCCAATCACCCGTACCATCCGCCCCGCCAAAGCGCGGGATGCCACCTGATGATCCGCACCCCAATAAAGTGACTCTAACCCGGTTTCCCCCGCTCATTTGCTTACTGCCGGGCGTTGTGCAGCATCAAATAAACGAAAGAAATTGTCAGTTGTGATTTTGGCAATTTCTTCGGTGCTAACGCCCTTCACTTCTGCCAGTTTCTCCGCGATATGGACGAGAAATGCGGGTTCATTGCGCCGTCCACGCTTCGGCACCGGCGCGAGATATGGACAATCCGTTTCAATAATGATGCGGTCCAATGGTGTGGCAGCTGCAATATCGCGAATGTCAGCGGCATTCTTGAAGGTAATGATGCCTGAAAAGGCAATATAGCCGTCTAGGGAGAGGGCGGTTTCAGCCAATTTTGGCCCACCCGTATAACAATGAAGCAACGGCGAAAAAGCCCCCTCCTCGCTTTCTCGAACCAACATTTCGGCCATTTCTTCATCAGCGTCACGTGTATGAATAATAAGTGGCAAACCAGTTTCTCGTGCAGCAGTAATATGTGCACGAAATACTGGGATTTGCTTGGCACGATCAGAGTGTTCGTAATAGAAATCCAATCCACACTCACCAATCCCTATCACTTTTGGGTCTTTGGCTTCGGCAATCAGCATTTCAGGTGTAAGGTCCAAATGGTCGCTAGCGTAGTGTGGGTGTACACCGACACTGCGCCAAATGAAGTCATATTTCTCAGCGATTGCTTTTATTGCGTCTGTTGATTCCATCTTGTCAGAAATCGTCAACATCGCACTGACCCCGGCGTCGCGTGCAGCCGCAATGATTTCATCAGCGCCATTTTCATATTGATCGGAATGTAGATTTACGTGGCTATCAACAAGCATTTCTAGTTGCCTAACTTAAGATTCGGAAATCTCAGCACGAAGATCATGTGCCATGGCATCAATCAGTTGGGATCGATCAATATTCAACGCATCACCGCGAGAAATTAGGGCCAATATCGCCTCCCAAGCACTTAAAACCGTCGCCGGATTCTCAGTTTTGAAATCAAATGGCGGCGCAATGCCTTGTGCCAGCTTGCGAGCAGTATCTGATAGCGTTTCAAGAATTACATTTTGAAAGATGCCCCATTTTTCATCTGATTGCTTCCCGGAAAGCGCCTGCGTGATTTTGCCAAGATCTGTATTTCCCATAGCCGCGTTCAAAAACATGTTTGCGAGCGAAATCGCGCTCGCGCCATCGCTCGTTGCAACCCTCAATGCATATCCCGGTCGACCCCGCGCAAATTGTGCGATGACAGCCGCATCATCTTCGAGGACCGCATTTATATCGACCAGCCATCTCATGATTTTTTCATCGGGTACTGGACGTAGATCAATCCGTCGACAGCGTGACCTTATCGTTGCAATCAACCGGCCTGGTGCCTCTGCAAGGAGCAGCAACAGGGTTTTTGCGGGCGGCTCTTCTAAGACCTTTAAAAGTGCATTAGCGGCGTTTCGATTGAGGTCGTCAGCGATATCAATTATCGCGACACGGTAGCCACCAAAAGCGGGTGTGCGGTTTAAAAAAGAGATGAGTCTACGGATGGTTTCGACCGTAATTTCAGTCTGGTACTTAGATGTTTTTTCATTCCAAGAGCGCTCGGCGACGAATAGGTCAGGATGCGCTCCAGCGGCAATGAGCTTAAAAGCCTGACTTTCTGTTGATATGTCAAATGTCTGGGGCGATTTGAGATCTGCGGGCGCCAATACGCCCCGGGCGATACGGTAAGCCAGCGTGGCTTTTCCCGCGCCATTGGCACCAGCGACGATCCACCCATGGTTCAATGCGCCTTCTTCCATCAACGCGCGCACCTCCGCCTCAATGCTTTCGCGACCAATCTGGTCCGAGCGCGAGTGAGGCGAGATGGGAAAGTCTTCCATACTCATGGTTTACGGGTTTTATGGTGGCTGTGAAAGGGTGTCTTAACGCCCAAATAGGTGTGGAAGACGCTGCTCCACAGCCTTCATGACTTGCTCGGCAACAGCATCAATGGGGGCTCTGGCATCGATGACGACGCAGCGCTTTGGAGCGCTCGAGGCAATCGTCAGGAACGCCTCTCTAACCGAATATTGAAACGCTGCACCCTTTTCCTCAAATCGCGTTTCACCGTCATCAGCCGTGGCTCGGCGGAGCCCCTCTTCCGCTGGTGTGTCCAAAATGAGCGTTAGAATTGGACCATGTTCGCGTACCACCAAATCATACAATGTTTCGATACGATCAGCCCCAACGCTGCCAGCCAACCCTTGATAAGCCATGCTAGAATCTGCAAATCGATCAGAGATGACTATGGCACCACGCGCGACCGCCGGCTTGATGACCTTCTCTAAATGATCTGCACGCGCCGCAAACATCAACAAAGATTCGGTCAGTGGTGACCAACGATCCGTTGCTCCTTTGACGAGCAAATCACGAATAGCTTCAGCGCCTTCAGTTCCGCCAGGCTCGCGCGTAACGACAACTTCGTGCCCTGCTCTGGTCAGCGCTGTAGCAAGCAGTTTTATCTGGGTCGATTTGCCAGCACCGTCGCCGCCCTCAAAGCTTATAAATGAACCCGGGCCAATCATGATAATGTCGACAAAAGGTGATCGATCATTGGACCTCGGTAGGGGCTTCCGGTTTGGCCAGCAACATTTTTGCACCCATACCAATTTTGCCTAAAATCCCAAGCTCGTTGATCGCTTGGCCGGCGTAGAGCGGATATTCTTTAGTCTGTCCGCCTTCAATCTCCACACGCAGTAATCCTATTTGTTGGTTTTCACGGATTGGGGCTTCAACAGGACCTTGATAAATGACTGTGGCTTTTGTTTTGTCCAACATAGACCGGTGCATCAGCATGCCCACTTTCTCGGTGGTCATCAAAGGAACCGTTTTTTCTTTTCCTTTGAAAACGGCTGCGTTACCGACAATGTCCCCTGGCTCATAGAATGATTTGGCGGAAAAATCATTAAATGCAATACGCATCATGCGTGTTGCTTCGGTTGTACGACCACGTTCGGATTGCATGCCGTTGATCACGACAATCCGGCGTTCGCCGCCTTTGATTGCAGAACCAACAAGTCCGTAGCCAGACTCTTCAGTATGACCAGTTTTCAGTCCATCAGCACCGTCAAATGTATCTAACAGTGGATTACGATTTGGCTGGCGAATTTTTTCCCAGGTGAATTCTGTTTCTGCGAACAACGCATAATATTCCGGATAATCATGGATGATCTTGCGTGTTAACAACGCCAAATCTTTCATGCTCATCTTGTGATCCGGGTTTGGCCAACCGCTCGCATTGGCAAAAGTGGAATCGTTCATGCCCCATTCACGCGCTTTACGGTTCATCAATTCAGCGAAAGCCTCTTCAGAGCCCGCAATGTTTTCGGCCAGAACAATACAAGCATCATTGCCTGATTGAACGACGACACCACGCAAGAGATCTTCGACTTGGATTTTAGTGTCTACCCGAACCCACATCTTCGAGCCTTGCATGCGCCAGGCTTTCTCGCTCACATCGAATTCGTCATTGAGTAAGAGAGAACCATCTTTTAGTTGCTCAAAGACGACCGCAACGGTCATCAGCTTTGACATAGACGCTGGTGCTGTTGGGACGCGCGCATTTTTTTCATACAGGACTTCGCCTGTTCGATAGTCAAGGATGATCGCGTATTCGGCCTCAGTCTCAAATGGCGATTGCGCAAAAACTGGCGAATAAATCGCTAAAAGAGCACCGGCAACAATTCCGGCGAATGTTCGAACAAAAAGCAATTTAGCCTCCATCACTCAATACCGTATGGACAATAGCTGACCGGCCAATTTGGTGCGATCGGCGTCTCCATCTCAAGAGATTTTCACACAAGCCCGCTACCGTTGCAGGTCGAGAATCCCGGCATCATTATAACCCGCTTCGCGAACCGCATCCAACCGTTCATTCGCGATATCTAGCGACGAAAACGGTCCCATATTGATGCGATAAAATACAGACCCATTGTCCGATTCGGCCGGCGCGATAGTCAATGGACCAATCGATTCCAAGCGTGCTTTTAAGACCTCAATATTGTCGAGCTGGGAAAGAGCAGCGATTCGGATTTCGTATTGCTGTTGCGATCCGGTGTCGGTTGAGGTTTCTGCATCGCCCGTTACATCTATCAACACTAGGGCCGTCGGTGCTGATGCTAATGTCGCCGGTTGCTCGTCGTTTTCGAAAACTGGGTCTGGTGTGCCAGCGGTGTCGACTGGTTCCATGGTGAGAGCGGCCGTTTGGATTGAGGATTCTGACGACGTCTCATCACTGTCTGTAGACACGGTGCTATCAATCACACGAATTTCATTCGTGTTTTCAATGGTTTCGGATGCCACAAGAATTGGCTGCGCTGCTGCCATGGCACCGCCCTGTCCACCGACGGACGCTGTATGAATAGTCGGATTTTCGCTAATTGAGGCGCGTTTTATCCTTGGGCTTTTCTTTGGAGCCCTGGCCGAAAGCTGCGCTGGGCCTAAGAATTTTACTCGGACCTTAGCAAGGCCAGCTTGCTCAAAACCCAGTCGTCTTGCTGCCTCACGGGATAAATCAATCAAACGATCATCAGCGAACGGCCCCCGGTCATTCACCCGGACCACAATTTTGCGCCCATTATTCAGGTTTTTTACCTCGACCATCGACGGCATCGGAAGGGTCGTGTGCGCTGCCGAAAGCCGATTCATATCGTAGATTTCGCCATTGGCCGTGCGTTTTCCGTGAAAATCGCGCCCATACCAGGAGGCAATGCCGACTTTTTGATAGTTCTCGTCTTCCTCAGGGCGATACCAACGGCCATTGATTTTATAGGGCTTGCCGACTTTGTAATGTGGTGATTTGCCAACATCATAGCGGTTGCCCCCGCTTGAACAGGACGCTGCAAAAAGGGCAAGGCTGAGCACAATTATGGCAGATCGGGCAATCGGAGTGGCGTACGCGGTCATATGATGTCCCTGGCAAGCATCAACTATAGAGCAAAGGCGGCGATCGCCCCGCCCTTACAAGCCCGATAAACTGTTAAACTTGCGTTAACTCTTATTCTTGCGGTCAACGACTTGCCATTTTTGCCGATCACGTTATGTGTTCCGGCGTCGCTGGAGAGGTGGCAGAGTGGTCGAATGCGGCGGTCTTGAAAACCGTTGAGCGTGTGAGCGTTCCGTGGGTTCGAATCCCACCCTCTCCGCCAGCGGCCGCGATAAGCGATGGACCTTATTCGTTTTTTTCCGCGGGCCACCAGATCTACCCACAACCTTACCCACATTCTGCTTTTATATCCGGATGTGAAAGCATTGTGATGAGTTTTCTCCATTCATGGAGAAGGTCCTCAAATTGCGATCAATCTTCGAAGTTTAAGGCGGGTAAGGTGCCTCTCTTTAAAACCACCTCTTACAAAAAGCATTTGCGGTCACTCGCCCGCTTTAAACAAACACAAAGTCATCCGTATAAAAACCGGGTGTTTAGGTAAGAAAAAAGGCCGCCCCGAATGGCGACCTTAACAAAAATATCAGTTTCGTTTATCGACTTGTTCTGCAGCGTGACGACCTTACGATGTGCCCGTCACTTTCAAAGCCCACTGCTTTTGCTTGGTCTAATAGACATCTTGCACTATTGCCCGAAAGTCGTGGCCCCGCCATACCTGTGCGAAACTCAAATCCAAATGAATTCACAGAAATGATTGGTCCAGTCCCCGTTCGAATATCCATTGGCTGTACCCAAGGACCGCCAGAGGAGCCACCTGTCATTCCACATGATGGCAGCCAAAAATGGGTGTCCTCAATTTCCGCTGCGTCCTCTGCGCAATACATGAAATTGGGATCGCGATCTCCCGGATAACCAAGTGCACGTGTATAGTCGAGTGAATCCGGACCTGTGTCTCCATCCGCCGAGTATGCGGGTAAGAAGTCGATTGGAAGTGAACCTGTGGTCTCGTCTAAGGCCTTTTCAGCTTCGGGGCCGGAGTGTTGACCGATATCATTCACGACATAATATCCGTAATCCCATTCTAGGTTGCCGGGGAAATCCACCGTCGTCCAATTTTCGTCAACAACCCCAAAATCTATAGCCCAACAACCATTGGGGTCATTAGTGCAATCAAAATCAGTCCCGTTATCTCCTGTGGTCTCATCCTGATTTGGAATGAACACCACATTCTTCATGAATGATTTGTTTTCGTCGTTATAGATACAATGCGCTGCAGTGATGATCGTCGAACGCCCTGACTTGTTGTCTTTAGCGACTGTACCAGAACAGATAAAATATCCTCCGCCTTCCTCTCTTTGGAATAAGATCCTACCCACCACATTCTGAACAGTACCCCCAAATGGCCAGTTTGAGAGTGAAACCACCCAACTTCGACCACCACCGCTGTTTGAATTTGTTTGTCCCGGGTCAATCAACGCCCCATTAGGGTTCGGCGTTGAGTGTTGATAGGGCGAAAGTGAACCATCTGTATCCCGTAAATACGCTAATCCACGTTCATTGAATACGATATCAAATGGCTTTGCCTCCGCAATTTTCTCTGCAGTCCAGAAATCAAATACCTTTTGAGCGCGCTCGCTCGGTGTAGCATTTGCAACCCCGGTTACGGTCATTGTAATCGTGACGATTGCGCCTAATAAGCGCGACATGTTCCTTTGCCTCATAAACATTCTCCATATTAAAATTTAAGAAAATTATGAGTTGATAATTGCGCGGGTTTTTTCCTGAAGGCAACCAACAGAGTGAACACATGTTCGTGAAACAATTCAGGTTTCGAAGATGTTATAACCCTTTAACCGATTGCGGACGTTATAACATTTTAAAAAGGTTTTTAAAGGCCCTGAATTCACTAAAGCTCATTCATCGAGAATATATGCCGTACCCGGATCGACCAAAAAACCATTCTGCAATGCGTCGCGACCAAGCAATAATCGAAAAGTCATAGAACTTCGGTCCGCAAGCGTAAGATCAAAAGGAATAGACTTTTTGCCGATTTTTAAGGTGGTCCGAACGACATATCTATTTTCTGATTTCCCGTTGGAGCTTTTGATTATTCTCTTATCTATAACTGGTGCGCGGCAGAATATTTCCGGTTCATCGGTATTTTGTGCGGGGTAAATAAAGAACGAAAGCCATGGGGATCGCCCCTTTTCAAATTCCGTTATATCCAATGCATGGATGGAAGAGAATTTCGCCCCGGTATCGATTTTTGCATCAATTTTTGTGCCCACAAAGTCGGGAAGCACGACTTTCTCACACCACCCTATCGTTTGCGGCTTTGTGGCGTGCTGGTTTTGTAGGGGCTCTAGAGGCATTACTTATAACGCACCAACATCTCGGCACGCCTTTATGAGATCGAGACTTACTCCTGCTTCGGCCAATATTTCTTTTTCATGTTGACCTTTGGTCGGCGGAAGCTTTGGGTCAGGCGGCAGTACATTATCAAAGCGTGGTGCAGCTGCGGCTTGCAAGACACCGTCAATTTCTTGCATGACACCACGCGCCCTCATATGGGGGTCTTTGGTGACTTCTGACGGTGATAAAATTGGTGCAACACATGCATCTGTGCCATCAAATAAATTCTCCCAATGGCTGCGAGGTTCGGTTCTAAAGATCTCTTGCAGGCGTCGCTTTAATTCCGGCCAATTTTGCTGATTAAATTGATCGATGAATTGTTCGTCGCTTTGTAAGTTTAGCTTTGCCAAAAATACTTGATAAAATTTCGATTCCAATGCACCGACACTGATCCACTTTTGGTCAGCGCAAAGGTAAGCACTGTAAAAATGGGCACCATCAAGCATGCTTTTGTTGCGCTCGTCCGGTAGTCCACCGGCCGCCCGTAAAGAATATAAAAGGTTCATCATATGGGCCGAACCATCGACGATTGCAGCATCAACGACTTTACCATTTCCACTCTCACGTGCGTGTAAAATCCCGGCTAAAAGACCAATTGCCAGATAAAGGGCACCACCGCCAATGTCGCCGACTAGGGTTGGAGGCGGCGTTGGCGATGACTCTGATGCGCCGGCATACCAAGACGCGCCAGATCGAGAGACATAATTGAAATCATGCGCTGCTGTTTTAGCAAGTGGGCCGGACTGGCCCCATCCCGTTAGCCTGCCATAGACAATTTGTTTGTTACGTGCGTGCACGTCGTCAGGGCCAAGGCCCAACCGTTCCATCACGCCAGGTCGCAAGCCTTCAATGATAGCATCGGATGTAGCAACTATATCGAGTGCGATCTGCCTAGCTGACTCATTTTTGAGGTCCAGCGCAATCGATTTTTTGCCTCGATTATAAACAGCGCTTTTACCCATATTCGCACCGTTTTTGCGTTCAATCAGAATGACTTCCGCACCGAGATCAGCCAATAGCATGCCGCAAAAGGGACAAGGACCTAACCCCTCAAATTCGACCACTCGGATTCCATTGAGAACAGACATCTAAAGCCTTTCGCAGGATGCGACACAATTCATTTGATGTCTTCTATTTAGTGATTGATTCCCTTGCGTAACACAGGAAATGACAGTCCGGGTCTATTCCGCCGCGTGAATTTGGTGACTTTTATGTTCGTCGAGTAATCCACCACTGAATACGAAACCTTCTACGCCGGGGACATAAAGCATGTTCGTCAAGCGACCCTGCAAGGCAAAATAAGTGTCTTTGTTCGCACCGCGCATGCAAACATGTTGCAAACTCATGACCTCGCCTAATTTGGAGAGCGACTTTTCACCCACGGATCTAAAGACAGCAATGTCATCGGGATGAACAAGGTCTTTTGTTGTAAGTCCTACCAATAACGCTGGATTGACCCCCAATGTCCGCTCCGCGGAAGGGCTCGCATAGGTCACTTTACCTTCTGGCGAAAAAATAATCGTAATTTCCTGTGATGACTCTATAAGCGCGCGAAACCGTTGCTCTGCTTCATGGGCATCGTCGACACGCTTTTGCAAAGCTGAAAACATCTTTACATTTCTGGTATGCAACAATATTGACCGGTCGATCATGCGTTGGGTCGTTAAGGCGAGGTAGGTCGTAGCGCACCCATAAAGCAATACAACACCTGCAATCGCGACCCCATCGGGCCCGGCCGTTAATGCATAAACAGTGGCCAAGGGTGCCAAAGCCGGCACATTAAATGCCACGACTGCCCGCCATGACGCACCGGCAGAAACTATGGTCGCCGCCGCAGTACCGGCAATCACAAACGGTAAGAAAGCATGGTCAATCATTCCGTGCACAGCAAAAATCGGTGCCAACGCACCCCACATAGCCCCATTCACGGCCATGAAGAAAACGTGTATTCGCGCAAATCGAGAAAGATTTCGCGCTGATGAGCGACCGGCGCGAAAACGCAACCATATGCCAGCACGAATGAGTGCTAGGCCCAAAACGGCCCCTGCCCAGCCTAGTAAGACACCTTGGGCAATATCAGACCACGCAACGGCCAATGTGATCAGCGCGTTGATTGTACTAGCCGCAATTGCGACAGGGGCACCGCGATACAGCAATGCAAAGCGTTCGACTTTGATTTTGACGGCCTCGCCTTGAGTCAGCCCTTGAAGGCGTGCTTTCCGGCTCGGTACTTTCGAAATTGCCGTCTGCAATTCCGCAATCATAGGCGCTCCATCGGCTCCAATGGGGGTATGAAACCACATTGTCGGCATGACCGAAACAGAAACTTGTAGTTGACAGGAATTTGCGTGCTTGCCGATTAATCTTATTATCTCAATAATTACAACTAGATACAATATATGCCGTAGGCGTAACGTTAAATTCACCACACTTAAAAGTTACGCCAGCGGAGCATCTCTCGTAATTTTACTGTTTCAATCTGTCCTTTTAAAACAATTTGGTTGCAACGCAGCAAGGCGTTATGGAAGCACCATACGGCGAATCAAGGAGCTCTACGAAAATGACGAATTTCCAACAATCTGAAGCTTTGTCGCGAGTTCAACCCTCAACAACCCTTGCCGTGACTCAAAAAGCACGTGAGCTCAAAGCCGCCGGCCGTGATATCATTTCCCTCGGCGCTGGTGAGCCAGATTTTGATACGCCCGATTTCATCAAAGACGCCGCCATCCAAGCAATCCGCGATGGCAAAACGAAATACACCGCTGTCGATGGTATCCCCGAATTGAAACAAGCTGTTGCTACTAAATTTAAGCGCGACAACAATCTGGATTATGACCTCGACCAGATTTCGATTGCGCCCGGTGGTAAAGCCATCCTCTATAATGCTTTAGTAGCGACGATGAACCCTGGGGATGAAGTCATTATCCCGGCACCATATTGGGTGTCCTATCCGGACATGGCATTGTTGGCAGGTGGCAAGCCAGTAATCGTCAAAGCGGATGCGTCGAACGGTTTTAAGCTATCTCCAGAGGCACTTGAAGCGGTCATTACACCTAAAACCAAATGGCTTATTTTTAATTCACCATCGAACCCGACTGGGGCTGCCTATACCCATAATGAAATCAAGGCCCTTACTGACGTTTTGCTAAGGTATCCACATGTTATGGTGATGTCAGACGATATGTATGAGCACATCGTTTATGATGGGTTTGAATTTGCCACCCCGGCTGAAGTTGAACCTGCACTTTATGACCGTACACTGACGGTGAACGGCGCATCAAAAGCATTTGCCATGACCGGCTGGCGCATTGGGTTTGCTGGTGGCCCGAAGCCGATGATCAAGGCCATGGCAAAAGTCATGTCACAATCGACCTCTAACCCGTCATCGATCAGTCAATGGGCGAGTGTTGCCGCTTTGAATGGTGATCAATCATTCCTCAAAGAACGCAATGATGCGTTTAAAGAGCGCCGTGACCTTGTTGTTTCAATGTTGAACCAAGCAAATGGTCTGACTTGCGCAACACCAGAAGGCGCGTTTTACGTCTATCCCTCATGCGAAGGGGTCATCGGAAAGGCCACACCGAATGGGGTAAAAATCTCTTCGGATGAGGATTTTGCGGCTGCCCTGTTAGAAGATGAAGGGGTCGCCATCGTCTTTGGGGCTGCTTTTGGATTATCTCCATATTTCCGCGTTTCTTACGCGGCGGCGATTGAGCAATTAGAAGACGCATGTCAGCGAATCCAGCGGTTTTGCGCCTCCCTGACCTAAGGTTTAATATCGAGATATTCGATTAACTTATTCGAAATTATTTGTTTGATCGATGATGTGGTAACCCTTATATCAGGGGTAACAGTTCATTGCTTCCAATCGAAAGGACCTCTCCCATGACCCGCATAAATATCGGCCTCGACGAAAATGTTCGAAAATCAGTCGCTGAAGCACTTAATGCGACCCTCTCCGACACCTATTCGCTTTATATGAAAACCCACGCGTATCATTGGAACGTCACGGGACCACAATTTCATACGCTTCATGTAATGTTTGAAGAGCAATATCGTGAGATGTGGACAGCGTTGGATGAAGTAGCTGAGCGAGTTCGAGCCCTCGGCGAGTTTGCGCCAACGAGTGGCAAACAATTTGCGGAGTTAACAGCCATCGAAAATGCCGATACGAGCCCACCGGCTGCAGGCGAAATGGTTGAGCGCCTACTTTCTGACCACGAGACGTTAATCAGGCGCGCACGCAACGGCTTGGCGATCGCAGAAGAAGCCGGTGACGCAGCCAGCGCGGATCTTTTAACTGTGCGCATCCAAACGCATGAAAAGACTGCTTGGATGTTACGGTCCATGAGCCAATAATTACATCAGAATGTGTAGCATTGCCGGGCGTCATCAACGTCCGGCAATCGCCTCAATAATTGTTGTGCTAAATCTCTTTAGATGCGCTAATCAAACCAATATTTGCGGCACCATTTCTTTTGAAGTCGCGCCTATCGCTCATATTTTGAGCCTACGCCGTTTAGTCGTCAACATCGACGATTAACCCAGCCGCACGCCTGCCCTCTTCGCAAACTTCGCTCGGTGAAATGCCATGGAGTTCAATATAGTGGTAAGCTGTTTCAAAGTCATAATGTCGTAGAAAAGCACATTGCCGCTTTGCTTCATCTGGTGTCCAGTTCATATCCTCCGGACATTCAATTCTTCGCAATCCGCGCGAATTCAATGTTGGTTTTGGCGCATCAGTAATGACGATGACATGGTCCGATGCGCGGTCTCTAGAAGCGTAACACGCAAATGACGTTGGTGCGACATAGGGAATACCAGCTGTTGTAGCCGCAAATAGCGCCACAAATGAAAACATTCTACTTACCTCAAGCTACCTTAAAATGATGTTACGGATGATCATCGCTTTTTGAACGACTCGCTTTTTGAACGACTCAATTTTCTTTACGACTCAATTTTCCAATCAATCTTTCTTTTGTAAAACGCGGCATGCTGAACATTACACAGCACGCCACTCATTATGTAATCATGCGCAAAAATTGACGATGCACAACACAATATTCATCAAGAAAACGTGATCGTCGCCAAATTGACTCGCGACGGATATTCTACATAGCATCGGGTATATTTAAATTTATATTTTTAGAAAGACATCATGCGAAAGTTTTTAGCGGCAATTTCCGTTTTCGTGCTGGCATTTAATGTAACGCATATTCCGTCAGCGCAAGCGGAACGCATTGAATATGAATATGACGCCCATGGGCGCCTCGTAAAAGTTCAACGTTGCGATAGGGGCCATCCCTGTGCCGGCGATCCAGGCGATGTGGAAACTGAATATACCTATGACCAGACAGATAATCGCACTGAAAAAGAAGTGACCGTCCACCCACCGTCTTAGCGATTCTGCTGACCGAATTTTTTCGCCTGAATATTATAAAAATTTAGAGAGTGAATGATGCGCTTATTTCGTGCTGCTACCCTCGCTTGTGCCTTTTTATCCTGTTTTGTTGCGCAATTGACCACTGTGCAGGCGCAATCCCTCCCCGACCCTTTACAAGTGCAGCCGCAATTGGATGGCAATGGTGTTGATCTGGCGACACGCATTATCACGCTTGGTGGATTGGGCGGTGTTTCCATAGGTCAAGCCGGCTCTGGGGCGCTTTCTTTTTCGCGGGTCTATTCAAATGGGGGGTGGCGATCCACGGGTCTTGGTAGCATCACAAATTCCGGATCGACCTACACGGTGAGTCTTGGGTCGAGCGCGGAATCCTTCACCAAATCAGGTACAACTTACACCTCGGACCAAGGAACCGGTTCCAGCCTTTCGGAAAATCAAAGCTGTGTCACCGAAACCATTACTGACATCGTTGAAACCTATCCAGGTGAGTTTGAACCCGTCGTCACGACGCAAACCATATGCACGCTTTCATCTTATCAATACATGGATAAGTTCGGTACATCCTATAGTTTTTCGACATCATTTTTTGGCGCACAGGTTGGAGCCGGTGAGAACAATTTGGCCATCCTGACGAGCGTCACTTACCCTGATGGCGAGCGTGTATCGTATAACTACGTCACGTCCGGTCCTATCCCTCGGAATCCACAAGGTGCCCGATTGCAATCGATCAGCAATAATCTCGGCTATCAAATTCACCTGGACTATAAACGTAATTCAGCCGCCAGTCTGTCAGAATTATCCGATTGGCGCACCATTACGAAAGTCACGGCCTTTGATACAGATGTGGATAGCTGCAATATCCTCTCCGCCACATGCAGTTTCAGCAGGAATGATTGGCCGACGGTTACCTATACCGGCACGGAAAATCGGGTCGACAGCTTCACTGATTCGATTGGCCGAACCACGTTTTTCACCTATACCAGTGGTCTATTGCGAACCATAAAGCTCCCCGGAAGTATCCGGGACGATGTGACCTATAGTTATTTAGATGATGTGATCAAATCGGTTACCGCTGCTGGGGTTACACAAACCTATTCAACCAGCATTTCAGGAAACACCCGAACCGTCACCGTGGCGATCGACGGATTGTACAACAACCACAATATTGTCAAATCCAACAGAAATAATAACCGCATCACCTCTGTTGAAAATGGTGAAGGGGAGAAGACCACATACACCTATGATGCGAAAAACCGCCTTTATCGGATCACCGCCCCTGAGGGGAACTATGTGCAATATAGTTACGATTCTCGTGGGAATGTGACGCAGACCAAAGTGGTGGCGAAGCCAGGGACGGGTGAGGCCGATATTGTGACCACAGCGAATTACCCGGCCTGTACCTCTAGCAACATAAAAATTTGCAACAAGCCGTCAAAAACGATCAATGCTTATGGCAAGGCGACGGATTATACCTATGATTCAACTCATGGTGGTATATTAAAAGTCCGCTACCCGAAAGGTGCTGGGGGCGTGCGCCAAGAAGTAAAGACCAGTTATAGCCGCTATATCTCAAATACGATTTGGCGCCCCGTTACCGTCTCCACCTGTGCAACGGCTGCAATTTGCGCTGGGTCGTCCAATGAATCGGAAACGGAATACACCTATCAGGGTTCTCACTTGCGTGTGTCGCGTATTCGCAATCAATCGGGTGACGGCGGTTTACGTACGCAAAATATTTTCACCCATAATAATTTTGGTGATGTTGTTACCGTAGACGGTCCCCTTTCCGGTTCGGGAGACACAACATTTTATATCTATGACGGGTTGCGACGGCCAACGGGTGTCATTTCCCCCTTGTCGGAGCTCACACCAAACGCGTTTCTAAGGCGGGCTGTACGCACAACTTACACAACCCGTGGTCTGGTTGATAAGGTTGATCGTGGCACCACGGCCTCAACCACATCTGTTTCCGCCATAACGGTAAAGCAAACCACTGACACAAATTATGATGAATATGGTCGCCCAAACGAGCAACGCCATATTGCCAATGGTGCGACGCGGGCATTGACCCAATGGAATTATAATGCCGGTGGTCGTATCAAATGTACTGCACGCCGGTTTGAGGTGAATAACGGCGGTACGAATGCGTGTTCCCCGAATTTTACATCGGGCATGGGTTATGATCGCTTGAGCAAAAATTATTATGACGATGCTGGTCGGGTCCTCGATATTCGCACGGCATATGGTGTGACGGGTGAGGCACGTTATGAACGGCGCATGACCTATGACGAGAGTGGTCAAGTGGCGACACTCACCGATGGTGTCGGT
Source organism: Hyphococcus sp. (assembly GCA_021776315.1). GTDB lineage: Bacteria > Pseudomonadota > Alphaproteobacteria > Caulobacterales > Parvularculaceae > Hyphococcus. Next base: position 2,415 of record JAJFGD010000206.1, on the reverse strand, counting down.
AATAAAACGTCTTATCACTATGATGGTCATGGTCGGCTAAAAAAGACCCGTTATCCAAACCCAATCTATACCGATGCCTCTTCCATAACAGACCTTGAACATCTCCATTATGATGTCGGCGGACGTTTGACCCAGCGCCAATTGCGGGACGGCAGTGTCATTGATTACACCTATAGTGATCGCGGAGAAGTGATGACCATGAATGCGCCGGGTTCTGCTGCTGATCGAACCTATCACTATGATGTTATGGGCCGGGTCACCCAAATTGCGACGGCGACGGCGAGCCGCATTGTCACGACCACCTATGACGCCCTCTCCCAGGTGACATCGGTGGAGAGTTCAATTGGCACAGTCTCTTATCAATATGACAATGCCAATCGTCGCACCCGCATGGACTATCCCGGCAGTGACGGCTTTTACGTGTCCTATGATTATGACCAAGCAGGCACGTTGAAAGCCATCAAAGAAAAAGGGGCAACCGCCCTCGTTCAGTTTGACTATAACGGTTTGGGGCAACGCACCAAACTCACCCGGAGCAATGGGGCGAACACCACTTACGATTATGACAACGCCTTATATCTCGACGACCTTGATCATGATTTTGCCGGGTCCAGTGACGATCTCGATATTGACTTTGATTATAATACTATGGGTCAAATCACCATGCGCGAGACGTCAAATAGTGATTTTGACTATAGCGCCTTTGCCAATGTCACGATCACATCCATTCACAATGGCTTGAACCAACCGACCTCTATTGGCGGGGTTGCCATCACCCATGATGCGCTGGGCAATATGACCAGCGACGGCACCCATGCATATAAATATGTGGCGGGCAGTCTCTTGTATCAGCGCGGTGCCGATGAAAAGCTGCGCTATGACGCGGCCGGTCGCCTCTTCCAGGCAGAGAAAGGCGATGCCAAACGTCATTTCCTTTATGATGGTTCTGAAATCATCGCTGAATATGATGCGTCGGACGACACATTGCAAAAGCGCTATGTGCGTGGACCGGGCGCTGATGAAGTCTTGGTGGAATATACCGGCACGGGCACCTCGAATAAGATTTGGCTGCACGCCGATGAACGCGGCTCGATCATTGCCGGCTCCGACGCCAGCGGCAACAAGACCTTCACCAACACTTACGATGAATATGGCCTCCCCGCCCTCGGCAATGTGGGTAGCTTTCAGTATACGGGGCAATTATGGCTGAGCGAACTTGAGCTCTATCACTATAAAGCCCGCGCCTATAACCCAAAACTTGGCCGCTTCATGCAGACAGACCCCATCGGCTATGGCGACGGCATGAATATGTATAACTATGTGGGTGGTGATCCGGTGAATGGACGCGATCCGAGCGGGTTGGCGAATGACAGCCTCGGAATAGTTAGATATCTAAAAGATAACGGTCCGGGTAAAGGCAGTGTACGTGGATGTGTGGAGGGCGGGCCATGCACCCCGTGGCGTCAGTCTTTCCAAGGGCTTATGACGGACCTGCTGCACCAAGCGATAAATAATATTCAACGTCAAGGTGCCCTTGGCAGTGGCAATATTTCCGGTGAAGCTAATAGTGGTGGTGGAAGTGGGGATGGAGGCAATGGAGCAGGAGACCAGAGTTCGAATCAATCAAATGACTTTGAGAGCTGTGTCGATACTTTTACATTTGTCGGAACGGCAATTGGTGGGATCGTTGGTGGCCTCGCTGGCGCTTTTGGCGGCGCTGTGGGTGGTTTAGCTGTAGGGCTAGTTGGTGGGGCTATCATAGGCTCCAACGTTGGCAGCGATATATTTGCCTCACAAGATCTGGTGGGAGGAGATACAGCTGGTCTTCTCGGGGGAATTGCAGGGGGCGCGTTCGGTGGTGCTCTCGGCGCGGCTGCAGGTGCCTATGGCGGTGCTACGGCAGGAGCAATTGTAGGGGGCGGAATTGGTGCAACTGCCGGCTCGTTTGTTGGGCGAAGTATTGGAGAAAAAGTCTGTGCAGCAGGTGCATAAGATAGGAAAAAAAATGTGGAACGTGGTAAACCTTCTTACAATTTCAATGAATAATGTTAGTTTTTTTGTGCTAGGGGCAAGTGCAATTATTGATGGCTTAATCGTACAAAGTGAAATATCCCTTCATTTGAGGTATCTACTTATGATACTGATCGTTTTTCTAGTGATGTATCAAGTCGCGACAATTGCCATACAAAGAAAGAAAATCAAAAATGTTTTCTTAGAAAGCGTTTTTCTTTTCTTGATTAGCTTGGGTCTCTTGAGTTTCTCTCTGTTATTTTTCGTATATATGGCGACACCCAACGACAAGGGTTTGGCATTAATCGTTTTGATCAATTTGTTAGCGTTGAATTCAGCAATTTCTTTGGCCTTTTTCGTCGGAAGTAATTCCGTAGAACGACAATAAAACTACAACCCGTGGAC
>JAJFGD010000205.1 GCA_021776315.1 Hyphococcus sp. | reverse complement strand
ACCGTCGGCGCTGTTTTCACGGTCTTGAAATTGGTTATATTGGCGACATCCAATTTTGGTAGATCGTCAATTGATCCTTCCAGCACTAGATCCGATGGTAATGCGATGCCGTCGGCCAGTATTCCATTGAAGGGCGAAATCGCGTTTCCGAGCTTTGCGACCATTGCCGCAGGGTCTGCAGCCGTCGCGGTTTTCAGCATGACCGGCGACGTAACCGCAAGGCCGTTCCTACCCATATTTGGTTTGGATACTCCGACAAATGCCGCTTCGGGTGATTTCAACAACAATGACGAAACTTCTGTCGCCATTTTGCCTTTTGGCTCTACTTCCAACATGATTTGGGAAGTGCCCAGATTACCAACCACAGCGCCATTGTTTGTAACGCCATGCTTAAGCTCGCCGACCAGGGTTGGCGCCTTAGTCAGCGGTGCAAGCATAGTTTCCGTCTTTGTCTGAACATCCGTCTTCATCGCGACCTCAACGGCAACAAAACTTGCATTGTCACGATTGGCCTCTCGGTTATCAACGTCGCCCAATTTGGCAAGCGGTTTATCACCAGGCATTTCTTTAACATTCTGGTCATCAGTGTTTTTGTTGCCGGAAGCTGAATTCTTTCCATCCTGCGCCGGCTGATCATCTTTGCTACGCATATGATGAGAAAACGTATCTTGGTCGCCGCTGTCTGCCTTCGACGCAGCGCTGTCCTTATTGGAGTAATGCTCGTCGGCCCCACTATCGACTTGTTTCGGACTAGTCGTTTCTACCGTCCGTACAGGAAACACACCCAACTCCATCACTACCCTCGTTTTAAGATATTGTTAGGTCTAATATGACAGAAAATAGTTACTAACTATTTGCGCTAAATTTTATTCGAATACCGAGCAACAACTGTTTAGATGAAGTCAAAGAGATGGTTATGGAAATCTTATCGACACAATCTACGCCGCCTAACGCCACCCCCTCTTCTGTTGAAGAGATTGATGAGCGTATAATGGAAAAGGCTCGGGAATTTGAAACCGTATTTGTTGCGCAAATGTTAAAACATAGCGGCATGGACAAAGCCATTAGCCAAGAAAGCGGCTTTGGCGGCGATGCCTTTTCAGGCATGATGCTAGAACAATATGCCCGCAACATCATCGACAATGGCGGTTTTGGCCTTGCCGAAAAAATTTATGATCAATTGCGTGTACAGCAGGGTCAATGATGTCTTCCCAACCGACCCTTAGTGATTCCGTCAATAAGCTCATCGAGTTGTTATCGCTGGAAAAATCGCGCCTTCTTGGCGGATCTTACGACGATATCCCTGATATTTCACAGCAGAAAGAATTTTACCTTTCTGCACTGACAAATCATATGCAGAACCCCATCAATATCCCTGCACTTAAATCTCTTCAGGGTGCTGTCGAACAGATTCAATCCCTCGCAGCGGAGAATGAGGGGCTTCTTAGTGCCGCACGTTCAGGCGTTTCAGCAGCACAATCACGGTTAAAAAACATTGTCACTCGCGAAAGTTTTGTTGGAGCCTATACGGAGAATGGCCAGAAACTGCGCACACATGATTGTGGCGTTACGCGTTGTAAAACTGCATAACGAGAATTAACCAAAATTTAGATCAGTATCTGTATTAATGGGTTCGATTGTCTCAATTGACGATCGTGGAACCGGCAGAATGCGCTCCACTTACATCAGAAGATAACAGACCCATAACGGACGGCAGAGCCTGCGTTGGGATGAACAAAAGTGTGAAAACACACGAAGAAATGTAAAAGGAACGTAAAATATGTCTAGCTTGCTTACAAATGAAAGCTCAATGGTTGCGCTGACGACACTTCGTCAGATCAACAAAAATCTTGCAATGGTTCAGCAGGAAATTTCTACCGGTAAAAGCGTATCAACTGCTCGCGATAACGCTGCTATCTGGGCTATTTCAACAGTTATGGATTCCGACGTCAAAGGTTTTGAATCTATTTCTCAGTCACTTGATCTGGGTGCCGCAACAGTTGCTGTTGCTCGTGGCGCATCTGAACAGGTAACGTCACTTCTTCAGGAAATTAAAGGCCTGGTTGTTGCCGCACAGGAAGAAAACGTTGACCGTGGCAAGATCCAAACAGATATTGGTCAGCTTCGCGACCAGATTGGTACAATCGTTGATGCTGCTCAGTTTAACGGCTTGAACCTTGTTAAGGGCGGCGGTTCAATCGACGTTCTTGCTTCTCTTGACCGTGCTGGTGGATCAGTTACGCCATCAACAATTCAGGTTGATCGCTTCAACCTTGAAACAACTGGCGGTACTTTTGTTGCTGGTGACTCTGCAAATATGGCTGTCGCGGTATCCGCTGCAGATGTTGACGATGGTGCATCAGGTACATTCACATTCACCATGACTGGTGCCCTCGAAGATGGCGACGGCATCCAGATCACTGTTGGCTCAGATACTTTCGAATATATTTCTGATGGTACAACAACAATCAACGACGCTGTGACAAATTTGGCTGACCAGGTAAACCGCGCCAATATTTCAGGCATTACAGCATCATTCTCGACTATTGCCGATCCTGAATCAGGCGCAGCAACTGTGGTTGTTGCCAACGCATCAGGTAACGACAACATCCCATTGACAGTTACCGATGGCGACAGCGGTACAGCTGGTGGTGGCCTTGGTGCTCTTGCTGGTATCGATGTCGATACTACTGACACAGTTGTTTTGTCAGCAGCTCTTGATGACATCGAGAACCTAATTCAGGTTGGTATCGATGCTTCTGCTGAATTCGGTTCAACTCAAAAGCGTATTGATATTCAGAATGAATTTGTCACATCACTGATGGATTCATTGAAATCAGGTATCGGCGCATTGACCGACGCTGACATGGAAGAAGCATCGGCTCGCCTACAGTCTCTGCAGGTACAGCAGCAGTTGAGTGTTCAGGCACTTTCAATTGCAAACTCAAGCTCACAATCACTTTTGAGCCTCTTCCGTTAATTCACTCTCGTAAGGAGCGGGGCCACCCGCTCCTTACACCTTTAGTTTTCAATTAAATATTTCTGTTAGAAAGACGGGGAAAAATGTACGAAGTTGCGTTGGCTAAAAATGGTTATGAAGATCCCACTGCTTCAACGGGTGATACACGCGGCGTTGAGTATCAGGTGTTTGCACGCGTAACGCGGCTACTTGCGAATTCCAATGACTCCGCACCAGATTATGCATCCAAGCTCACGGAAGCGCTCCATAAAAACCTACAACTATGGACGATCCTTGCTGTAGACGTTGCCAATGACAATAACGAACTACCCGCTCAGTTACGATCCAGTATTTTCTATCTTGCCGAATTCACGCGCCAGCACACAGCAAAAGTTCATGCCCGCGAAGCAGATACAAAAGTTCTCGTTGATATCAATACGATGATCATGCGCGGCTTGCGCCAAACACAAAATGAGGCGAGTGAAACCTGATGTCCGGAGGCTTAGTCATTCGGCTGCGGCCTCATGAAAAGTTTTTGCTGAACGGCGCTGTCGTTGAGAATGGCGAAAAGCGCGCAAAATTGTGTATAAAATCTCGTGATGCGAATATTTTACGTCTACGCGATGCGCTGCATCCAAATGATGTAACAACGCCCGTAAAACGACTATATTTCACAGCTCAACTGGCCGTGACAGGTGACTTAGCCGTCACCGACGCTATGACGTCACTTATGCCAGGTTTGCAGGCACTTTTGACTGCCCTTCCCGATGAAGAAATTCAAGCCCATATCTCAAAGGCCATCGACCAGACTCAAAAAGGTGAATTTTACAGCGTGATGCGCGAACTGAAAAAAGTATTTCCTTATGAGGAAAAACTTTTACTCATCGCAAAGGCCAAAGAGTTCACCTTGTCAAACGAGAAGGCGTCCTAATGTTTTTCCAACCAAGTGTTGGCCTTAGTGGCCTGGCTGGTTGGGCTGCACTGGAGCGGTCAAGCGCGCGCCAGCAAGAAACTTTTGAGCGCTCACCTGAGCTCATCCGTAATATCGACTACTTCAACGAAAATATCAGTAGTGTGACATCTGCTGAAGAGCTAGTGAATGATCGTCGGTTGCTTACTGTAGCACTTGGCGCTTTCGGCCTTGGTGATGAAATCAACAAACGCGGATTCGTGCTAAAAATGCTCGAAGAAGGCACTGAAAATAGCGATGCATTTGCCAATCGATTTAATGATCCACGTTATCGGTCATTTGTTGAAGCCTTTGGATTCGGCAATATCGCGAATGGGTCAAGTGTTCTTCTTCAATCATTTCGGGACGACATCGTTTCCAGGTACAAAACCCTAGAATTTGAACGCGCGGTTGGCGAAGTCGATAATGACATGCGATTGGCGCTGAACTTTAAGCGTGAAATCGTGGATATTGCGGCTGGAAACAACGATACCACTGCATGGTTTCAGATCATGGGACAACTGCCATTGCGCGAACTCGTCTCCACGGCATTAAACATCCCATCAGAAGTTTCTGCCCTCGACGTTGACCGTCAGCAGGAAATCTTTGCTGATAAGGCCAATCAAATATTAGGGTCGTCTTCGCCGAAAGCGTTCGAAGACCCAGATGTGGTCAATGAATTGGTTAGGCGCTTCTTCCTGGTACGCCAGGCCCAAAGCGGACCATCCGCATCAACGCCTGGCTTTAGCGCGCTCTCTGTTTTGCAAAATAACGGCCTTGGCCTTTCTGCAAACATCAATCTGTTTTTGTCGCAAGCTTGATCGCCTATTTTTCTTGCATCAATTGCTGCGACACGGTGTTTGGCGCTTCCAAAACAGCGTGAAGTTTTTCAAAGCTTTCTGCACAACTATCGGACTTTTCGCTAATAAAGGCATCGAGGCGTGGCCATAGGCGCACGGCTTCATCAATGACAGGATCAGAGCCACTGGCGTAAAGGCCGGTTTGGATCATCGCCGCCGCTTCATCATAGGCCGCAATCATCTTTCGGCCGTGACTTAAGAGTTTCATTTCCTCTTCATTCACTGCCTTTGTCAGACTCCGTGATACGCTGCGACGAATATTAATGGCGGGAAACCGACCCCTTTCAGCAATTTCGCGGTCGAGCACAACATGTCCGTCCAAAATACTGCGAACCATGTCGGCAATGGGTTCATCCATATCGGACCCAGCAACCAACACGTTGAAAATGGCAGTAATATCGCCAGCTCCGTCAATCCCTGGCCCAGTTCGCTCAGCCAATGAAGCGATTGCCCTGAATGTGGACGGTGGATAGGCGCGTAAAGAAGGGGTCTCCCCGGCAGTCAGCGCAATTTCCCTGTGGGCATCAGCAAAACGAGTGATGGAGTCGAAAAGGACTAACACATGGAGGCCTAAATCCCGGAAATATTCTGCCGCGGTCATCGCCAGTAATGCGCAACGACGTTTGGATGGCGCTGGCTCATCGCAAGTGGACGCGAAAACAATCGTACGCTTTCGACCTTCATCATCCAATACATCGTCAATAAATTCGCGCACCTCGCGGCTGCGCTCACCAATTAACGCTATGATAATAATATCGGCTTCGACACCTTTCGCTAAATCGCCCATTAGTGTCGACTTACCGACCCCTGAACCCGCAAAAAGCCCGACCCTTTGGCCCGTGCAGAGCGGTAAAAAAGTATCAAACGGAGCAAGACCAGTTTTTATCCGGCAGCCCAACCCGCGACGTGCCGTTACTGATAGCGGTTGTGGGTTAAGGGGCATTGGCAGACTGCCTTGCGGCGTAGAGCGTCCATCAAAATAGGTGCCGTCGGAAGAAAGCACCTCGCCAATCCACGCCTCACACGGACGTGGTGGCGTATCAGCACGTAAATATGCTCGCTCACCCGGCGCTGTTCCATTCAATCCAGAATCGGGCATCGCCAAGAGATAGTCATCACGTATAGCAATGACTTCGCCAGAAAATTCTGAGTCAGCACCGATTGTTACGCGATCGCCAATGCGCGCCGCGTTGTTCAACCCAACGATGCGAATGATCCCACCCTCTATCGCAGAAACACGGCCCCATAATCGACATGTGTCGATCGCATCAACCGAACCCTTAACAGATTGTGAAAAGTCCATGAGCATAAGGTTAACCAATCAATTAAGTTTATTTTCAACTTTCATCTTCAATTTCATAAAGTGTAATCCTTAACAGGACGTCGGCAAATGATGGATGATGTAAATATTTTAAAGATGGCTACTGCGATGGCACGCCACGCAGCAGAGCGTCACAAGGTACTGTCTGAGAACCTCGCAAACGCGGATACAGCAAACTACAAGGCGAAAGATCTTGAGCCCTTTGCTGACGCATATTCGCGTTTTGCCAAACGCAGTGAAATGTCGAGCAAGATGGGCAGCACCCCTGACCCAATGGCGGCATGGCATGCTGAGACCGTCAATACACAAGGCACGATGTCGCCAAATGGCAATAACGTTTCGATCGAAGATCAGATGATGCGCAGCATTGAAGCGCAAGGCGATCACCAAGCAGCGACAGCGATCTACAAAAAAGCGATGAACATTATGCGACTGACCCTTGGTCGCGGTGCGTAAGGAGGAAACCCCATGAATTCATTTATGAAATCAATGAGTGCAGCGGCGAGCGGTATGCGCGCGCAGGGCTTTCGAATGCGCGTTGTTAGTGAAAATATCGCCAATAACGACACGCCAGGATATCACCGCAAGATGGTTTCGTTTGATAACGAGTTCAACCGTCAGACTGGTGTTAACGGTGTTAACGTAAACAAACTTTCGCTCGACCAGTCTCCGTTGGAAAAGACCTATAACCCGTCACATCCAATGGCCGATGAAACGGGCAATGTTGAAATGTCCAATGTCAACCTCATGGTTGAATTGGCGGACGGTCGCGAGGCGAGCCGCTCTTACGAAGCCAATTTGGCGATGTTTCAACAAGCACGTCGGATGTATTCCGGCCTACTGAATATCTTGAACCGATAGGACGCAAGATCATGGATATGAACGCTTTTAATGCTCTGAAAACCTATCAATCCGCGCAAGGCGCGATTGGTGGAAACAAATTGGCAGAAAAACCAAGTGGCGAGAGCAACGATGAATTCAAACCAATGGGCGCTGCAAAAGAAGCAGTATCCGCAGTCGTCAAAAGCGAACAAGCGGCGGCCGCGTTTATGACCGGTCAAGCCGATCCCCACTCTGTTGTGGAAGCAATCGCGTCAGCAGAACTTGCCGTTGAAACGGCGGTGACACTACGTAACCGCGTTGTCGAGGCTTACCAAGAACTCCTACGCATGCCGATCTAAATCGAAATCTAGTGGTAAAATAAGAATGTCAGATACAGAGATTATACATATTTTACGCGAGTATTTGTGGGCCGGTGTTTGGATCGCCTCACCGATGCTTATTACAGCTCTTGTGGTCGGTGTTTTTATTGGTCTTTTCCAGGCCCTTACTTCAATTCAAGAAATGACAATTACTTTTGTCCCTAAACTGATCGCCATTTTGATCTCATTTACACTCTGCGCAAACTTCGCCGCTCAACTGATGTTGTCGCTGTTTAATAACAGCATCGTCGATTATATTTCGAGATAGGCGATGCGCATTGTGTCAAAAACCTTTATCGCGATTGCCGCGCTTGTCTTAGCAACACCAGCTTTTGCCAGTGACGACCAATCATTGTGTACGGCTGCGGCAAAGAAAGCCGAGCAGCAGCATTCTATCCCGGACAAGCTATTGCAGGCAATTTCTATCGTTGAGACAAGCCGTGATGGACCGAAATCGAATGCCGCTTGGCCTTGGACCGTCAATATTGCCGGTCGCGGACACTACTTCAAAACAGCAAGCGATGCGCGCGCATTCGTGCAAGAGAAAGCAAAGCTGGGCGCTCGGTCTATGGATATTGGCTGTTTTCAAATTAACACCAAATGGCACGGAAAAAGCTTTCAAACAGTCGATAAGATGTTTGATCCGGAAGCTGGGGCTAACTATGCGGCATCCTTTTTGAAAAACTTGAAGGCCGAATTCGGGGATTGGGATAAAGCAGTAAAAAACTACCATTCGCGCACAGCGACCAAAGGCGCAAGCTACGGTCAAAAAGTGAGTGCTGTGGCAGAAAGTATCCGAGAAAGCGAGAAAACTGCGGAAACTCCCATGCTTTTCACCTCAACGGCACCCATTAGCCAAATACTCCGAGGCGGCGTTGAGCTTGTTATCTTCGCGCCCGCTTCACCCCTGGTCGGTGAGGCACCACCGCGCCCAATTATTCCAACGGAGAATTCTGCGTGGAAATAAGTTTGCGAAATATTTTTCAACCGACGGTATTGCTTGCTGTCGCTTTGATGGCCATCATTGTCATGATGATTTTGCCAACACCAGCTTGGATGCTGGATATTGGCCTGACTGTATCATTCGCTATTGCGATTCTTATTTTTACGATCACGCTCTTTATTGAGCGCCCACTTGATTTCTCGTCTTTTCCAACGATCTTATTGGCATCGCTTTTGTTGCGTTTGTCATTGAACGTCTCATCCACAAAACTGATTATCGGACAAGGGCACACAGGAACAGACGCTGCTGGTGGCGTGATCCACGGCTTTGCGATGTTCATTATGGACGGCAACGTCTTTTTGGGCTTAGTCGTATTCACAGTTCTCTTGATCGTCAATTTCATGGTGATAACCAAAGGTGCCGGCCGAATGGCCGAAGTCGGGGCGCGATTTGCTCTCGACGGTATGCCCGGTAAACAATTGGCGATTGACTCCGATATTGCCGCTGGTGCCATCAGTCACGACGAGGCCAAAGCACGCCGTAGAGTCGAACAAGAAGAAACGACTTTTTTCGGTTCTCTCGATGGTGCTTCAAAATTCGTAAAAGGTGACGCCGTTGCTGGTCTCCTCATAACATTGCTAAACCTGATTGTTGGTCTTGCGATTGGCATTGGTGCTCACAACATGTCGTTTAGCGAGGCGATTGAAACTTATTCCGTTCTAACTGTTGGCGACGGCCTTGTCTCGCAGATCCCTGCGGTTATTATTTCAATTGCCGCTGCCCTTCTCTTGTCAAAAGGTGGCGTACTTGGGTCAACGGATAAAGCCCTATTCGATCAGCTTGCCGAATATCCCGCTGCGATTGTCACCGTCGCTGTGATGATGGGAATCTTCGCCTTGCTGCCGGGGATGCCATTCGTTCCGTTTATGGCAGGGGCAGCGGCCCTCGGGGCATTTGCCTATTATGTCCAACAAAAGGCTGCGCTGAAAAAAGAAGAAGACGAGGCAATTCCTATTGAGCCAGAGCAGCCTCAAGAAGAATCTCTTGGGGATATTCTCAATCTTGACGAAATCCACATCGAATTCTCACCAACGATTATTCCAACCTGCATGGATTCGGAATCCGGCCTCGACAAAAGAATCGCAAAAATTCGAAAATACATTGCCGCTGAGTTTGGCTTTATCGTGCCTGCTATTCGGCTTACTGATAATAATTCATTGCCGGACAATGAATATGTGATCCGTATTCATGGCGTCGAGGTCGCACGCAGTATGTTGGATCCAAATTGCGTTCTCGTTCTTACACGCGAAGATGTATTATTGAATATCCAGGGGAAAGACGTCAAAGAGCCGGTGTTTGGGGCTCCGGCTCGGTGGGTCCCATCAGATCGGCAGGAAGATGCTGTCATTTTGGGACTGCCCGTGGTGGAGCCTGCTGAAGTGGCTGCAACGCATTTACTAGAGGTCGTAAAATCAAACTTCGGACGATTGATGACCCGTCGAGCATTGCGACGTATCTTCGATGAATTCACCGCAACATCTGATCAGGCAAAAGCTGAATCCAATCGAAAAATCATTGACGAGTTTGTTAACGACACAACGCCTTTTGATCTGGTCCAAGCGGTATTGCGGTTATTACTCGAAGAGCGGGTGTCGATCCGCAACCTGCCTGTCATTCTAGAATCGATTTCTGAGGGACGCTCGGCGCTAACATCGCCGGAACAGATCGCCGAATATGTGCGTCAGCGAATTGGGTTTCAATTTATTTCGAAACTACGCGACAGCGAAGGCCACCTTCCCCTTATTCAACTATCTCCCGAATGGGAAGAGTTGTTCACGCAGAATGAAACTGAACAACAAAACGGCACCAGCGATATCGCATTGTCACCTTCAGATTTCAATCGGCTTGCCTCAACTATCCGAGAAAAGATCTCGAACGCAATTACTAGCGGTGCTTTCCCAGCCGTTGTGACAAGCGCGAAAAGACGCCGATTCCTAACAACTGTGCTTTCCGCCAAGGGCATACGAAACCCGGTCATTTCATACGAAGAGATCGACCCGTCAGAACGTCCTGCAATTCTTGGCGTCGCCTAGGGGCGCGTCATGGAAGTCATACAAGCCATTTCCGCCATCAGTAATATTTCGACACCAACGATATTGTTGGTCGCCGCGATTTTTGCGCGAATATCGGCACTCGTCATGTTTTTACCTGGCCTTGGGGAGCAAGCCGTACCCGTTCGCCCACGTCTTGCCGTGGCAATGGCGATCACCCTAATTCTAACGCCGCTCGTCATCTCATCAGCAACGCCCCCGGAGACAAATTCTGCAGCCGTCATGATGATGGTTGCTGAAATCATTTCTGGCGCGATTCTTGGGTTTAGTATCCGCATCGCGATTTTCACGCTGCAAACGGCCGGCTCCATCGCTAGTCAAAGCCTCTCACTAGCGCAGTTGTTCGGATCGAATATTGACGCGTCCCTCTCCTCCCCGATCGGAACCTTGCTGATGTTTGTCGGTATAGTGCTCGCAGTGATGGCGGGGCTCCATTTCGAAACCGTTCGCGTATTAGTCCTTTCTTTCGAAATTATGCCCCTCGGCGTTTTTCCCGGTGCAAGTGAGACCGGTAGTTGGGCGGTTGAACGCGTCGCGTTTTCATTTGCGGCATCACTTTCTCTTGCCATGCCTTTTGTCGTCCTAGGGTTTATCTACAATCTTGCTATCGGCGCAGCAAACCGTGCAATGCCGCAATTAATGGTCGCCTTTGTTGGTGTTCCAGCCGTGACCTTGGCGGGCATGATGTTGTTGGCGTTGACCGCACCCGTATTGCTCGGCGTTTGGTTGGATATGCTGAATGATATTGTCCGCACCCTTCTCGGGGAGATGTCATGAGCGAGGAAGGACAGGACAATGGTGCCGATAAGTCACATGAACCCACGCCGCAGAAAATCAAGAAATCACGCGACAAGGGTGAAATTGCTTATTCTAACGAAACGACTGCCGCTGCGATCTACATTGGCTTCTTCGTAGCATTACTTCTTGTTGCCGGCTGGAGCTGTACGCGTTTGCTGACTCTCATGACAAATATTTTGCATAAACCAAAAGCAGTCAGTGAGACACTATTGTTTGCAGAATCCGGCAATTTCACACTGACGTTTTTCTCTCAAATCATAGTCTCAATCGCCCCAATATTTATTTTACTGATTCTAGCGGCCTTTGCTTCTGTGTTTGCACAGCAAGCGTTTGTTTTTGCTCCGTCAAAAATCAAACCAAAGATGTCGAAGATTTCTATTATTGCGAATGCTAAGCAAAAATATGGTTTGAATGGTTTGGCTGAATTTGTACGCAGCTTCATGAAACTATCAGCAGTACTGCTGGTGTTGGCATTTGCATATCAAACACGTTTTCAAGAGTTGCCGGGCCTATCAGGACTACCCGCGCAGGCAATTGGTGAATTTTTACTACGGGAATCCATTTATTTTTGCGGCTTTATCACCATGGCGGCTGTCGCCATTGCGGGTATCGACTTGCCTTGGCGTCAGATTCAGCACCGCAACAAGCTGATGATGACGTTCCAGGAGCTTAAGGAAGAAAACAAAGAAACTGAAGGCGACCCCGCCATGAAAGCTGCGCGCCGTCAGCGCGCCGAGGCAATAGCCACCAATCATATGATGGCCGATGTGCCTACAGCTGATATCGTTCTGGTTAACCCAACGCATTATGCGGTTGCATTGAAGTGGGACCGCGAAAACCACACCGTGCCGATTTGTGTCGCCAAAGGTGTCGATGAAATCGCCGCACGTATAAGGGAAGCGGCCTCTGAAGCTGGTGTCCCAATCAAACGCGACCCACCAACGACGCGTTCAATCTATTCCCTGGTAAAAGTTGGTAAGGCAATTCGCAAGGAACACTATGCTGCCGTTGCGGCCGCAATCCACTTTGCCGATGAAACGCGCAAGAAAGCACAACAGGGGTATACCCCGTGAAACAAAGTGATGCCGTACAACTACTTTCCTTGATGGAGGCGAAGACCCAGGTAGAACAGGTTACTTTTGATGGGCTGAAACGACGTCAATCAGCAATGCTCGACGCGGCAGCGGACCTTCGCCGACGGGCCAATATTTCTGCCAAAGCACAGCCTGGCGAGTTCACCGTTGATTTTTACCGGCAAAATGAAAAGCATGTCATGCGTCTTTTGGAGGCTGCAAAAAAGCAAGAACAACTTGCATCAGAACTGATACCGGAAATGAACAAAGCTCGAAAAAGACTTGAAAACGCATTGCAAAAAGAACTTGCACTCGAAAACCTATCAGATCGCTTCAAAGCGCACGCCCGGCAAGAGGCCAACAAGACAGAAGAACGACAACAAGAATTGTTCCGAAGCGGCGGCAATTCTGCTCGAACCAGTTCATGATGGTTTTACTAGAGAAAATATCAAAGCCAGAATACACTAGACTTTATCTATATTTTTAATCTTCCCTTCACGAAGATATTTATTCAATTACTTCGTTTACGGACATTTTAGCAATAACAGGCCATTACTCTAGACTTTATGCCGTTTGTCTAAACGGTCTGTAAGATTATCAATTAAGCAATATTATGCGGTAATACTCTCGCAAAACAGATAGTATGGGGACTAAACAGTATGAATATCCATCGCCCACAATCGATCGAAATTGGCTTCCGTGATGGCGTGAATGTCATGGTTGATCGCGCCATTGACACACTACATCTTCATGAAGGTCTTGCGGAGAATATTCGCACCTGTAATGCAACGTATACCGTACGTTTTGGTGTTCGTTTGCGCGGTCGCTACCACACATTTACTGGGTACCGGGCAGTCCATTCCGATCATATTGAACCAGTAAAAGGCGTTATCCGCTTTTCAACATGTGTCAATCAAGACGAAGTTGAAGCCCTCGCCGCATTGATGACCTATAAATGCGCGCTTGTTGAGGCCCCATTTGGCGGATCAAAAGGTGGATTGAATATAGACCCAACTGAATGGTCCGAAGATGAAATGGAAAAAATCACACGACGCTTTGCGTATGAACTCGCAAAACGCGACTTGATTCACCCATCTCAAAACGTTCCAGCACCAGATATGGGTACAGGCGAGCGCGAAATGGCATGGATTGCCGACGAATATCGCCGCATGAACACAACAGATATCAACGCCCGCGGCTGCGTGACTGGTAAACCACTTTATGCTGGCGGTATTGCTGGCCGCGTTGAAGCGACAGGGAGAGGCGTACAATATGCACTGCGCGAATTCTTCCGTCATGAAGAGGATGTTCGCACAGCTAATCTTGACGGGAGTCTTGAGGGCAAGCGGATTATCATTCAAGGGCTCGGCAATGTTGGCTATCATGCCGCAACATTCCTATCACGAGAAGACAACGCTTTAATCACTGCTGTCATTGAACGCGATGGCGCAGTTACAAATGATTCTGGTCTCGATATAGAAGCGCTAAAAGCACATATTGGCGAACATGGCGGCGTAAAAGGATTTGCTGGCGGCAAATTCGTCGCAAATGGTGCGTCTGTGCTCGAAGCGGAATGCGACATCCTTATTCCAGCGGCTATGGAAGGAGCAATCAACTTAACTAATGTTGCTCAAATTAAAGCTCCGCTGATTGTTGAGGCTGCAAACGGGCCAATTACAGCAGGTGCTGAC